>JAEZIZ010000098.1 GCA_023415915.1 Bacillota bacterium | reverse complement strand
CCATCGCAGCGTTTAAGGTATAATGCTTAAGAAAAGCTTAATATATTGCCTCAGAAGCATGACAGGGTAGAATTTTTTACATATTTGTGATATGGTTATGGGCAAGAAACGGATAATGGGAGGTGAGTATGAGGAGCGTAGCCGCTTTATTCTTCGCAATAACACTTTTAATGGCTTTAGCTATTGCTTTCGGGTCGCCCTGGCTTAACGAGCTTCAGGTAATACGCCCTGATGAGAAGGCGCCGGAGCGTACGATGGTCGGATCAGACAATACGTTAATAATAAGCGTTTCGGCGGACGGCGGTACGTATGAAATCATAAAGGTGCGCGCGTACACAGGCCTTGGTGCCGAAACCGAGCATATGAGCTGATACCGCTGCGGACTTAAGCATTATCGGCATATAGTAGTTTTAAGATACGTGGTGGTTAATATAGTTTACTCTTAAAAGGTGGTCTTTTGGGGTAAAACGGATCGGAAAAGAGGAAAAATGAGCAGAAGAAACTATGGCAGAAAACGAGTGACAAGACGGAAAGCGCAAGCAAGATTTTTCGTTATAATAGGAGTGCTGCTGGTAGCGCTTGCGGTGGGAATATTTTTTATAGTAAAAGCGGTTACGGGCAAGCCGGGCACAACCGAGAAGCCGAGCCAGTCGGCGGTTCTGACGCCTCCTGCACAGAGCGAAGGGCTGCCGTCAGCGGAGGTTTCCACCGAGCCGACGCCGACGCCCGCGCCTTCGATTTCAGCTGATACCGTGCCGCAGGCGGTGCCGGGCAAGACCGACGCCGCAACGCTGGGATTCACGACGAAGGTAATGAGCGACGGCGTTGAGGTGGCGACATACCAGAGACCCGAGGCCATTTCATTTGGCAGCGGCGACGAATATACGGCGCTCGAGGGCGTGATAACGTTCCGCGGCAACAACTACCGGGATATGCCCAGCTGGGGTACAGCGGACATAACGGAGCAAAAACTGACGCTTGTCAACACAAAGCAGACGGGCGCGATAGACAGGTGGGGAGGCCTCGCCTGGACGGGGCAGCCGCTTGTCGTGAAATGGCCGGACGCGCTGCGCGAAAAGATGACGTCGATCTATGAACAGTTCAGGACGAAGCAGGGCTTTACGGAGGCAATAATCTGCTCGCTCGACGGCAACATATATTTTGAAGAGCTGGAAACGGGCGAGAAGACAAGGGACCCCATAAAGATAGGCGCGCCCACAAAGGGCACGGCGAGCCTCGACCCGCGCGGATACCCGATTATTTACGTAGGGCAGGGCCTGCAGGCCGACGGCAGCGCCAGCGGATGCAAAAACATGTACTTCCGCGCGTTCAGCCTTATTGATGGAACGAAGCTTATGGAGATAGGCTTTGCCGACAGGGACCCGCTCGCCATACGCAATTGGCAGGCGTACGATTCTAGCCCGCTGATATCGGCGAGCGCGGACACGCTGATACAGCCTGGCGAGAACGGCATAATATACACGGTAAAGCTCAACACGTCTTACGACGAAGCAGCTGGAACCGTGGCCATGAACCCCGGGCCTGTGGTGAAATACGGGTACGATTCGCCATTGAATCAGTCGAGGGAAAAGAACCTCGGCGGAAGGTACGGCATTGAGAATTCGCCCGTCGCGTGGAGGAACTACCTTTTATTCACCGACAACGCCGGGCTGCTGCAGTGCCTTGACCTTAACACTATGGCGCTCGTGTACGCGAGTGATCTGGGCAACGACAGCGACGTTTCTATGGTGCTCGAGGAAGACCCGGTAAACAATACGTTCTACCTCTACACTGGCTGCGAGTACGACGACGGCGTGGCAAACGCAAAGCCGGGGCAGGGCACGGCTTACGCGCGCAAGATAAACGGACTTACGGGCGAAATAATATGGGAAGTGCCTTATACAGTAGACTCCTCGAACGAAGCGGTGGACGGAGGCATACTCGCTTCCCCAGTGCTCGGTAGGGAAGGCACGAGCATGGCCGGGCTGATAATATACAACATAACGGCGGAGGTAAAGGGCAATTCTACGACAAGCCGTCTCGTAGCGCTCGATAAGAACACGCACGAAGAAAAATGGAGCTACGACATGGATATTACCGGCTGGTCGCCGTCCTCTCCCGTTCCGGTGTATACGCCGGACGGCAAGGGCTATATAGTACAGTGCGACCGCAACGGCGACATAGCGCTGATAGACGGAGCCACGGGAAAAGCCGTTGACACGCTTGCCCTTAAAAAGACGGGCAGCGACGGCAAGGTGACGGAGCAGAACAACTTCGAGGCTACGCCCGTCGTTTATAACAACATGATAGTAGTGGGATCGCGAAGCAGGAACCTGTTCTTCATAAAGATATCTTAATGCACTTCAGCCCGGAGCAGCTGTGCTTCGGGCTTTTGCTATCAACAGAAAAGAAGCGTATATTATTGGTTCGTGTTTTTTTGGGATCGTAAACATACGTGGTGGTATTTTACGAAAGGGGAAAGAAACATGAGCAAAAGAAGATACTATGCCAGAAAACGCAGATTCAGGCGCAAGGCTCGCGCAAGGTTCTACGTTATCTTAGGCGTACTGATAGCCGCGCTCGCGGTAGGTATATTTTTCATTGTAAAGGCGGTTACCGACAAGCCGGGCAGCCCCGAAAAGCCGGGTGAATCCATGGTGTTGAGCCCGCCAAATAAGAGCGGACTTTTAGAGCCCATGGAATCCGAAACTCCGACCGAAACGCCCGAACCGTCGATGCCGGCGGACTTGCTGCCGCAACCCGTGGCGGGCAAGACCGACCCCGCGACATTCGGCTTTGAGACGAAGATAATGAACGACGGCAATGAGGTAGCGACATACGAGCGCCCCGACCCGATATCGTTCGGCGTAGGGAGCGAGTATACGGCGCTGGAGGGCGTGATAACGTTCCGCGGCAATAACTACCGGGACATGCCCAGCTGGGGCACGGCGGAGATTACGGAACAGAAGCTGACGAATATACGCGAACCGAAGCAGACGGGCGTGATAAACGGCTGGGGAGGCAGCGGATGGACGGGGCAGCCGCTGGTAGTGAAATGGCCGGACGCGCTGCGCGAGAAGATGACGTCAATCTACGAATCGTTCAGGAATAAGGCCGGCTTTACGGAGGTCATAATATGTTCGCTCGACGGCAACATATACTTTGAGGAGCTGGAGACGGGCGAGAAGACGAGGAACCCGATAAAGATAGGCGCGCCCACAAAGGGCACGGCGAGCTTAGACCCGCGTGGGTATCCGATTATTTATGTGGGGCAGGGGCTCAACCCCGAAGGCAGCGATACGAAATGCAACGACATGTACTTCCGTGCATACAGCCTTATTGATGGCAAAGAGCTATATAAGTTCGGCGCGCCCAATGCGGACCCGTTCGCACTGCGAAGCTGGCAGGCGTATGATTCGAGCGCGCTTATAGACGCGGAAACGGACACGCTCATAGTGCCGGGGGAAAACGGCGTGCTTTACACCGTTAAGCTCAACACTTCCTACGACGAGAGCGCCGGTACCGTGACTATGGACCCGAAGCCTATGGTGAAGTACAGGTACACGACGCCCGCAAACAGGGACAGGGATAAGGCAAGCGGCGGCAGATGGGGAATAGAGAACTCCGTTGTCGCATGGAAGAATTATGTGATATTCACCGACAACGCGGGGCTGCTGCAGTGCGTAGACTTAAACACTATGACGCTCGTGTACGCCAACGATTTGGGGGACGACAGCGACGTCTCTATGGTGCTGGAGGAGGACCCCGCAAACGGTACATTCTACCTCTATACCGGCTGCGAATACGACGAATCCGTGCATAACGCACAGCCGGGGCAGGGCACGGCATTTGCCCGGAAGATAAACGGTCTCACAGGCGAAGTTATATGGGAAGCGCCATTTACCGTACAGTCCGGTGATGTCGACGGCGGCATACTCGCCTCGCCCGTGCTCGGCAAAAAAGGAACAAGCCTTGAGGGGCTCATAATCTATAATGTGACGCAGGAGGTCAAGGGTGAAAGCACTACGAGCCGTCTCGTGGCGCTCGACAAGAACACCCGCGATTTAAAGTGGAGCTACGACATGGAAGCGGAGGGCTGGTCGCCCTCGTCGCCCGTGCCCGTTTATACGGCGGACGGGCAGGGCTATATAATACAGTGCGATATAGACGGAGAGGTCGCGCTCATTAAGGCGGACGGGCAGTCGGCCACGGAGGTTAGCAAGCTGTCGCTTAAAGACGAGGCGAACAAGATATACAATAAATTCGAAGCCACGCCCGTAGTGTTCGGCAACTACGTCGTCGTGGGTTCGCGCAGCAAGAATCTGTTCTTTATAAAGATAACGTAAGCAGTCAAAACAAAAAGGATTGTAATGAAAAAAGCGGGCGGTCAATGACCGCCCCTACTTCTTCTCTGAAACCTCACGATATTTTGATATTAGTGGCTTCTCCTCCGAGGGGCCGGTAAATGCGAAGCATTTGACTGATGAGGTGTAAAAAACGATGGGATTGCATGCTGTACCAACATAGAAGTCAGTATTTCCACCTCATCCGGCGCTGTGCGCCACCTTCCTCTGTTTGTAATAGTCGCCTGCCTTCACTACCGTTCGGCATTCTCCTTTAGTTACAGAGCCTCCGGCTCGCTTTTTCGCTCATTGAGCGCGTTCGCCTTCGGCTCTCCACAAAGGGGAAGGTATTATTTTTCGTATTTAGAACTTAAGAAACCTCATGATATTTGGATATTAAAGGCTTCCCCTATGAGGGGAAGCTGTCAAACACAGGATGGACGGTCATGCATTTTGGCTAACATACTGGTGCTTGACTGATGAGGTGTAAATATAAGAAGCTTTTGCTTGCCACCTCATCCGACGCGGCAAGCCGCGCCACCTTCCCCTAAAGGGGAAGGCTATTTCTGTTCCGATGTTGCGCCCCACCTTTTCTTCATTACACCGGGGAGATTCAAAAATAAAAAAAGCCGGGATGCTGACACCCCGGGATTTTATATTCAGGTTATTTCTTCTCCATATATTCCAGCATCGCTTTTGCTGCCGTTTTGCCCGCGCCCATAGCGAGTATTACGGTAGCGGCTCCCGAAACGGCGTCGCCGCCTGCGTAAACGCCGTCTACCGACGTTGCGCCCGTGTTCTCGTCTATTATTATGCCGCCCCACTTCTGGGTTTCAAGCCCCGGCGTCTCCTGCTGCAGCAACGGGTTGGGGCTCGTGCCTATCGCTATTATCGCCGCGTCGAGCTCTATATCGTACTCTGAGCCCGCCACGGGCACAGGCCTGCGCCTTCCCGAAGCGTCCGGTTCGCCGAGCTCCATCTTCTGCAGCGTCATGCCGCGCACATAGCCGTCCTCCGTGCCGAGTATCGCGACGGGGTTAACGAGGAACTGAAATATTATGCCCTCTTCCTTGGCGTGCTCGACTTCTTCCGCTCTTGCGGGCATCTCCGCCTCGCTCCTGCGGTATACTATGTATACGTCTTCGGCGCCGAGACGCTTGGCGCACCTTGCAGCGTCCATCGCGACGTTGCCTCCGCCCACGACGGCGACTTTCTTATGCTTTACAACAGGCGTGTCGTATTCGGGGAACTTATAGCCCTTCATCAGGTTGATGCGCGTTAAGAACTCGTTGGCGGAATAAACACCGTTGAGGTTCTCGCCGGGTATGTTCATAAAGCTCGGCAGCCCCGCGCCCGTGCCTATGAATATGGTCTCATAGCCCATAGCTTTTAAGTCGTCTATAGTCAGCACGCGGCCTATAACCATGTCGGTTTCTATCTTTACGCCCATATCAGAAAGCGTGTCTATCTCCTTCTGAACGAGCGCCTTGGGCAGCCTGAACTCGGGTATGCCGTACACGAGTACTCCGCCCGGCGTATGGAACGCCTCGAATATAGTCACTTCAACGCCGTTTTTAGCAAGGTCAGCCGCGCACGTGAGTCCTGCAGGCCCCGAGCCTATGACGGCCGCTTTCTTTCCGGTCAGCGGCTTGCATTCGGCTTTTTTCGCGCCTTTTTCTATCGCGTAGTCCGCGCAGTACCTTTCGAGCCTGCCTATGCCCACCGGCTCGCCCTTTATGCCGCGAACGCAGTATTTCTCGCACTGAGTCTCCTGCGGGCAGACGCGCCCGCATATGGCTGGCAGGCCGTTCGTCTCGCGTATCTTCTCGTAAGCGCCCATTGCATCCCCTTCGGCAATGAGCTTTATGAATTCGGGTATCTGCACGTTAACGGGGCATCCGGCCACACACGGCTGGTTCTTGCACTGCAGGCAGCGCATAGCCTCGTTTTTTGCCATTTCTTCCGTATATCCAAGCGCTACCTCGCTGAAGTTTGACGCCCTTACATGGGGGTCCTGCTCAGGCATCGGTGTTTTTTTAAGATCCATATTGCGCTGTGCCATTTACCGTACCCCCTCATACAATTTGCAGGAGTGATCTTCCTGCTTTTTATACATCGTCTGCCTTCTCATGGCTTCATCGAAATCCACTTCGTGGCCGTCGAAATCCGGGCCGTCCACGCACGCGAACTTCGTTTTTCCGCCAACGGTGACGCGGCACCCTCCGCACATCCCCGTGCCGTCTATCATTATCGGGTTCATGCTTATAAGCGTCTTTATGCCGTATTCCCGAGTAAGGCGCGACACGAATTTCATCATTACAAGCGGGCCTATAGCGACTACAAGATCGAACTTCTCGCCCGATTCTATCTCTTTTTTGAGCGCGTCGGTAACGAAGCCCTTGTTGCCGTTGCTGCCGTCGTCCGTCGTTATTATGAGCTTTGACGACACGGCGCGCATCTCGTCTTCAAGCAGTATGAGGTCCTTGTTGCGAAAGCCCGCTATAGACGTTACTTCCACGCCCATCGAATTAAGCTTTTTAGCCTGCGGGTACGCTATCGCCGTACCGAGCCCGCCGCCTATTACCGCGGCCTTTTTAACGTCTTCACCGAAGTGGGACGGTTTGCCGAGCGGCCCTATGAAATCCGCAAGGGAATCGCCTTCATTTAAAGCGCCCAGTTGCAGCGTCGTTTTACCGACCTCCTGAAAGATAATGGTCACGGTTCCGGCGTCCCGGTCAAAGTCGGCTATCGTCAGCGGAATACGCTCGCCCTTATCATCCACGCGAAGCATTATGAATTGTCCCGCCTGCGCCTTTTTAGCTATAAGCGGCGCGTCGACTACCATAAGCTTGACCTGCTCGTTAAGCGTTTGCTTTGTGATAATCTTGTACAAGTAGTTCAGCTCCTTATATTTTTATCGCCCTTAAAAACCGCTGGTTTATATATACAAAGCATACAAAATTCGCGGGCTTACAGGACATTAAATACACGCATGTTATTATAACATCATCTCAATGTCAGTGCAAAAAAAATCGCTGCTTTAAGCGGCGATTCAGAGTGTCAAAAAAGTCAGCGAAGAGCTGGCTTTTTTGGTACAATGAAATAGGGTGATTAATATTGCTGAACAAGAACGAAGATAACAGAAAAACACTAGAAATCGTGAATCTGGATGATCTGG
>JAEZIZ010000041.1 GCA_023415915.1 Bacillota bacterium | reverse complement strand
CGTAAAAGACAGAAAAATGGCGCGTGATTGCATTTTTATGCTATGATCACTGGACCGTATGTTCCAAAGCAGCACGAGTATCAAACCGGTAACGGAATAGCCGACATAGTAGGCCAAAAACACCCAGTCCCAAATATTATAATCCGCCACCTGCGCCACGTTTACCCAACCGAATTCAGTCTGCTGAAGATGGTATGGCGTCTGGTTGATGCCCGATGGAATCGCATATGCCAATACGGTAATTACTGCGGGCAGATATAGTAAAACATAGAACCACCATTTCTTAAGCAGCTTTACTCTTCCGGTAATAATCAGTACAAAGTGAAGCATTATACTGTAAACCGTACCCCAGCCGACGGCGGAAAAACGGCGCCATATTTCACATGTCGCGGCGTCGGGGGCGGAGTTGGCAATAGCAAGCCCTGCAGACCATATGCTTACCGATGCGATTAACGCAAAAAAGCAGCGATTGACATGCTTTTTTCTATCGTTCTGCAGTACGAAAATGCCCATCACCAGCGAAGCGATGCATACGGAGAAGAACATTATTGAAAACAGTGATGAATAAGGCATTGCCCCAACTCCTATTATGACGCATATTCCCTAATAATCCGTTCAATCTTTGTCTTTGGAATATACTTGCGCTTTAAGACGGCCGCTTAAAGCCTTGTCCAGCCGGAAAACTTATAAGCAGCGCCCGTTTTTCAGAGGTTGCCGAGTTGGTTCTATAACTATAAAATATTATATGAATACCCTTGCTTACCTCTCCCATATTTAGCCGAACTTACCGCAGCGGTCTGATAACGCGGAAATACTCCCTTTTCCGCACCGACTAAAAAGAAACCGCGGCGTTTACTTGCCGGCAACTATTATCTATTAGTAATATCGGTATTATAAAAGGTAAACTGAAGGTGAATAGGGCTTAATGCTATAAAAACAATAATCTCCTCTGTGTTTTCAGGCCATTTATGCTGAAAATAACAAACATACTATACATATGGCGCATATTATAATCTGTAGAACAAACCGAAAGGAACGATGAATATGTATGACCGCTATAGGAGGTACCCTTCGTTTGGGGAATTCCCCCAAGGCAACCCGGGTTATATGAACAGCAACAGCATGTATGGTGCTGATAATAACAGACCCATGTATAATTCCGGATATTATACAAGGTTTGCCGATTATGGGCCGGAACCGTTTGTCGTCAATATAGAAGAAGTTACAAAGCGGAACAACACTTTTCGCACGGCGTTATGGACGGGGAAACACTTGCAGCTTACTTTAATGAGCATAAACCCGGGCGAGGACATAGGCTTGGAAATACACCCTTTACTTGATCAATTCTTACGTATTGAAGAAGGCAGCGGCGTTGTTATGATGGGCAGGCAAAGGGATTACCTGGAGTTTCAAAGAAACGTGTCTGCCGATTTTGCTTTTATTATACCCGCGGGCACGTGGCATAACGTGATTAATACAGGCAGTGTGCCTATGAAGCTGTATTCGATATATGCTCCGCCACAGCATCCTTTTGGCACGGTTCACGAGACAAAAGCGGATGCGGAAGCCGCAGAAGAACACGGCGGTTACTAAAAAGCAACGGGATAGAGAAGCAGTCTGAAAAGAGCCGCTTTTGTACGGGGTCCCCAGCAATCCGTGAGGCTTGCCGGTGTAAATCTGTAATGAAAAGAGGCTGCCCGTTTCCGGACAGCCCCTGTCTTTTTATATATAAGCTTTCTTATTGCCTCAGCTTATACTCCGCTACCATGTCTTTTAACATCTCCGCCTGACCCGAGAGTTGTTCGCACGCCGCGGCTTCTTCCTGGGATGTGGCGGCGTTCGTCTGTACGACTACCGACAGCTCGGAAACGCCGCGATTAATATGCTCTATGCCCGTCGCCTGCTCGCTGGAAGCCTCGGCTATCTGCGACACAAGCTCGGCAGCCTCCTGCACATCCTTAACTATGTTCGAAAGCGCGGTTGCGGTTTCGTCGGCTATCTCCGTTCCGGCTTCCGTCTTTTTGATGGCGTTTTCAATTAATACTTTGGTTTCGTTGGCAGCATTGGCGCTTCTCGCCGCGAGGTTTCTTACCTCTTCGGCAACGACTGCGAAGCCCTGCCCGTAGCGCCCAGCCCTTGCAGCTTCCACCGCGGCGTTTAAGGCAAGTATATTCGTCTGGAAGGCTATCTCGTCTATTACGTTGATTATCTTAGAAATGTTCATAGACGATTCCTTTATCTCTGCCATCGCCTGCTGCATTGCGGCCATGTGCTCGTTGCCTTCAAGCGCGTCCTTCTTAGCCGTCAGCGCAAGCTCGTTTGCCTTTCCGGCGTTATCGGCGTTCTGTTTTGTCTGGGAAGCGATCTGTGAAACCGACTTTGTCAGCTCTTCTATCGCGCCCGACTGCTCGGAAGCGCCCTGAGATATGGCCTGGCTGCCCTGCGCGACCTGCCGGGTGCCGCTGCTTATCTCGTTTGCGGACATGGCGACCTTGCCAAGGAATACGTTTAATGTATCCACTATAGTGTTGATAGACGCTTTGAGCTCTGTGAATTTTCCTTTGTATTCCGACTGTATTGAGCCTGTAAGGTCTCCTTGCGCTATTTCAGCCAGCAGCGCCGATATTTCGTTGATATAGCCCTTTATCGCTTTTATCGTAGTATTGAGCGCGTCTTTTATCAGCGCGTGGTCGCCGCTGTAGTCTCCTTCCACGACAACGTCGAGGTTTCCTTTTGAGAGCTCGGCGAGAACCCCGGCCGCTTCGTTTACCGGAGTTATTACCGCGTCCAGCGTATTGTTTATGCCGTCGATTATGTTTTTAAAGTCGCCCTGGTGCTTGGACGAGTCGGCGCGCACGGATAGCTGGCCTTCCACGGCGGCTTTGGCGAGCATGCCGACGTCGTCGGTCATCGCTTTTACCGTATGCAGCACCTGTATAAAAGCGCGCGCCAGCTTTGAAATCTCGGTTTTGCCTTTCACGGTGGCTTCAATTACTCTCGTGTTGCCGGCGGCGAGGTCTTCGGCGCCTTGCGTAAGCATAATAAGCGGTTTTTTTATCGCCTTATTCAAAAACATATATACTGCGAATATGGATACTGCGATAAGAGCAACGGATACAATAAGAACGGTCAACAGCACGTTTCTTTGCGCCGTGTTTATTTCGCGCATCGGCAGGCCTGCAAACATTACGCCAACGGCGTTGCCGCTGCTGTCCAGTATCGGCGAATAAGCTGTTTTATACGGGTTGCCGAGGATATCCGCGTTTCCGAAATAGTCCTGCTTTTGCCCTATGACTACCGAGGTTATCTTGGAATCGAGCTTTGTGCCAACCACCCGCTCTCCATTATCCATTATGGTCGTGGCCCAGCGCACATCGTTTGCGAATATTGTGAATTCTACGCCATGAACCGTTTTAAGCTCGTCAAGCATGTCCGTGCGTCCGTATGAGTAGCCGGTTATAACGGCGCCTACGGTAGCTCCCTGATAACTGATGGGGACTGCGCTCTCGCAAGTGATGTTGGTTTCATCGTCATATTTTACCCGGCTTGTCTGTGTGCCTGCGAGCGCTTTTTTAACATACTCGTCCTGCGCAAGGCTTTCTCCCTTGCTATCCTGCGCGTTCAGTTCAAAAAGTACGTCGCCCTGCGCGTCGACTACAGTAATATAATCGAGGCCCGCGCTCTGGTTGTAGTTTTCTACCAGCGCTTTTAACGCGACCGGGTCGTCAGCCGCTACGCAGCTGATAAGATTTGTATTTGCCGAAAGCGCCAAAGCGTACTTTTCGGCGTCTTCGTTTAGTTTTTTGATATCGGCTTTTAAATTTTCAAACGCGCGATTGATCTGATTGGATATTATTCCGTCTGTAAATGCCATGTTCTGCTGCGAAACAGTCGCAAACACTATAGCTATCGAAACGATAAGCACCGCCGCGAACACGACAAGAATAATGGAGGTAATACTCCTTGAGCCTTTGTTTGATTTTTTCATCTTTTGTCAACTCCCGTTAATTTTCTTTCTAAAAAAGACAATACACACGCCGGTTAAACTTGTGAAACCGCGTTGAAACAATAGTTTACCAGCCCGAACAATAGAAAATATCGCCCGGACAGGCTACTGCAGGCCGATGCAGCACAATAAAGGCTTTTTTCGCCTCCTTTATTAAGATAACGCAAAGATGAATACTTTAGATGCAATTAGCTAAGATGAATATTACATGATGCTATAACTTTTATCGGCTGTTTTTAAACATTCTTTATGATTTAACTGAAAAAAAGATTTAACCCATGCAAAAAAAGAAAAATATGCCAGCGAGGGCCAGCCGCAGAGCATGCTAAGACGTTATGGAACTAAAAAAAGCCCTATTGTGCGCCCAAAGGAAATGATGCTAATGAAAATAGGTTTTTACAGTTCGCTTTTTGTGTTTATTTCGAAGCGGCCAATTTTTTAAGCACTTCGTAGTGGCCGAACTTGAAGTAGTCGTACCACTCGTTTATGCTTGAGCGATTTATCGTTTTCAGCGAAATCAGCACCTCTTTGGCGAATTCCATATAAGCCGTGCCGTTTGCGGTTATTATGCCGCCATCGCTTACAGCCTGCTCTTCTATGTAGCCGCGCTCGTTCGTGTAGTTTTCCTTCGCCGCGGCCTTAAGGTCATTAAGCATGTTGCTTGTGTGCTTTACATCGTTGAGGAAACCGTGCATGCCCAAAAATACTGTCGCGTCGCATATGGCGCCCACAGGCACGCCCATTTCTACAGCTTTGCTTACAAGTCCGGCCACCGGCTCGGATTCTTTCTTCCTCCACGATTTTCCGCCTATCAGCAGCAGCGCGGCGAAACGCTCGGGAGCGGTGGAAAGATCGTAATCGGGCAGCGTGGTAAAGCCGCCTATCGAGCGTACGGGCTGCTTTGAAAGCGACACGGTTTTGACTATAAAATCGCCGCCGTCTTCGCGGCTGTCGTTTATCGCCGCAGCAACGTGCGCGGATTCCCAGTCGGCGTAATCCTGCAGTATTACGAAAAGTACTTCTTTCATATTAACCTCACTGTATACATTAAATTCATATTATATATATCATAAAAAGCCCAAGTTAAACAGCATATTATACTGCAGCCCCATTATGCGGGGGTGAGAATGGAGGCTTTTATATGAATTGCAAATGAGTTAATATAGCAAAACACATTATAAAGATAGCAAGGTTAACATATGACATAATTTGATATAAGGTAAACAGTAATTGGTGCATGTTCGC
>JAEZIZ010000040.1 GCA_023415915.1 Bacillota bacterium | reverse complement strand
AGCCTGATTTTCTCTCGATAGCCCGCACGGCGTCCTGCAGACGTCTGTTTTCCTATACCCTTTTTGAGCCATATGTTTTTTGTCCACCATACTTAATCTCGGGGTTGACTTTTAATAGTTAGTCTTTTATAAATGATCTTATTCCAATATGCCGGTCAGCTCGTTAAAGCACGCATTTGAGCTTTTCGGGCTGTTAAACCGCCTCAAGCAGCTTGCGGCACCTTTCAGTATCAACATAGCGCGAAGCGTCCATATCTTTAAGCGCGGGGTGCGTTATATATCCTTTGTACGTATTGAGCCCTTTTAATAGCGATTGGTCGCATAGCATCGCTTTTTCCGGCCCGAGGCTGGCTATTTTCGCAATGTACGGCAGCGTTACGCCGGTAAGCGCGTATGTGGACGTCCGCGGCGCGGCTCCCGGCATATTTGCCACCGAATAATGTATAACGCCGTATTTTTCGTAACACGGATTATCGTGTGTCGTTACCCGGTCTATAGTCTCTATAGTGCCGCCCTGGTCTATAGCCACATCCACTATTACCGACCCCTTCTTCATCGTCTTTACCATGTCTTCCGTTACCGTCCTCGGAGCCTTCGCGCCCGTTACCAGCACGGCGCCTATAAGCAGGTCGGTGCGATCAATGAGCTCCGCTACGCCATACCTGCTGTATATCAGCGTTTTTACCCTTCCCGAGAACAGATCGTCTATATACGCGAGTCTTGCCGGGTCGATATCCGCCACTGTGACGTTCGCGCCCATGCCCGAGGCTATTCTGGCAGCGTTGGTGCCCACTACGCCCCCGCCTATTATGAGCACCTCTGCGGGCAGCACGCCCGGCACTCCGCCCAGCAGTATTCCTTCGCCTTTGTTGTGTTTGAGCAGCATAGCCGCCCCTACCTGTACCGACATCCTGCCCGCCACCTCGCTCATAGGCTTAAGCAGCGGCAGCGACTTATCCTCCCTCTGTACGGTCTCGTACGCTATGCCCATAACCTGACTCTTAAGCAGCGCGTTTATAAGCTTCGGGTTCGGCGCCAGGTGCAGGTAAGTAAAAAGCGCCTGCTTCTCTTTCAGCATCGCGTATTCGCTTTCCAGGGGCTCTTTAACTTTTACTATCATATCCGCCCGCGCGTATACGTCTTTTGCACAAGGCGCTATCTCCGCGCCCGAAGCAGTATATTCTTCGTCCTCTATTCCGCTCCCGGCTCCCGCGCCTTTTTCGACCACAACAATATGGCCTGCGCGGCAAAGCTCGTCGACGCCTGCGGGGGTTATGGCTACCCTGTTCTCGTTGTTTTTGATTTCTCTGGGAACCCCAATAATCATGCTACCCCTCTTCCCTCTTGAAAGTCGGATACTATTCAGTTAATACTTATGTGGATTGCGCCGGCTTAAAACGAATTGATGTGTTTTTTTAAGCGCCGGCTCTGCAGTGCGCAGTGAAGTAACTGGCTGTTATATTATATGCCGATTATATCGAGTGAGTACTCGTTCTATTAAAATTAATAACGTTTTTTCCGCGTATTGTCAACATTTTTTTACAAGCCCGGCATAAAAAGACGGCCTTTGCTTAGTATGCAAAAGCCGCCGCATTGTACGTTTTAAACGTATAGTCCTGCCCTATATATTTACAAGCAAAAGGTGTTAATTATATATAAAGACTCAGAATAGCTCAATTCGACTCCGCCTGCATATCCCGCTGCTTTTTTACAAGGTCCGCAAGCGTTATATTATCTATTACGCTGTTTACCGCATCGTTTATCTGTTTCCATATATCAAGCGTTACGCATTGCTGACTGCGCGGGCACTGGTTGGGCTCGTCTTCCATGCACGCTACGGGCACAAGGTTTCCTTCAATAGTCCTGAGTATCATGCCTACGGTGTACTCTTCGGCAGGTTTGGCAAGCTTATAGCCTCCTTGAGCGCCTCGCGCGCTCTTTACATATCCTGCGCGGCTTAACGACGTTATTATCTGTTCGAGATATTTTTCGGATATATCCTGCCTTGCCGCAATGCTTTTTATCGTTGTATATTCGCCCTCGGCCGCCATCGCCAGCTCAAGCATCAGCCTCAATGCATAGCGCCCTCTAGTGGATATTTTCATTTACCATATACCCCCTTAAGTCATATTATTATAACCGCTCCGTCAAGCCTTGCGGTTGCAGGTAGCCACTATTACAGTTTACTCAAACATAGGCGTGGAAAGATACCGCTCGCCCGTATCGGGAAGTATGGCTACAATTGTTTTCCCTTCATTCTCCGGCCGCTTTGCAAGCTCCGTCGCCGCCCAGACAGCCGCACCCGAAGATATGCCTACAAGCAGGCCTTCCGTCTTTGCCACCTCTTTGCCCGCCGAAAACGCGTCCTCGCTGCGCACCTTTATGATCTCGTCGTAAACTTGCGTATTAAGCACGTCGGGCACAAAGCCCGCGCCTATGCCCTGCAGCTTATGCGGCCCCGGTTTGCCTCCCGACAGCACCGGCGAATCATACGGCTCTACCGCGACGATACTGATGCGTGGATTTTTCGATTTGAGGAACTCCCCCGCGCCTGTTAACGTTCCGCCCGTTCCTACGCCTGCTACGAATATGTCCACATTGCCGTCCGTATCTTCCCATATCTCAGGCCCTGTAGTCTCCCGGTGCACGCGCGGATTGGCGGGGTTGGCAAACTGTCCGGGAATAAACGAACCCGGCGTTTCACGGGCAAGCTCATCCGCTTTCTCTATAGCGCCCCTCATGCCCTTTGCCCCTTCGGTGAGCACAAGTTCGGCGCCGTAAGCTTTCAAAAGGTTCCTGCGCTCAACGCTCATCGTTTCGGGCATCGTGAGTATCACTCGATAGCCCCTTGCCGCTGCTACGGACGCAAGCCCTATGCCGGTATTGCCGCTCGTCGGCTCTATTATCACCGAGCCGGGCTTTAAAAGCCCTCGTTTCTCCGCGTCTTCCAGCATGGATTTAGCTATCCTGTCCTTCACGCTTCCCGCCGGGTTGAAGTATTCGAGCTTCCCTATTATCGCAGCTTTTAGCCCAAGCTTTCTTTCGTAGTTTGTAAGCTCAAGCAGCGGCGTTGCGCCTATTAGCTCAACAAGGCTTTTGTAGACTTTATACATATTTCCCTCCGGGTTCTATACTGGTCAACGCAATTTTACCATATTTATGTTGCAATTGCGCTGAACGGATATAAATTTACTTTAATTTTTTACTTCGCACCGGCGCAACATACGCTGCTTAATACCTTATATGTAAAACTTATGCTTCCTTTTAAGCGCTGAGGCGCTTTTTGTAGTCGTCTATCGCGCTTTTTATAGCTTCTTCCGCCAGCACCGAACAGTGTATCTTAACGGGCGGCAGTCCGTCCAGCGCTTCGACTACGTCCGAGTTCTTAAGCGCCAGCGCCTCATCGAGCGTCTTGCCCTTTATCATATCCGTCGCGACGCTGCTTGAGGCTATCGCGGCGCAGCATCCGAACGTTTTGAAGGAGGCGTCCTTTATCATATCATCCTCTATCTTTAGATACATGCGCATTATGTCGCCGCACTTCGCGTTGCCCACTTCTCCTATAGCGTTAGCGTCTTTTAATTCTCCTACGTTATGCGGAGCCGCAAAGTGCTCCATTACTTTTTCGCTGTACATATTATGCTCCTTTCTTCCGATACCACGGCGGCATTTATGTTGCCGGATTATCGGTATAACTTCTCCACTTGCCATTAGTTAATTTTTATAATTCCTATCATATTACTATGATTATAATATATCTTTTTCTTGCGTTTGTCAACAGTACCGGTAAATAATCATCTATTCCTTCAAGGAATGATCTTTCTTGAACTGTATCAGTTACTTATGTCATTCCGAGCTTGCGAGGAATCCCATGGAAAGTGATTTAAACAAGGGGGATCTTTAGTCGTTACACTCCTTCAAGCGAAGCGGACGAAATGACAGCATATACATATCGACGCTCTGTCCATATGCTAAGTGTTTGGATTCTTTCGGTAAATAAAAAAGCGGATGGCCTCCGCCTTTTGATCATATAAAGAGTTTAACACAACTTTCTCAGTCGCCTTCGGTCTGCGAGCTGTAGCTGTAATACGTACCTTTTATCTTCTGCACTGCCGCACCGTCTTTGGTTATGCTGTACTCTCCGCTGTAAACCTGTACGCCGTCCGCGTTTGAAAAGGTGGCGTCAAAGTTTATCGCCGCGCTTGTTACTTCGCTTATATTTAGCTGCAGCGTCTTATCCGCGCCCAGCTTACTGTCTATCTCCGCCTTATCGGGAAGGTTAACTATAAGCGTCTCAACGTTTTCGCAGGCAAAGTCTGAAATATACACGGCGCTGTCCCCCATCGTGGTGAAGTAGAACTTCTGCTCTCCCTCCGGAACGAGACGTTTTGACATGCTGCCGTATTCGAGCCTCATCATATCCGTGCCGTCAAAGTTAAGCCTTGTAGTGCTCCATGTCTGCGCGCCACCTGCATCGATGTCGTGGTCGTTGGAGTCGACGTATAGAAAATCGCCGATAACGTCGAACTGAAAGCCCCGTATGCCTAGCTGCTTATCCTCGCTGCCGTCCGTATTCCTCATGCGCACAGGAGGATCTTCGTTGAAGTCAACTACCACAGGGTCGTTAATGTCGAGGTAGTATATCCACCCGTCATGCGTTATCGCGTTGGAATCCTCGCCAAGCTCCACAGCCAAAGAATTCCCTGCCGGCGTCTCGTCGGGCGGCGTTGTGCGCACCGGCGTAGCCGAAGGCGCCTCCGACGCAGCCGAAGAAACCGGCGCCGCGCACCCCGCAAAAATCGCCGCAGACAGCATCAGCACCGATATTGCGGCAGCCAATGGTTTTGCGGCCTTTTTGATGTTTATTATATGCGTTGATATTCTTAGCATTATTTACAGCCTTTACGCTTCATACTTTACCCGAGCCGGTTACGAGTTGAGCTTGCCCGCTTTGGCGAACGCCTCGGTAATGCACGCCTGATGGGCTTCGTCGATGTTTCCCGACCCGTGTATCTTGCTTCCCCTGAAATGCAGGCAAATCTGCCCGTCCATGCCGTTTGTGCTTATAGTATCGACGTTATGCACATACCCCATCAGCGACGCGGCATAATACTCGCCGTTTATCTTTACCCATACCGGCCTTCTTGTGGGGTCAAGCTTGCCGCCCCAAGCCTTCGTCATGGCTTCCGTATCGGCCTTTGTCATAGTCTCTACGTCCGCGAGCCACCAGCCGCCGAACCTCTGCATGTTCCAGGTTATGCCCGTACGCACGTCTATTACCTCGAAAGGCGTATACCTCTTTACTGCCTTTTCCATGCCGCCGAACCAGTCTTTCAGTATCACCTTTCCGCTTTTTTGCGGGTCCTGCGCGGGCATGTCCTTCCTGTAGTTGTTCCACAGGCTGTTCGCGCCTTTGCTGCCGAACAGCAGAAGCAGCGTCTGAGGCCCGGCTATGCCGTCCGCCTCAAGGTTTACGGACGCCTGAAACTTTTCCACAGCCGCTTTTGTGGCGCTGCCGTAAACGCCGTTGGCCGCGGGATAAAAAAACCCGCGCTTTTTAAGCGCCGTCTGCAGCTGCGTAACCGCCTGCCCCTTCATGCCCGTAGAGAGTGTGGTTATATGCGAATTGGCGGGTACGGTATACGTTATAAAATCTCCTCTTATGTAACCCTCTTTGCCCGAGAAGTTTACTTTTATCCACTTGTCCTCTATGCTTATCGCGGTCACCGCGTCGCCCTTTTTCATAGTCGCGAGTATCTCCGCCGAAGTGCTGGGAGCGCTTCTTAAGTTAACGCCGGAGGAGTTTAATGAAGCCTTGAGGCCTATCTCTATTATCCTGTATTTATGCACGCTGCTCTTGGACACATAGCCGGTTTTCGAGCCGGCCGAAACCTGATACGACTGGCCGTACGTACCTGTGATAACTATCTGCGTATTTGCCGGCAGCGTTTCCGTGACATTGCCTGACCCCGGTTGGTCGGTCATAGGCGAGTCGTACATTATCACAGCCTTTTCGTTCAAACCCGTGGTCAGCACGTCCACATAATCGGCCCTTACGTAACCCGTTTTGTCCTGATACCCCACCTGGTACCAGCCGCGTCCCGCGCTTCCCAGTACGCTTACCTGTGCGCCCTCGTTCATTTTAACGATTATATTGGAAGCCGTGGAAGGCTGCTCTCTTAAGTTCGCATCGCAGTTTATCGTACCCGTCGCGGCGGTTTCCGCCAAAACCGCGGGCGCGCTTAAAACAAACATCGAAAATATCAATGCCGCCGCGACGACAACGTATATGAACTTCATCTTACAAGATAACATAGCTTTACTTCCCGTTTGCCTTTAAATGCTGCCGATAACCGCAGTATTTATGTCTGATTATATTACTTTTTACGGAGCGTTGTCAAAACCTGATACTGTAAAAAGCTCAAAGCGCTGTAAACGGCGTCTCGGAGTGATAAATTACCCCCATATGTCATTCCGAACGTAGTGAGGAATCTTAAACAAACCTATTTCCTAAAGATTCTTCAGTCGCTGCGCTCCTTCTGAATGACAAAAGAGACTTTATCGTCAACTCAGCTTGTGCAGCGCATAAGCCTCAGAGTATCAAATAACTCCCCATTTGTCATTCCGAACGCGAGTGAGGAATCTTAAACAAACCTATTTCCTAAAGATTCTTCAGTCGCTTCGCTCCTTCTGAATGACAGCATATACTTTTTGACAGCCAAGAGCAAAAGACCACCTCGAGGACATCAAGAACCCCCATGTGTCATTCCGAACGCGAGTGAGGAATCTTAAAACATACTTTATTTTTTAAGATTTTCGTCCACTGCGTAGGCAGTCGCTGCGCTCATTCTGAATGACAAAAGGCACTTTATCGAGGGCTCAAAGCGTTGTAAACTGCGCCTCTCATTCGTCAGCTTATTTGCTTGCCGGGCAGCTTAGGAGCGCGGTATTTCCTGCACATGCGCGCTATGCCGCGTAAAACATGGCCGTTGGCGATTTCCGCAAACCCCTGCGCGACCTGATACGGAAATATGCCGCTCGACGAAACGCTTAACGAGCGCAGTGAATTCGAATCGAACATGAGCCGCAAAAACAAAGCGTTCTTGATGCGGTTGTCCCTCTGCAGCCCTGCGGGCAGCTTCTTTGCCTTTTTATACTGCCTGTCCGAAACTCCCGTGACGATTCTATATAGCAGTCTTCCCCAAAACGTAAGCTTAAGGTCGGTAAAGCGCGATTCGAGAGTGATGGGCAGTTTTTTCGGCGGTGCGGGCAGCTCCCTGCCTATAAGATGCGAAAATACCTCGTCGCTGATATTGAGGCGCGACGGGTCGCCGTACGCAGCCATTACGCCTTCGCCGTACGGACAGGGCGCTTCCTGTTCACCCGCAACTGCAAGCCGCGCGGCAAGGCGTATGTCCCTGCTTGAAGCGCCTATCAGCAGCTCGTATTCTCCGTTTTCGAGCACCCATGCTTTTTCTTTTACGTTGTAGTATGAAAGCTCGGCCTTTTCAAACGATATCTCTACGCGTTTTGTCTCGCCCGCTTCAAGGTATATTTTAGCAAAGCCCTTTAGTTCCCTGTCGGGCCTGAAAACGCGGCTGTCCGCTTTCCGCGCGTATAGCTGCACCACCTCTGCCCCAGCCCTTTGGCCGGTGTTGCGCACATCGCAGCTTACCGTAACCGTGCCCGCGCTCTCCCTGACTTCAATATCCGAATACTCGAACGACGTATACGAAAGCCCGTACCCGAAAGGATACCTTACCGGTTTTTGCGCCGTGTCGTAATATCTGTAGCCCACATAAACGCTTTCGCGGTAAAGCTCCGTTTCCTCCCTGCTGTAACTGTCATAAAACGGTATGTCTTCACAGCGCAGCGGCCATGTCTCCGCAAGCCTGCCCGACGGATTCTTCTCGCCCAGCAGCAGCGCCGCAGTCGCGTCGCCTCCGTTCTGCCCGGGAAGGTACATGTCGAGTATAGCCGCGACGCCGTCCTCAAACGGCAGCTCCATAGGCGAGCCGCCGTAAAGCACGGCCACAACCGGCTTGCCGAGGCTTAAAAGCACGGAAAGCGCATCGAGCTGATCTTTAGGGAACGATATATCCTCTCTGTCGCCGCCCTCCATCTCATATTCCTCGGTGAGCCCGCCGAAGAACAATATCGCGTCGCAGCCTGCCGCTTCGTTGATATCGCATGTATACGATATGCCGCGCGAATCGAACGCCTGCTTCGGCGTCGTCAGCCGTGCCGGGTTGACCAGCGAGCTGCCCGCGCCCTGATAGCGCATATGCTCAAACAGCTCGCCCGCGACGAGGTACCGCCCGCCGGGCGAAAGAGGCAGCACGCCGTCGTTTTTAAGCAGCACTGCGCAATCTGCGGCTATCTCCGCCGCGAGAGCGTGGTGGGCGTCAAAGTCCGCAGCCTCCTTTTGCTGGAACGAGCACCGCTTTATAAGCTTAAGCACTCTGCGCACGCATTTATCTAGCGACTCGCGGCTAATCTCCCCGCTATACGCGGCGTCTATTATACGCATTCTGAAATACGCCGTATCGCCCGGCATCTCCAAGTCCATGCCTGCCAATACAGACGCTAATCTATCCTGCACCGCGCCCCAGTCGCTCATCACAAGCCCGTCAAAGCCCCACTCGTCTCTCAGTATTTCGGTAAGAAGCCTATGGCTGCTTGCGCAAAACGTGCCGTTGAGCCTGTTGTAGGCGCACATTACGGTATAAGGCTTTTGCTCCTTGACTATGCGTTCAAACGCTTTTAAATATATCTCTCTCAATGCGCGCTCGTCCACTATCGAGTCGCCCATAAAACGGAAGTTTTCGCTGTTGTTTGCCGCGAAGTGTTTCAGCGAAACACCCACGCCCTTGCTTTGAACGCCCTTTACAAACGCGCTACCCAGCTTGCCCGCAAGCAGCGGGTCTTCCGAATAGTATTCGAAGTTGCGCCCGCACCTCGGGTCGCGCTTTATATTGACGCCCGGCCCGAGCACAACGTTTACGCCGCAGCACAGCGCCTCCCTGCCTATCGCCTCGCCCACAAGATAAGCGTTCTGTTCGTTCCACCCCGAAGCTATAGTGGCGGACGTAGGAAAGGCGGTAGCCGGTTCGCTGTCCGCAATGCCGTCTACTCCACTGCCCGCCAGTTTCCGGAGGCCGTGCGGCCCGTCCGCGAACGTAAGCCCCGGTATTTTAAGGCGCGGCACGGCGTTCGTGTTCATCGATTTTGTTCCCGCGAGCAGCGCTGCCTTCTCTTCGACGGTAAGTTCGGCGATAAGGGCGTCTATATTTTTCATGGACAAACTCCTTTTAAGCGCCTTTTAAATATTTGAAAACATAAGCGTTCAAACTGACGTTCAACAGCCTTGCAAGCACTATGCACTTGGCCTTAAGCAAAAAGAACAGATCCCTGTCGCACTCCGAAAGCGTCTCATAATTGCCCTGTCCTTTGCATATTACAATATCCGCGCCGTAAAACGCATCGAGAAACTCCCCGCTGCACTCGTCGAGGTTTACGCCGGGCACGTCGCAGCCCGTGGATATGATGCGGGCGTACGTTTCAAGCCCCGACGCGCAAGCGTCCTCTTTAGTCGCGTCGTTTATTATTGGCGCGCTTCTAACGGCGTACGTTACGTCAAGAGGCGGCAATTCTTCTATAAGTATGCGGTCCAATACCGTTTCACCGGCGTTGTCTCCTATAATAAGCAGCGTTTTTGAAACTTTTAGCTTTTCTTCAAGCGCGTCGATATCACAGATAGTAAATGGTTTGTTGAACTCGTCCTCAAGACAGGCTTCAAAATCTATGCTGCTGCTTATAGAAGAGTCAAGCACATTGCCCGTGGCGGCGGCTTTAAGCGCCGCGTATAGGCGGTCTTTCCTGTCTTCCACATACCGCTTAAGCGCCGGCAATAGCTTTAAAGCCGTCTGTATGCCCCTTTGCTTTATCTCCCTGTACGTGTCCGCAACGCCCGTGCGTTGCTTTACTATGCCGTGCATCACTCTGCAAACTTCAGGCGAATTCCTGTATTCTTTATAATCCGCCAGGCCTTTTAGCGCTTCCGCCATTATTTTATTTTGCAGCTCTTCGTTATCCGTCGATATCTTCGACGCCTCCAGCACCTGCCGCAGCATGCACGGCAGACAATCCAAATATGCCTTCATAATCCTCCGGTGTATAATGAATTTTATTGTTGACTATGTAACATTGCGTTAGGCTTCATCCTTTGCCTGGCTCGCAACGTATCTTTGATACGCTGCTCTCAGTTCGACGGCCTTTTCCTCGGGAGCGCTCGGATTGCAGTGCGCGCCCGCTCCCGTCTCGCTGGACGCGAGGAACTGCTGCACCTCTTTAGAGCGCATAGGCGGGAAGAACTCTATGTGGAAGTGAAAGCAATCAACTCCGCTAGTATTTACAGGCGCGTTGTACATGCACATCATATAAGGGAACTGCGTGCCGAACAGGCTGTCGTACATGCCTACAGTATTTCTCAATACCGCGGCCAACGCCGTTTTCTCCTCGTCGCCAAGCTCCGTTATATAATTTACGTGCCTTCTTAATATTATCTGTGTTGAGTATACGAACTCCGCAAAATAAGGTATTATTACGCTGAAATGAGAGTCCTCAAATATTACGCGCTTTTTAAACTCCCGCTCGGCTTTTAGCCAGTCGCAGAAAAGGCAGCGTCCCGTATCGTTTTTATACTTGCTCGCGTTTTTTAGCTTTTGCTCTATCTTCTTCGGTAGGAACGGATATGCGTATATCTGGCCGTGCGGGTGCGGCATAGTAACGCCCACTGCTTCGCCGCGGTTCTCGAATATCAAAACGTACCTTGACCTGTCGTAGCAAGAAAGCTCCTCAAAACGTTCGCACCACAGGTCAACGAGCTTCCTTATATGGCTTACCGGAAGCTCGGGCAGCGTGGCAGTATGATCGGGCGAATACAGTATTACCTCGCATTTTCCGTACGATTTTTCGGCCTTGAAGAAGCCGCCCACCACGTCGTCGGGCTCCGGCGGGTCCATCGAAAGCGCCGGAAAGTCGTTGTCGTACTTTAATACGTCATATTCATCCACCCTGCCCGACCCCGGACAGAACGGGCACCAGTCCTTTGGCATCTGCGGCCTGTCCTGCCGAGCCGAGGCTACCATCACCCAATCGTCTTTAAACGGATTATATCGAAGCTCCGCCATAATCCACCTTCTCGATGCATTTATATCACCTTAGGGCGCTGCTCACTGTTCCAGCCAGCCTTAGGCTTTTTTATAGAGATAGATAATAAATTACAACTATACGGTAATCTAAAATCTTCCGTTTGTAAAGTCACTGCATCAAACCTTTAACAAAAGGTCAAAAAGAATAAGTATCCCCCGGCGAGCCGGGGGTTTTTCTTTAACGGGTATAACC
Organism: Bacillota bacterium; assembly: GCA_023415915.1. Taxonomy (GTDB): domain Bacteria; phylum Bacillota; class Clostridia; order Christensenellales; family SZUA-584; genus DTFZ01. The sequence continues at coordinate 78 of JAEZIZ010000040.1, read as the reverse complement.
CTTTACTACTAGCCACGCCTAAAGGGCGTTGGTACGATCTGGCACTTGCGAAAGGCTGTTACTTGCTACCCGTAAACG
>JAEZIZ010000037.1 GCA_023415915.1 Bacillota bacterium | reverse complement strand
TGTCCAGAGTAACCTGTGTGTCCATGTAAAACCTCCAAATAAAAATTCCGCAAAGCCTGAGCTTTACGGTTTCATTCAAAATAAAAACAGCTCAATGACTTAATCAGGTTCGCCATTGAGCCTTATTTGCGCTTAAACTTTCCGGCCGGGAAGCTATGCCCCGGCAAATATTCAATTTTGCACCCTCAAAAGCCTGACGGCTTTTGAGGCCTCAGTAATAAAAAAACGAGCAAAGTTTAAAATAAACTTCCTCGTTTGTATATAGTATAGTCTAACCCTTTAAAAAATGCAACATATTTTTTTAATTCCTGCAAAAAATATTTATTTTGAGATATAACCGCGTCAATTACGCCATTTCTGAATTATTAACTTGCATATTTTTCGGTTGTATCGTTGGTATCAAAGTAAAAACTCAAGAGCAGAAGAATACATGAACCCTATGAGCAGTAAAAGCGGCGAATTTTCAGGAGCGGTTAGAGATGAACTTTGAAAAGTAGACGACAAACGCGCGGCGCTATTGCATTAATGGATATCTTTTGATATATTGATTAAAATAATAATTATCCGGCGAAGAGCATGTTATCTATTTAACCGCTTAAAGCGACGCGGGGAGGGTGCAAGCCCGCGGCGGTCAGAGAACATGGGCGCTTCAGTATGCCGGAAAGCTTTAAAAGCGGGCGGCTTAACGCCGCCAATCAGGGTGGAACCGCGGAAATGTGCCATTTTCGTCCCTTACGGACGTGATGGCTTTATTTATTTTAACGAAGTCCAAAAGGACGGTTTTGGAGGAGCTATGAAAAAGGATAAGCAGACTATGGAGCGCATCGTCGCGCTGTGCAAAAACAGGGGCTTCGTGTATCCCGGCTCGGACATATACGGCGGCCTCGCGAACTCGTGGGACTACGGCCCGTTGGGAGTAGAGTTCAAAAACAACTTAAAGCAGGCGTGGTGGAAGAAGTTCGTTAAGGAGAGCCCGTATAACGTGGGACTCGACAGTGCAATACTGATGAACCCCGAGGTTTGGGTAGCGTCGGGGCATGTGGGCGGCTTTTCAGACCCGCTTATGGACTGCAAGGAGTGCAAGGCGCGTTTCCGTGCCGACCAGCTCATAGAGGACTACGCCGCGAAGAAGGGCATACCGGTAAACACAGCGGCCTTAAAGCATCCGGAGATGGAAGCGTTCATCGAGGAGCACTCGATAAACTGTCCCGTATGCGGCAATCACAACTTTACCGGCATACGCAAGTTCAACCTGATGTACAAGACTTATCAGGGCGTGACGGAAGATTCGTCGAGCGAGATTTACCTGCGCCCCGAGACTGCGCAGGGCATATTCGTAAACTTCCGCAACGTGCAGCGCACTACGAGAAAGCGCCTGCCTTTCGGCATAGGCCAGATAGGCAAGTCGTTCCGCAACGAGATAACGCCCGGCAACTTCATATTCCGTATAAGGGAGTTCGAGCAGATGGAGCTCGAGTTCTTCTGCGCGCCCGCCGAAGAGATGAAGTGGTTTTCCTACTGGAAGGATTTCTGCTACAACTGGCTGCTTTCCCTTGGCATGACAAAGGAGAACATAAAGCTAAGGGACCACGACCCCGAAGAGCTGTCGCATTACTCGAACGCCACGACGGACATAGAGTACCTGTTCCCGTTCGGCTGGGGCGAGCTGTGGGGCATAGCCGACAGGACGGATTTCGACTTAAAGCAGCATATGCAGCATTCGGGCGTCAGCCTTGAGTATACCGACCCGGACACCAACGAAAAATTCCTGCCGTACTGCATCGAGCCATCCCTTGGCGCGGACAGGGCGGCTCTTGCGTTCCTGTGCGACGCGTACGACGAGGAAAAGCTCGAAAACGAGACGCGTACGGTGCTGCGCCTCTCCCCCGTGCTCGCGCCGTTCAAAGCGGCCGTGCTGCCGCTGCAGAAGCAGCTTATGGATAAAGCGCGGGAAATTTACGATATGCTACTGCCCGAGTTTATGGTGGATTTCGACGTTACGGGCAGCATAGGCAAGCGCTACCGCCGCCAGGACGAGATAGGCACGCCTTATTGCCTGACTGTCGACTTCGAGACGCTCGAGGACGGCAAGGTGACCGTGCGCGACCGCGACACCATGCAGCAGGTAAGAGTGGATATAGGAAGGTTAAGCGGGTATATTGCAGAGAAAGTAAAGTTCTAGGCTAAATATGATATACCCCGTCGCGTCAACTCTTGCGGCGGGGGTATTTTTTTGGCCCCCGGTAACCGTGAGGCTTGCCGGTGGAAAACGCGGGGTGGAAAAGCAAGAATAAATTTGCTATATTTATGGAAATAAAGTTTTAAGGAGAGTATTGAATGGCTGCCGAAAGAACATATATCATGCTCAAGCCCGACTGCATAAGGAGAGGACTGATGGGCGAAGTTATCTCCCGCATAGAGAAAAAGGGCTATAAGATAACCGACGCAAAGATGATGCGCCTTAGCGAGGGCATACTGCGCGAGCATTACGCGCATCTTGTCGACAAGCCGTTTTTCCCGGACATCGTCGCTTTTATGACGTCGGGGCCGGTACTTGGCATGATCGTGGAAGGCGAGAACGCGGTTGCGGGCATGCGCGCGCTGATGGGCGCCACCAAGTTTGAAGACATGTCCGCAGGCACGATACGCGGCGACTTCGCTTTTAACACCAGTGAAAACATCATTCACGGCTCGGACTCCAAGGAAACCGCTGAAACAGAGATCAAACGGTTTTTCGGGTAAAAGCACGCTGATATGAGAAATCCTTATGCTGCTCTTTATATGGCAACATATATTATACTCGTATGGGGAGTTTTGATATGATTATTGAAAAAAGCGGGCTTACTCAATCAACTCTTACAGGCAAAACCGTCATACTCACGGGCGGAGGCGGCGGAATAGGGTTTGAGACAGCCAGAGCGCTCGTCTGGCTCGGAGCGAACGTTATTATAGCCGAAATTGACAGCGGGAAAGGTTTGGCCGCCGCGCGCAGCGTCAATCAGGAGTTGGGCTGCTCCCGCGCGGAGTTCTATGAAATAGACCTTTCTGACGAAACGCAGATAGAAGAGCTTATAGTGTACGCGCAAGAGAAATACGGTTTTGTGGACGTGCTCTTTAATAACGCCACTATGGTGGCAATAGGCGCCGTGGAGCACGTTTCAGCCTCCATGTGGGATAAGAGCTACGCAGTAAACTTCAGAGCGCCGCTTTATATGGCGCAGCTTCTGCTTCCCCATATGAAAACGCGCGGCAGCGGAGTTATAATCTTCGTTTCATCTTCGGGAGCGGCGCCTTATATGGGCGCATACGAGGTGTTTAAAACGGCACAGGTCGAGCTGTCAAACACGCTCGCCGCCGAGCTTGAAGAGACAAACATACATGCGCTTACCATAGGCCCCGGCCTTGTCAAAACGGACACGGCAGTGGGCGGCATAAAGGCTGTAGCCTCGCTTATGGGCATGTCTGCCGACGAGTTTTACAAGATGAACGAAGCGCATATGCTGAGCCCGGAGGAAGCGGGCACAGGGTTCGCGCTCGCCGCGGTGTTTGCTGAAAAATACCGGGGACAGGAAGTATCGTCAATACAGCTGCTGTTGGAATCCGGCATGATGGACGAGAGCCCTTTTGAAAGTGCCGGGGAGTTTAAGGGCGACAGCGGCGCGCGTGTTTTGCTTATATCGCAGGCATTGCAGACGTTCCGCCAGCAGTACGACGGCTGGATGGAACGTAACCTTTTTGAGCGGCAGTGGGTGTTGCGGGATTTCAAGAAGACGGTAGGCGATTCCGCCGAGCAGTTCAGAGCAAAGATGGAGAATTTAGAAAATCTCGCGCAGAAGGGCTCTGTCAGCAAACTGCCCTCTTTCAAGCTGGATTTCGAGCGCCTCAAAGCATACTACGAGCACCAGTTAAAGCTGCTGCAGGGCTTCGAGAAGAACCCCGCAAAGCTGAAAGAAAATTCGGCCATTATAGAGGACTGGATAGAAAATGTAAAGAGCATATGCGAAATGCTGTAAACTTTATATGCAATGTTTAATATGTGCAGTATTATGCCAATAACTACTGGTTATCGGAGGTATTACATGAAAACCATAGGCCTGCTGGGCGGCATAACGTGGGAAAGCACGTTAACGTATTACGAAATAATAAACCGTACCGTCGCCGAAAGCCTTGGCGGATACCACTCGGCTAAAAGCCTTGTATACAGCGTCGACTTCGGCGAGATAGAAGCGCTGCTGTCGCGCGGAGACTGGGACGGCGTCGCTGCGCTGGCGTGCGGCGCGGCAAAACGGCTCGAGAGCGGCGGCGCGGACTTCATCGTTCTCTGCGCCAACACGATACACAAGGTAGCAGACCGTATTGAGTCCGCCGTGTCGATACCCCTGATGCATATCGTTGACGTGACGGCAAAGGAGCTTAAAGACAGCGGTTTTGATAAAGCTCTGCTGCTTGGCACGAAATACACGATGGAGCAGGGTTTTTACAGCGGCAGGCTGGCAGAGTGCGGCGTTGAGGCGATAATACCCGGCCCGGCCGACCGGGAGCTCATACACAAAGTGATATACGACGAGCTTTGCTTAGGCGTCGTCTCCGAAACGTCCAAAATCAAATATCTTGAGATAATCGGCAGGCTCGCCGACTCAAATACGGGAGTAATACTGGGATGCACGGAGCTCGGGAGGCTGATAACCGAGAAAGACACCGACAGGCGGTTATTCGACACTGCCGTAATACACGCACAAAAAGCTGCGCTTTACGCCATAGGCGAGTATGAGTATTAAAGGACGTATATGAAAAGCTCTAAATCGAAAAAAGTATGGATAATCGCTCTGCTGTTATGCTTAGGCGTTTCGTATTTGCTGTGCAGATTTGTATTTTTTGATATTCACGGCATGAAAGATTGGCCGGGCCTTTTGGCTGTTGTCAGCCTGATTGTACTGCTTACCGCAATAGCCTTTAAATTACGATGGACATCCGCAGCCGCTGCGTTTGGCTACATCTTTGGATTCATACTCGGAGCGATATTCAACACAGACGGGCTTGACCCCGGCGGAGGAAGATCAAATAACTTTTGGATTATATGGACTATAGGCTTTCTGTTTTGTATAGCTTCCGGGCTTGCTGCCGATATTGCCCTAAAGCTCAAAAGTTCCAGGCGGCGGGATTGATACTGAGCGATTTTATATCTTCCTGGGACATCTTACTACAAAAAATCGCTTTTCTATTCCATATCGCGAACCGTTATTTTATAAAGTTTTTAGAAATTATACCTGAAAGGTCTTTATGCAAAAACGCAGCTTTACCGATTGTTTCAATAATAGCCCGCTTATACTGACAGAGGGCGCCATAGGCCTGCGGCTCGAGCACGAATATAATATTTACACCCCATCAAGCCTCACGTCTTGCTGGGGACCCCGAATAAAGCCCGACAAAGACGTGGTTTATGCGGGGCTTATATACGACAAGAACGCAAGGCGTACCCTTACGAAGCTTTACGGCCAGTACCTTGCGATAGCTCGGGATTTCAGCCTGCCCATAATGCTGATGACCAACACGCGCAGGGCGAACAGAGAGCGGGTTGAGCGCTCGCCGTTCGGCAAAAATATAATGCGAGACTACACGGAATTTCTTTATGAGCTTGCCGCCGGGTATGACTGCGAGGCGTATATGGGAGGCATGACCGGCTGCCGGGGCGACGCGTACAGCGGATGCGAAGGCCTCGCGGAACACGATGCGTATGAATTCCACATGTGGCAGGCGGAAGCTTTTAAAGACTGTAAGCCGGATTTTATGTACGCCGCCATAATGCCCTGCCTGCCCGAAGCGGCTGGCATGGCAAAAGCGCTTGAAACGCTGGAGCTTCCGTACATAATCAGCTTTATGATAAGCAGGGATGGAAATCTCTTGGACGGCACTTCGATAAACGACGCGATTTTGGTGATAGACGGCGCGACGACCTTAAAGCCGCTTTGCTACATGACTAACTGCGTGCATCCTGATGTGCTCGCTCAGGCGCTCTCCAAGCCTGCTAACCGTACCGCGCTCGTAAGGGAGAGGTTCTGCGGCATACAGGCCAACGCGGCAAATGCGGACGCGTGCACGCTAGATAAGTGCGGCGAGCCTGTGACGACGGGCGCGAAAGAGCTCGCCGAATGCTTTGCGGCTCTGCACAATAAGTTCCCGATGAAGATATACGGCGGCTGCTGCGGAACTGATAATACGCACATATACGAGATTGCGCTGAAAATGAAGCGTATCATATTCGAATAACGCGTTTAAATAGTCTCCTTTACGTACCTTACCACTATAAGCTTTTTACCCAGTTCAAGTTCCTTTTCCGCGCCGTCCGGTTTAAAACCGTGACGCTCGTAAAAAGCCCTGGCGCTTGAGTTGTCTTTTAGCACCCACAGAGAAGTCGACGTAAAGCCGCTTGCTTTTAGCTCGTCGATGGTCCAAAAAAGCAGCTTCGAGCCTATGCCGCGACGCCAGTAAGCGGGACTTATGTATATGCCCCATATTTCACCGCGAAATGCGGGCGCGTCGGCGTCCCTGCACTTTTCAAAACACGCCCACCCGGCGGGGCGGCCGTCATATAGCGCTATCGCGTTCCGGCTCTCTCCCGCCACAAGGAAGCTTTCAAAAGCCTTCTCCCTTGACTCGGGCGTGTAGGCCGCGAGCACGTCGTCCGGCACGATACCTTTATACGCGGCTCTCCACGACGACGACTGTATATGCCCTAGAGCCTTGGCGTCGCCCGGGCGGGCGTACCGTATTTCTATCATGGAATCTTCACGCTTCATTTGCGGCCTCCTGCGCGGCCTCCCATTCCAGTATCAAATCGTCTGTACTTTGCCGCGTGCGTTCGTGCTCGCCGGAAAGCTCAACAAGCCGCTCCGCGCTTAATGCTGCGGGGTCGGCAAGCAGCGCCTCTATCTCGGCTAAGCGCGCTTCCTGCGCTTCTATAGCCTGCTCAATGCATTTTACGCGCTCCTGCGCCTCTTTTACTCTCTGCTCGCGTTCCTTCTCCGCCCGTTTGAGCTTCGCCGCTTCGGTCTTCGTGAGCCCTGAGTCGGCCGGCTCCGAATCTTTTAATTTCCTGCGCTCGAGCTGCTCAAGGTAGTCCGACCAGTTGCCTTCGAATTGTTCTATACCGCCGTCCTTCATCTCGATTATGCGCGTCGCTACCTTGTTGATGAAATACCTGTCATGGCTGATGAACAGCACCGTGCCGTCGAAATCCGCCAGCGCGCTCTCCAGCACCTCGCGGCTGTCCATGTCGAGGTGGTTTGTAGGCTCGTCGAGCAGCAGCAGGTTGCCCTTTTTCATCATAAGTTTGAGCAGAGAGAGCCGCCCTTTTTCCCCTCCCGAGAGCGCCGATATACTCTTGAACACATCGTCCCCGCAGAAAAGGAACGACGCTAAAATGTTGCGCAATTCGCTGTCCGTCATGGCGGGAAACGCGTCGCGCATCTCCTCTATCACCGTATTGTTTACGTTAAGCGTTTCGAGCAGCTGGTCGTAATAACCCGCCTCTATGCCCGCGCCGTATCTTACCTGCCCCTCCAGCGGAGCAAGCCTTGACGCGATTATTCGCAGCAGCGTAGTTTTGCCCACGCCGTTGGGGCCTATGAGTGCCGCCCTGTCGCCCTTTTTAAGGCTCAAGTCTACCCCCGAGAACAGCGGCGTTCCTTCGAACGCCATGCCGAGGCCTTCCGCCGTAAGCACGTCGTTGCCTCCGCGCAAAGACGCGTCCAGCTTTAGCCCCATCTTCCTTCTCTCGCCCGGCGCTTTTTCGGCAAATTCCATCTTGGCGAGCAGCTTTTCCCTTGACTTTGCTTTTTTAAAGTTGTTGCCGCCGTTTATCCTGCCCCACGCGTAGTACTGTTCTATTATCTTCTTCTGTCTGTTGTATTCTCTTTGTCCGAGTTCATACGCCTTTTGCGCCAGCTCGCGCTTTTCCTGCTTCTGCGCGTAAAAGGACGTATAGTTTCCGATATATGTTTCTACTTTTCCATCCAGCATTTCAGCTATGTGCGTGCAAATCTGATCTAAAAACCACCTGTCGTGCGATACTATTATCACGCAGCCCTGCCATGTTTTCAGATAGTTTTCGAGCCAGAGCGCAGCGTCAGTATCCAGATGGTTCGTAGGCTCGTCGAGCAGCAGCACCGTGGGCTTTGAAAGCAGCAGTTTTGCGAGCATCAGCCGTGAGCGCTGTCCGCCCGACAGCGTGTTGACGCTCTGTCCGTAGAACTCCTCGCCCAGCCCGAGGCCTTTAAGCACGCCCGCTATGGCGCTTTTATAACCGTACCCGCCCGCCCGCTCAAACGCGCTTGTAACGTTCTCATACTCTCGCGATACTTTGTCCCATTTATCCGGGTCGGCGGACGCTTCTTCCATAGCGCGCTCCAGGGCGCGCATGCGTTCCTCCAGTGCAAACGCCTCGTCGAAAACCTCCAGCATAGTCTGCCAGACGGTTGCTTCGGTGCCCGAGCCTGACTCCTGCGGGAGGTAGCCGACAACGGAGCCTCCGGGCAGGCTTACCGTGCCTCCGTCAGGCGTCAGTTCGCCGCAGACTATGCGCAGCAGCGTCGTCTTTCCTGCGCCGTTGGGGCCTACAAGCCCCATGCGCATATCGTCGGTCAGCGTTAAAGATACGTCTTTAAGCACCTGCTCCGCTCCAAAGCTGATATTTATATTTTTAAGCGATAATGTTACCACTGCAAATTCTCCTGAAAATCCACCGCATATTATATAAAAACACTGTTATACAAAAGCCCCTGCCGACTGCTGTTCCGGAGGGGCTTATCTTCAAACATATCACTGTCTGTTATAGCCCGGCGAGTATTTCGCCGCAAGCAGTATTGCCTCCGTCATGCTTACTTCGCTGGCAACTCCCGTGCCCGCTATGTCGAACGCCGTGCCGTGGTCCACCGACGTCCGCAGGAACGGCAAACCGTTGGTAATAGCTATAGTCCGCTCAAAGTCGAGCGTCTTGGTAGCTATGTGGCCTTGGTCGTGGTACAGCGACAGCACCGAGTTATACCTGCCCTGCAGCGCGAGATGAAACACCGAATCGGCCGAAACAGGCCCGGTGACATTGTATCCGCGCGATTGCGCTTCCTTGACTGCAGGCTCGACTTCCTTTACTTCCTCGTCTCCGAAAAGTCCGTTTTCGCCGCTGTGCGGATTAAGGCCCGCTACGGCCATCGTGCCTTCGGTTACGCCGAGGCGCTCCAGCGCCTTGGTGCAGCGCTCTATGTAGTCGAGTATCCTCTCCTTCGTGACCATTTTGCACGCTTTCCTAAGCGAAACATGCCTGCTCAAAAAGAACACGCGCAGGCCTTTTACCTCAAACATAGTCAGCGGGTCTTTTGATCCCGTAAGCCCTGCGAGTATTTCGGTGTGGCCGATAAAAGGAACGCCCGCGGCTTTTAAAGACTCTTTGTTTATCGGCGTGGTGGCTATCGCGTCTATATGCCCGGCAAGCGCCAGCTCAACCGACCGCTTTATATACTCGAACGCCGCCTTGCCTCCCAAAGCCTGCACACTGCCGATTTTGAGCTCGTTCATATCGACGTTGCCAAGATCGATAACGTCTATCGTACCCTCTTCATATGCGCCCTGCTCCGGCATATCTATAACATTAATTTTTGATTCAACAGAGCAGATTTTAAGCGCATTGCTGATGACGCCGCCGTCCCCTACAACCACCGGCCGGCAGCGCTCATAGAGGCTACCGCCCTTAAGCGCCTTTACGACTATCTCAGGGCCTACTCCTGCCGGGTCGCCCAGCGGTATTCCTATTAAAGGCCTGCTCATATTGTCGTCCCCCGAAAAATCATTTTTTAACTTTTGTACCCTTAGCTTCGTCGTAGCGCTTAATATATTCTGAAAGACAGATAGGATAATACTTTATCTCCTTATCGTCTTCTATCGATACCTGCTCGCCCGAAAACACCGGCACGCCTTCCACCGTGCGCAGATGCAGCGTCGCTTTCCTTGGCTTTTCGGAAAAACGGCATATCGCGCGCGTCGTCACTTCTTCTATATCCTGCGCGAGCGCGAAAAGGTAAGAGCTGCCCTCAAACGGGTTGCCGAATGCGTCTACTTTAAGCGCGAAACATATTACGGGTATGTCAAGGTATGCAACGACGCGCGCTAAGTCCCACACGTTTGCTTTGCTTAAAAACTGCGCCTCGTCTATCAGTATCACGGCTATCGGCTCGCCCGCAGCGTCGGCGGCTTTCTTTGTCTCGTATATGCGCTCATAAAGCCAGCCTTCGTCAGGTTCCGTAAGGAAATCCGCTTCGCGCTTTACTATGCCGTCCTCTAAGCGGCTTATTATATGTCTGTCTGCCTTTTTGTCTATATGGGGTTTAAGGCATAATATTTTACGGCCGTTGTTCTTTTCGTAGTCATATGCAATCTGCAGCAGCTGAGTCGATTTCCCTGCGTTCATAACCGCGTAACGTAAAAAAAGCTTCGCCATGCGCCACTCCGTAATCTTTTTTATTTACTGATTATATCACGCGGCATGCCGCCAAACAACATGTCGTTTCTTTCAACATGTTAGCATGCTATTATGTTGAATATTCTGACAAATTTGTCTTTGCGCGATTGTAAATAATACTTGATTGTGCTAGAATTATCTTTGGTAGCTTTGGCCAAATAATGTTAAACAAATAGGAGGATACAAATGAAAAAATCATTAGCAATTGTTGTTGCTGTATTGCTTGCAGTAGCAATGTTTGCAGGGTGTGCAAACACAAACAATCAGCCGTCTCAGG
>JAEZIZ010000043.1 GCA_023415915.1 Bacillota bacterium | reverse complement strand
TCTCCGGAGAGCGATTCAAGATGGTGCCTCATCTCATGGCGCAGCGTCTTTCTTAGCTCGGCTTTCAGCCGCTCCGCCGGAACACCGCCGTACACCTTCATAAACGAGCCGTAGTATATCGCGATATACCTGCCCATCGCTCCGCCCGAGTAGTATTCGCCGAGAGCATATAGGCCGCCGTCCATCGATTCGGGATGCAGCTTTGCCTGGCTGAGCAGTATCACGCCTCCGTTGAGTTCGCGATAAAACTCTTCCGGAAGCTCGGCGGCCAGCTCGTTCAGCATATTCTCCATTTCGTCTATAGATATCACAGCCGGGTTTCCCTTTCGCCGCCCGGGCGAGACGCCTTTTCCAGCCTGTAGCATACAAACCTCTCCAGCTCCCTTGTCGCCGAGCGTATGTCCTTGAACACCGGCACGCCCGCCTCTTCGATTATCCGCACGAACTTGTTGAACTGCTGCCCCGCGTTTACCGAAACTACCATGGGCTTGTCGTATTTATTGAATATGTTGATAATGCGCGCGGCTATAGCCTCCGGCCTGTCGCACACGTCGTCCGTTGTCATCAGGTTCTCGATATGCGGGACTATTGCCGTAAACACGCAGTCCACGTTTTCATCCTCCATAAGCGCTACGACGAACTGCTCGAACAGCTCATCGTCAGTCATGGGCGTCACGTCAAGAAACGGCGCGGGTACGTTAACAAGGCCGTGGCTATTTAACTTATTAAGCCTCTCTACCGTTGCGTCCGAATAGACCGCGGGCTGCAGGAATACAAGGTTATCCGCGCCCGCCGTGCTGTCGAACCCCGCGTTAGTCACACCCGCCACGCGGTTGCCGCGCACGCGCTTTTTCCACAGCAGAGAGAACGCGCGTATGGCGTCGTAAAAGCCGTCTATCTCTTCTATAAGCACTACGCCCGCCTGTTCGCAGGCGGCTTTGAAAACCTCGTAGCTGCCGCTCAGCGCCGCCGTATGGGAGGCGGCTGCTTTAGCGCCCGCTTCCGTCCTGCCCGACTTGAACACCAGCACCGGCTTTTCGGACAATTTTGCCAGCTCAAAGAACTGCCTGCCTTCGCCGTGAGAGAGCCCTTCTATATACATCGCTATCACGTCTATGTCGTCTTCCTGCTTAAAATACGCCATCAGCTCGGGGATCCCCACGTCGGCGCGGTTGCCAAAAGACACTATTGCGCGGAAAAGGCCGTAGTTGTGAAGATTGTCAAGGCACGTTATGGCAAGCGCTCCGCTCTGCGAAAACAGCGCAATGTTGCTTTTATCTCCCCATTTTATAGGCATCCTCTCCGAGTCTATAAACAGCGTGTTCACGCCCGCACTGACGCCGCCCGGCGAGTGGAACACTCCCATACAGTTTGGCCCTACTATACGCACGCCCGGCTTTTTAATGCTGTTAAGCTGTTTTAAAAAGTCAAAGTAATTCACTTCGGCGGGTATGCCGGAAATGAGCACGGCGCATTTGTCGTTTTTGATTTGCGGTATGAAATCGAGCATATATTTCGCGGGCGCGGTATAAACGTAAAGATCGATGTTTTCCGGAATGTCGGCGACGCTCTTATACAGCGGGAATTCTTTGTCCGAGATAACGGTCGTGCCGCCTTTAGTGTTGACAAGATAAACGTCTTCCCTGCCCATGTTTATCATCAGCTGGGCAATGTTGCGCCCCATCGAGTATTTCTCGGTCCTAGATACGCCCACTATCGCGATTCCTTTCGGCTTAAAAAAGCCTTTGAGGCCTTTTGCGCTCGCATTGCCCCAAGCCTCTTCCTGCTGCGGCGCAAAGTCTGCGTAGCCGTCCACGACTATGAAACGGTCGTCCGTCGTAAAAACCACGGGGTTGATGTCTATGTTTTTTATATGGTAATTTGGTTTAGCGGGCGATATGAAAGAGTAAGTCTGCATCAGGTCGGAAAGCTTAAGCAGCGTATAGGCTATCATATTGATATAAAACGCCTTCCCTATGTCTTCGTATTTATGCCGTATGCGTATTTCCTGCATCGACGCGTCCGCTTCTTCGTGCGACAGCGGAGCAAGATAAAGGTTGGCGGGATCGTAATACTTTGCAAAGAACTCCGCGTCGTCGCCGCCCTTGCTCAGCATAAGCACCGGTCCGAACGAAGGGTCCTCGCGCGCCCCGAACAGTATCTCATAGCCTAGTCCCTGTTTAAAAGATATATGCTCCACAATCATAAAGCCGTCTATGCGCGGTTTTTTGTCTTCGAAATGAGAGTATATCTCCTCTCTCATCGCCGATATCACATACCGCACATACAGCGGGTCGCTTGTTTTTATCATCTTTACGCCGCCGTATTTTTGCTTGTGCACAAGGTCCCGCGAAACTACTTTTAATACCATCTTACCGCGGAACCGTTTTATCAGCTCTTCGTTTACGTCCTTTTCGTTTTTAACCACCACAAAATCGGGGGTTGAAAATCCTACTGATTTAAGCATGCCGTACACTTCGTGTTCGTGCAGAACCGTTCTTCCGTCCTCCAGAGCCTGTTCAAAAATCGCGTCAATCACGTCGGTTATTTGAGGCTTCAGTATCATTTAAACCCTCCGATGAAAACGTATTTTACGGTAGAAAGCGAAAGGAACTCTTAATTATTATACCTTTTTTGTATCGCAAAACAAACAGGCGCTTTTTCCTGCGGCAAATATCGCGCGGCTTTGTCAGCTTTGCTGTTTCTGCTCGACGAACTGCACGAGCATACCGTCAGGGTCGCTCACGAAAAAGAAGCGCGTACGCGGGCTGGGCGCGAACGGCCCGCTGTGCAGCTTTACGCCGCGCTGCTCGCAAAAGGCCATCTTTTCTTCCAGGTTGTCTACCCGAATTCCTATGGAAACGCCTCCGCCGGTGTGCGGTTCCATTTTTCCCTCTATAAGCTCCAATTTTGTGTCGTCTTCGCCTAAGAAAGCCAGCTCCGCGCCCGGCTCGCTGAAACGGCGTACAACAGGAAGGCCGGCTATCTCCTCATAGAATCGTATTGAAGCTTCTATGTCCTTAACATATATCGTACACCACAAAAACCGCATAGTTCCCCCTCGTTTGTCAGTATAGTTAGATACTATAATATACTACTTTTTCTTTCAATAATCCATGTTCATATTTACGGTTTGTTTTACTGCGAAATATAATTATCTTTTTCTATATGTTATAATGATGAATATACATACACACAGGAGTGACGATGGGACTTACATACATCTTCGGGCATAAAAATCCTGACAGCGATACTATATGCTCCTCTATAGCTTACGCATATTTAAAAAAACTTTCAGGGCTTGACGCCGTCGCCGTAAAGCTGGGCGAACTCAACAGCGAGACAAAATTCATATTGCAGTATTTCAAAATAGCGGAGCCGCCAACGCTCGGCACCATAAGGACGCAGATATCAGACCTGCCGATAGACGCGGCTGTGTGCGTATCCCCTTCGATATCTATACGCGCGGCATGGATGTACATGAAACTGCATTCACAGAAATCCCTTGCCGTCGTTGACGAAAACGGCGTGCTTACGGGAATGGCGACGCTCTCCGATATCACAAGAAATTATATGGACGTCGGCGACGACGCGCTTCTTTCTAAAAGCCGTACGTCCTATAAAAACATAATCGAAACGCTCGAAGCAAAAGTGGAAACCGGCGATGTTGAATCACGGTTCGTAACCGGGCGCGTCGTTGTTGCGGCGCAGCGCCATACTAAGATTAAAAACTATGTCGCGCCGGGCGATATAGTAATTGCAAACATAGATAAAAACATACACGAAGCAATATACAGCGGCGCCGGCCTGATTATATGCACATGCGGCTTATCCCCGGAGAAGGAAGACTTAGACATCGCGCGGCACAACGACTGTGTTGTCATTTCGACAGAATACGACACTTATTGCGCTTCAATGCTTATACGCCAGAGCATACCCGTGGGATATGTAATGACCAGGGATAACATAGTAACGGTTTCGATAGACGAATTGAAAGACGACGCAAAAGAACGTATGCTCAAAACAAGATTCCGCAGCTACCCCGTTATCGACTCACAAAACAAGGTTATAGGCATGATATCTAGATACCATCTGTTATCAAAGGCGCGCAAGCAGGTAATACTTGTGGACCATAACGAAAAAAGCCAGACGGCAGCCGGCATTGAAGACGCGGAAATAATAGAGATAATAGACCATCACCGTCTTGGCGATATACAGACAAGCAATCCTATTTTAATGAAAAACGAGCCTTTGGGAAGCACGGCGACTATTATAGCGTCTTTGTACAAAGACAGCCGCGTTGATATTCCCCCTGCGATAGCGAGCATACTTCTCTCTGCGATAATATCCGATACGCTTAAATTTCAATCCCCCACGTGCACATCGCAGGATATCGAAACGGCTCATAGCCTTGCCGCAATAGCCGACGTGGATATTGACGACCTGGCGGTTAAGATAATAAACGCGGGCTCCGATATTCGCAGCAAGACTCCGGACGAAATAATAGAGAGCGACTTGAAAGAATATATCGTCAGCAAATATAAAATAGGCATAGCTCAGGTATATGCTGTCGATACGGAGAACATTGCAGACTTGCTTCCGGCTATTCTTGAGCGCATGGACTTTATCAATTCTAAAAACGGCTTCTCGTTTTTACTGCTGCTGATTACGGATTTGAACCGCGCAGGTTCGCAGGCCGTAGTAACGGGCGATAGAAAAGATATATTCTTCAAAGCGTTTTCTTTGGAGCAGGAAGGCGATACCGTATTCCTTCCCGGCGTATTGTCACGCAAAAAGCAGGTATTCCCGAAAATAATGTCTATCGAAGACGAGCTTTAAGTATTGATTTGCGGTTTAACCGCTTGTTTCCGCCGCTTTGCGCCGCTTTAGGTTGGAAAAGGACAGCCTTATAAGTTCGCTTGCAGTCTGGTATATGAACTTCTTCGAATCCGCGTCTATGTTTTTCATCGCGTTCAGTATCGCGGTAATGCCCGTGTGCCAGTCTTTGAACAGCTGATTGAAGTCTTCGTTCTCCGTTTTTTCGATTACCTGAAACAGTGCATCAACCAAAAGCTTGCGCTTTTCGTCCGTCATGGAGTCAAGCCACTGATTCAGCATTCTGTTCCTGAACATTGCGGCGCTTCTTACGTTTTCTATGTAGCTGAAATCGTCGCCTTCCACTACCCACGAATACGGCTCATGCTGCATTATGCCGCGCCGGCTGCTCTTAACGACGGAATAATCCGCGTGGTACTGCAGCAGCATGCCAACAAGCGAAGATTCGGGCAGCGTAGTGTTTATGCGGTCTTTTATTCTCTTAAAACCGTCGCTTTCAAACAGGTTTTCCTTAAAGCCCGGGCCGTCATGGTTGTATACGTTTAATATGCGTTTCTGTACCGCCGCGTTGCAGTTTATAGACGAATAAACCGCGATATTGCCGCCTTTTGAATGTCCGCCCACTCTTAGCTTCATTGCCCTTGGCATAAGCCTTGCGACCGTATTGAGGTAATTTACCCCATCCTGCTGAGACGGCACCGGGCTCAAGAAAGCCATATTGAAATCTTCCTTCCACCCGATAAGCGACGCGTCTGTTCCGCGAAAAGCTATGTAAGCCGTCTTGTCGTCAAGTAAATATGTCACCGCTGAAAACTGCTTTTCCGTTACCGGATCCATATTGTTTACATAGTAATTCATTTTTATGTCTCTGAACCTCGGGCTGGAAGCAAGAGCGCATATGAACATCTTATTGTTTTCCATTTCACGCATGATGCGAAACATGGAATTAAACATCTCGGCTTTAAGGAGGTCCTTTATGCGCACAGGTTTCGCTCTATCGCCTATTCCCTTTACGAGCCCTTTAAAATCCACATAAGACAGCTTGGAAAGCACAAGGCTGTCAACGGCATTAAAGCTTTTTTCAGACAAGTAGTGCATGTTATTTTCAACGTATTCTATGATATTTCCCATTCTGCCTCCGTGCATTCCGTCTGTTTTAACAACAGTTTTCTTTTATTCTATCAAAATAATGCTAAATTTACTATAAGAAGCTGTATAGATCTATTTGAGCAGTATATTTGATATTACGTGTTTTCATCAGGTAGTGTCAAAGTCGGATACCGGAGTTTGCGTGGGCCGGCTGTTAACCGGAGTATCGATTAAACTCTACACGTAATAACTTCTATCATACTCATTTGGTATTTTATGCAATAGTGCATATATAACGATTTTATCTTAGACAAAATAAGCCTCCGCTCTAAAACAAAACTGGATGCTTAAATCTATTTGGATAATTCAAGCAAGCATTTACTCGAAAATACGCGCGGCAAAGGCCATGTTCTCAATGATGGGTACACCAAAAGGACAGCGGCGCTCGCAGCTTCCGCAGGCGATACAAGCTCCGCCGCCGTAGGCAAGTCCCGCATAATGAGAACGTATGGAAGATGGAATATGCTCCTCATCCAGCCGGGCGATATCCAGATATTTATTTACAGCTGCAATATCAATATTAGCGGGGCAAGGCTGACAGTGGCTGCAATACACGCAGTTCCCCCGGAAGTCGTTACGCAGAGTACTTAAAACAGAAGTATAGTCGCGTTCGCTGTCGCTCATGTCAAGATAGCGTACGGCATCCAGCACTTCCTCTCGGGTTTTGCAGCCTAGCATCACGCTGGCTACAGCCGGACGTGTTAGGGCATAATGAATGCATTGCGCAACTGTCATTGGTTGCTGAAAGGGCGTATGCTCAGCCGAAAGCAACTTACCGGCTCCCAACGTTTTCATTACTGTTATACCTATACCATTTTGTTCACAGTACTTGTAGAGAGCGGCACGCTTGGGGTCAATTCCCCGAAAAGCTGCCGAATCTAATCCCTGATCTAGCTCATCGAGTACATAAGTTTCGGCAGGATAAAGATCGAATGCCATATTGATGCTGAATAGAAGCATTTCGGGCACCCCTGTCTTAATGACGCGCATCGCCATTTCTGGATTATGAGAACTAAAACCGATGTGGCCGATGTCGCCCTGCTTTTTTAAGCGTTGTACATAATCTACGAAGCCTGTTTCGAATACGCCTTTGTAATCCTCCTCGGAATCAATAAAAAACATCATACCAAAATCGATATATCCGCCAAAAATACGCAACATATCCTCAAAATACCGCTGAACCAGCGGCATGTCGCGGCTTATATCGTACTGCTGACCGATATCCGTAGAGCCGATATGCCCCTGAATCATTATCTTTTTACGCTGATTGCCCAATGCTTTTGCAATATTTTCCCGTATTTCCTGGCCTGGCATAAATACATCAAACAGGTTTATTCCCTGCTCCAGAGCTGCGTTAATGGTCTCGTAGACTTGTTCATAAGGTTTACCGTCCAGATGCTCACAACCAAGACCAATTATGCCGCTCTGACGCCCGGTTTTTCCGATTTCCCTGTATTTCATATTAATTTACCTATCCTTTTTACAATTGATGTTAAGATTTAGTTGATAAACTTTTGAACATCCTAATTCAATAGTTCAGGGCAAAATACTTTGTATCACATAACCATTTATCAGCATCTGTAATACCGCTATTCTTTGGTAATAATTGCTTTGTTATGCTATTCATCTCATTATCGTAATAATTATACCACATATGTTTAGTTCTTGCACCGTGTTTCACTCAAATCCTCTTTTAATATGCGGTACTCTACGTTCAATTCCTATCGATAGGTCTGTCACCGACGATTTTGTCCAGAGGCTTCGCGCCTTCACCCTTTGACAGCAGACAATCCACACAATAGCGCATTGCAGACGCGGAAGCTGAAATGGCGGTTAATTCGCCAAGCGTTTTTGGCAGAGCTTTTATAATAACCTTTATCATAAATTTATACCTCCTCCTTAATAAAAAAGCGCCAATACCGGGAAACTGCCGGATATTGACGCTCTTATGTGATGATCACGGTGCATCCATTCCAAATGAAGGCTGGCCAGGATCACTTGCTTTCTTTTGTCATGACGTACTCATAATCGCCATACGTTACAGAAAGAACGCCATCCTTCAACGTTCCGTTGCAATCATTACTCATGCCAAGGAAAGTAACCTTGCCGGTAAATGTCTCGCCATCCAGCTTCCATTCCAGATCAAAGGTTGTGCCTTCGCTTTCGTCGTAACTGTCGCCGGAATAATAGGAACCTTTGCCGCCGCTTTTAAGCTCGATCCACTCGCCGTTGCCCTCTGAGGTCTCGCCAAAGAAAGTTGAACTGGTGACCAAATATTTACCGGTCACATCCGGCCCCTTTTCTCCACAGCCTGCCAGAACTGCAACGCACATTATAAGTGTCAACATCAAAATCACTGCTTTTTTCATTAGGATAGCTGTTAGTTTGAGAAATCCCGATCCCTTAGCATTGTTTTGTTCCAATTTTAAATTCCTCCATCAGTTTTATTGCAATATGTTAACACATATTACTTGTATCACATCGTATGGTATAGATAAAGCGAAGCTGTCATGATTTCAGCCGTATCGCTTTATATTTAAATTTCTCAGTTGCAAAATTGGGGTGAACCGATTAAAATCCAACAGACGCAGAGGACATAGAGTCAAGTAATGTAGCACAAATAAGCGAGTAGGCACTCTGATTCTGACGAATTTTCCTGACGTTGTAAACGGTGTTGGGCATATTTGCTCAATTTGGAGAGAGATTTGTTGTGAATGGAGCCCCAAATTCTGCAATTCTTCTTGCTTTTCCACTGAAAGCACGAAAAAATCACTTTTGTCATAGTAGACAAAAGTGGTTTTTCTTATGGCTCCCCCGGTAGGGTCTGAACCTGCTTAAAAAATGGTCGCATAGCTCACGGTCGCTCGCATTTCTCCCGCTTTTGCACCGCTTTCGGCTCGCTTTATCACGCACTGCGTGCTCTCGCCTGCAGCGTCCTCCGGTTTTACGCCGGCCGGCTGTTAACCGGAGTAAATAAATTAAACTTTACGTGGGTAAAACGAAACAGACGCCCTATTTAAGGGCGTCTGTTTCGTTTGGCTCCCCAGGTAGGGTTTGAACCTACGACCCTCCGGTTAACAGCCGGATGCTCTACCGCTGAGCTACTGAGGAATATTTGAATCCGGCAGCTACCTACTCTCCCAGGCCGTGTCCAGCCAAGTACCATCGGCGTATAAGGGCTTAACTTCTGTGTTCGGGATGAGAACAGGTGGAACCCCTTAGCTATCACCACCGGAAATTGATATCAAATTTCCATTTCGAATCCAGTCTCACGACTGTCTTCGAGTCTTGCCTCGCCTGCGCTTAGCGCGCGGTCGGCTCGGCGCTTGTACCGTCTCACATTGAGCTTACGTTACCGTTTCCCGCTTAAACCGGTTAAACGGTATGCTGCTTCTGTACCCTGTAAACTCTAATTAATATATAACGGTTAATCTACTTTGTCAATGTTAAGAGCACATTGAAAACTGCTAAAGAATTAGAAGCGAATCTTAAGACTGATGAATCAATATATACAATCTTTATGAAATCAAGCTTTCGACCTATTAGTACTGGTCAGCTGAATGCATTACTGCACTTACACCTCCAGCCTATCAACCTTGTAGTCTGCAAGGGGTCTGGTAAGGAGATCTTATCTTAGGGTGGGCTTCACGCTTAGATGCTTTCAGCGTTTATCCCTTCCAGACATAGCTACCCAGCAATGCCGTTGGCACGACAACTGGTGCACCAGAGGTCTGTCCATCCCGGT
>JAEZIZ010000128.1 GCA_023415915.1 Bacillota bacterium | reverse complement strand
GAAGTGACGAGGCGTATGCAAGAATGGCTTTCGTCCACTCTCGACCATATGTAAAACTCGTAATACTCTTTCAGTCTCTCTATTATGCTGTCGGGCAATATCGGGAACAGCTGGTTGGACGGCGAATCGGTCAGGAAAGCGAATCCTTCCGAGGTTATCGCGTCGCGCAGCAGGCCGGCCATTTCGTTGGCGTAGCGCGCAAGCTCAAAGAACAGATCGTCGCGGAACAGCTCGTAAAACTGCAGTCCAAGCAACCGGCCTTTGGCGAGCAGCGCGCCTTTTTGTTTTATCTGATACCTCAGATCGCTTTTCAGCGCGTCGTTTACCACCACGAGCGCTTCGCCCAGCAGCGCTCCGTTTTTTGTGCCGCCGATATAGAACGCATCCGTAAGCTCGGCGATATCGGCGAGTTTAAGGTCGCAGCCGCGAGAGCACAGCGCGCTTCCCAGCCTCGCGCCGTCCAGATAAAGCAGCAGCCCGTTTTCGCGGCAGAAAGCGCTGAGATCACCGAGCTCGCTCTTGCCATAGACCGTGCCAAGCTCGGTAGTGTTGGATATGTATACAAGCTGCGGCTTAACCATGTGCTCGTCGGTATGCGACTTAAGTACGGGCAGTATGGATTCGGGCCTGAGCTTGCCGTCGTTAGTTTTCACGCCCAGTATCTTGTGGCCTGTCGATTCTATAGCGCCGGTTTCATGCACTTCTATGTGGCCTGTTTCAGCCGAAATTACAGCCTCGTGCGGCCGCAGAAACGCCGATATGGCTATCATGTTCGTCTGCGTGCCGCCCGGTATGAAGTGTATGTCAATATCGCTTCTTCCCGCCTTTTGCTTTATGGCGTCCTGCGCCAGCAGCGAATATTTATCAAGCCCGTAGCCTTGTGTCTGCTCCGTGTTAGTATCAAAAAGCGCTTTTAAAATCCGCTGGTGAGCGCCTTCGCTGTAATCGTTGGTAAAAAGATGCATTCAAAGCCTCCTGCAATTGAAGAAATGGCCGGGAAATAACGCCAAAGGCTGCCCCAGGCTTTCGGGGCAATAACATGCTTATTAAGCAAACACCGGCACAACTTCTTAATTCTAACCCGTCAAGTATTATGAATCAACACCGTTCGTTGCTCCATATTTATTTTTCAGGCAAAAAGAATACAAAAAAATATTTTACAAAAGGTATATATATTCACCATAATAACATTCTAACACGTTGAAAAAGATATTTTATAAAAAATAATGTATATTTATAAGTCTGTGTAATTGATATCCAATTAATCCATTACTTTTTTGCAATAATCTTATTTATTTTTTATAATTTATTGTTTATAATATAAAAAATATTCGAATAAAGAATGGGGCTTTTTGAGGTTTTAACATGGCAAAATACATTATAAAACGAGTATTATCATCGGTGCTGACTATATTCATATTGATTACTATGACTTTCTTTCTGATGCACGCAGTGCCGGGCGATCCGTTCACGAATGAAAAGACGCCGCCAAAGACTAAAGAATTGCTTATAAAGAAGTACGGCCTCGACAAGCCGCTGCTTACACAATATACGATATATCTGGGAGAGCTCATGAAAGGAGACTTGGGCCAATCCATCACTAAGAAAGGCCGCGAAGTAAACGACATCATTGCCGAGAAATTCCCCCTTTCAGCTAAGCTTGGACTTATGGCCATAGCTTTTGCTCTGCTTATAGGAATACCATTGGGTTCTCTTGCGGCTATAAAGCATGAATCGCTGCTTGACAGGATAATCATGCTGTTTACTACTATATTTGTTTCTGTGCCTGCGTTCGTTGTGGGAACGCTATTGTTGGTTATATTTGGCGCGATATTTCAATGGGCCCCTGTAACATGGTCGGACGATTTTTCGCATTATATACTTCCGGTGCTGACATTTTCGTTCTATCCGATATGTTACATTACTAAGCTTACGCGTTCATCGATGCTCGAAACGCTTGGACAGGATTATATAAAGACTGCGCACGCTAAAGGCCTTTCAAGGTTTACGGTGAATTTCAAGCATGCGCTGAAGAATTCGATAATACCAGTCATTACATATCTCGGACCGCTTACCGCGTTCCTGATTACGGGAGGGTTTGCTGTCGAGAAGATATTCAGCGTGCCGGGGTTGGGAACATTTTTCATTGTCAGTGTAACCGCCCGCGACTATCCGATTATTATGGGCACTACTATTTTCCTGGGAACGCTGATAGTCGCGATGAACTTTTTGGTCGATATAATATACGGTTTAGTCGATCCCAAGATAAAGCTTCGGTAAATGTGAGGGCATAAATGGACAAGAATAAGGAAGAAATAAACAAGAGAATAAATCCTTTCAGCATGCAGATCAATCCTGAGCTGTTTGAAAGGGCTACCAGTGAAGAAAAGCAGGAGCTGGTAGTTATGCGTAAGAGCACCTCGCTTTGGAAAGACGCTATGCGCCGTTTCAGGAAAAACGCATTTGCGATGGTCGCTTTGGTGCTTTTAGTGTTATTGATACTGTTTGCTTTTGTTGGCCCGGCTTTCGTACCGTATAAATATGACCAGTTCAATCAGGGAGAAGAGGATCAGGGACCAAGCGCCGCTCATCCTTTCGGTACAGATAAATTCGGACGGGATCTGCTTGTTCGAAACATGTACGGTACGCAGATTTCTCTCGCGGTAGGCATTCTGGCGGCCGTGCTTACGGTAATAATAGGTGCGCTCTATGGTTCGATAGCCGGATTTATCGGCGGCAAGGTAGATAATATAATGATGCGTATAATCGATATCATATATTCGCTGCCTGATATGTTGATAGTTATATTGCTGACGGTAACATTGAAAAAGCCTCTTGAAGATCTGCTCCAAAACAGCCCCATATTATCTGGCCTGAGCAGCCTCGGCCCCGCTTTTTTCTCAATGCTTATAGTGTTCGGGCTGCTTTACTGGGGTACGATGGCTAGAATAGTGCGCGGAGAGGTTCTTCGTATAAAGGAGCAGGAATATATACTTGCCGCAAAGGCTCTTGGAGCGTCAAATAAAAGAATAATCAGGAAGCATATTCTGCCCAATTGTGTGGGCCCGCTGATTGTTACGGCGACACTGCAGATACCCTCGGCGATATTCGTAGAATCTTTCTTAAGCTTTATCGGGCTGGGGATATCGATTCCTATGGCGTCTCTGGGTTCGATGGTTACCCAGGCGCTGGAAGGCATATATTCATATCCTACAAGGATACTTTTCCCTGCGGTGACAATAGCGATCATAATACTTGCGTTTAATACTATAGGCGACGCGCTGCGCGACGTGTTGGATCCGAGAATGAAAAAATGAGGTGCAGCTAATTGGAAAATAAACGTTTGCTTGACATAAAAGATTTAAGAGTTTCGTTTTTTACCCCCGGCGGAGAGGTAAAGGCCGTAAGAGGCGTATCGTGGCATCTTGACGAGGGGGAAGCGATAGGCATCGTAGGTGAATCCGGCAGCGGCAAATCCGTTTCCGTTTACGCCGTGATGCGGCTGCTTCAAAACCCCGGAAAGATAGTTGGCGGCTCCATCGAATTTGACGGTAAGGATATCATATCTCTATCTGAAAAAGAGATGAGGGATATACGCGGCAATAAGATAGCCATGATATTCCAGGACCCGATGACGTCGCTTAACCCGGTCTATACGGTGGGAAACCAGTTGCAAGAGCCGCTGAAGCTTCATCTTAAAATGGATACTGCGGCGGCGAAAGTGCGCGCTATAGAGCTGCTGCGCAGCGTTGGTATACCTAACCCCGCCCGCAGGGTAAAGCAGTATCCGTTCGAGTTTTCGGGAGGCATGAGGCAGCGTGCGATGATATCGATGGCGCTTGCCTGCGAGCCTAAGCTTTTGATTGCGGACGAGCCGACTACGGCGCTCGACGTTACGATTCAGGCTCAGATACTCGAGATAATGAAGGATCTTAAGCAAAAATCCAAGATGAGTATCGTGCTGATAACGCATGACCTTGGTATCGTTTCTGATATATGCGACAAGATAATAATCATGTATGGCGGAGAGATAGTGGAGTACGGACCAATCGAGACTTTGTTTGAAAACCCGAGCCATCAGTATACGTTAGGGCTGATAGGTTCGCTGCCCAAGCTTGGTGTCGATGAAAAAGAAACGCTAAAACCCATTGAAGGTTCTCCCGTAGATCTTATGCATCCTCCGGCAGGGTGTCCGTTCGCTCCGCGTTGCGAAAAATGCATGAAGGTATGCCTCACCGAGAAGCCTCCGTATTTCAAGATGGACGAAGGCCACCACTCGGCATGCTGGCTGCACTACAAGGAAGCGTAGAGCAATAGAAGGGAAGCGTAAAATGGAAAAACTGCTTGAAATAAAGAACTTGAAAAAGCACTTTTATATAAAGGGCGAGAAACGCGGGCATAATCAGCTCCGTGCCGTCGAAGACGTTTCTTTTGACATATATAAAGGAGAGACGCTGGGGCTTGTAGGAGAGTCGGGCAGCGGCAAGACCACAATCGGAAGGACGATACTGCGGCTGTATGAGCCTACGGCCGGGAAAATAATTTACGGCGGGCAGGATATAACTAATTCAGAGATAAAGCCTTTCAGGCGCAAGATGCAGTACATATTTCAGGACCCGTACGCGTCGCTCGACCCGCGTATGACGGTAGGAGACATAATAGGCGAGCCAATAGATATACATGAACTGGCCAAAGACAAGGACGAGCGCAAAGAGCGCATATTCAAGCTGCTGGAGGAAGTCGGCCTTAACAACGAGCATGCGATGAGATATCCTCATGAGTTTTCGGGCGGTCAGCGCCAGCGCATAGGCATTGCGCGCGCGCTTGCTGTCGAGCCTGAGTTTATAGTCTGTGACGAGCCGGTATCGGCGCTTGACGTTTCGATACAGGCGCAGATAATCAACATGCTTGAGTCTCTGCAGGAAGAGCTTGGGCTTACGTACCTGTTTATTGCCCATGACCTCGCGGTCGTAAAGCATATATCGAGCAGGATAGGCGTAATGTATCTTGGCAGGGTAGTAGAATTGAACAGTACGAAAGGTTTGTTCTCGGATCCTATCCATCCTTATACGCGCGCGCTTCTCTCTGCGATACCTGTTTTTGATCCTAAGGTTAACAAGGCGAGAAAGCGCATAATACTCGAAGGGGAAATACCTAACCCGCTTAATCCCCCAAAAGGTTGTGTGTTTTCCACAAGGTGTCCTTACAAGAAGGACATCTGCGAAGAAAAAGGCCCCGAATTTAAGGAGTATGGCAGAGGGCATTACGTAGCCTGCCATTTTGCAGGACAGATCTGAAAACGAGGGGACAAAGGCGTTCGTTTATATATTAGTTTTCAACAGGCGGAAGGCGCCTGTTAAATAAAAAAGGAGGAAGGTAAACCAAATGAAGAAAATTTTGACACTGATTCTTGCGGTTGCTATGGTTTTCACAATGGCCGCTTGCGCGACCACTAACCCTACGCCGTCTGAATCTCCGTCTGAGGCTGTTACATCCACCGAGCCGGGGGGTAGCGAAGCTCCGGCTGATGTACAGGAAGTTGCTCAGGAAGCAACGGTATGCGTAGGATCCGAGCCGACAACGATTGACCCGACATTGAACGAGACAGTCGACGGCATGATCTACATTACACATATGTATGAAGGTCTTTACAGAGCTAAGACTGACGGAACGTTTGAACTCGGTCAGGCTAAAAGCGTTGACATCGTTGAGAATGAAGACGGTTCCGCTACTGTGACAGCCGTGCTCCGCGACGACATCTTCTGGAGCGACGGAGAGCCTGTTACCGCCAATGATTTCGTTTATTCCTGGAGAAGGCTTGTTGATCCGGCTGTTGCCGCAGGTTATGGCTACATTGGAGCAGATTTCTTCAAGAACGGATATGACGTGCTTGACGAAGTAGTAACTCCCGAAGAGCTCTGCGTCGAAGCGGTCGATGAAAAGACGATCAAATTCGATATCACCGCTAACGTTCCTTATGTTAAGGACCTGCTTGCGTTCCCGACCCTTATGCCTCTCCGCGAGGATATCGTTTCCGCCAATCCCGAAGGATGGGCCACGGAAGCTGAGGGACAGGTATTCAATGGCCGTTACATTCTGACTGAGTTCTCTCATGAAGACCAGATCGTCATGGTGAAGAACGATAAGTACTGGGATAAAGATTCCACGAAGATGGGCAAACTGACGTTCAAACTGATGAGCGACGACAACGCGATGCTTGCTGCGTTCAAGTCGGGCGAGCTTGATCTGATCGACTCGATGCCGGTTGACGAGCTTGCTGCGCTTCAGGAGACCCCGGAGTACCATAGATATGGTCAGATAGGTCTTTATTACGTACAGCTTCAGCAGAAGAAGGGCGGACCTGACGTTCTTAAGGACGCTAAAGTAAGGCAGGCGCTTTCGCTCGCTATCGACCGTGATTATATCAATCAGCAAGTGTTCAACGGCACGCGCGTGCCCGCTTATGCGCTTGTTCCCGAGGGCATTCCGGACAACGGCGCGGGCACAGATTTCCGTAAGGCAGCAGGGGATGCTGTCGGAGGAAACCTGACGACAGATTATGCCGCTAACGTTGCTAAGGCAAAGGAACTGCTTGCCGAAGCTGGATATCCGGATGGCAAAGGCTTCCCGACGCTTGAATACTCGTTAAACACGAATACGGGACATGAAGCTGTCGCTACGGCTCTGAAGCAGATGTGGGAAGAGAACCTTGGAATTAAGGTGAACGTATCCGTAATGGAATGGGACGTTTTCGTAACATACAGGAAGACGACGGACTGCCAGATCACGCGTCAGGGCTGGATAGGCGACTATACCGATCCGTCAACGTTCTTTGACCTCTTCAAAACGGGCGCGGGAACCAACGACGGCGGATACAGCAATGCTGAATATGACGCTCTCATCGACGCCGCAAGAACAGAGAAGGATATGGCTGTACGCGCTCAGAAGTATCACGAAGCGGAGAAGATACTCATGGATGACATGGGCATGATCCCGATCGTATTCTACGCTGACGACGTTCTTTCACAGACATACTTCACGGGCTATGGCGTAACAGGAACGGCAAACAAGCTGTTCTGGGAAGCAGTAAAGACTGCTAAATAAACCGAATTAGTTCGCGTTTAGACTACAAGATACAGCTCCGCGACTAAAGCGGGGCTGTATTTTTTGTAGTCATGCAATGTTAAATTTGACCAAGGGGGGCCGGCAGAGGCCGGCAGGAAATATGTTAAGGCCATTTAAAATGTTTCTTAGATCGCTTGGCAGATATAAAGGCCTACCAAAAGAGATTTACGTGCTGTTTGTGGCACGGATTGTGAACAACCTCGGCGCATTCGTGCATCCTTTACTTACGATGATACTGACCGTAAAGCTGGGATTTGCGGAAAACGAAGCGGGTACGTTCATAACGATACTGATGGCAACGCAGATGCCGGTATTGCTTATAGGCGGTAAGCTTGCCGATAAATTCGGAAGGCGCAGGCTGATAGTAGTATTTCAGTTTTTAGGGGCGCTGACGTATATTATATGCGGATTAGTGCCGATATCCGGCATCACGCCCTACCTTATTATGGCCGCGTCATATTGTTTCGCGCTTACTTATCCGGCGCTCGAAGCTGTTACAATGGACTTGACGAGCGGCGAACAGAGAAAAGAAGCGTACGCGCTGCTCTATATGGGGCTTAATCTGGGGTTTGTGTTCGGGCCTATGATAGGCGGCCTGATGATGGACAGCAATCTGCCGCTGCTGTTCATAGGCGACGGTATCAGCACTATCGTTTCTACCGTATTAATAATTGTTTTCATACCCGAGACGCTGCCGCAAAAAGGCGAGAACGGACGTCCGGAGCTTGAAAAGTATGTGGACGAGTCGCTGTTAAGCGTTCTTTGGAAGCGCAAGATAATAGTCGTATTCGCTCTCATAATGATGGTGATACAGTTCGTATACAGCCAATGGTGTTTTGCGCTGCCGCTTCAAATGGAGACGCTTTTCGGGGATACCTCAAGTTATGGCTTTATTGCGAGCTTCAACGGCCTGCTCGTCATTGTGCTGACACCTATTGTCACGCCTTTTATCAGGAGGACGAGAGCGCTTACAGGCACGCTTGCCGGAGCGCTTATGTATGCGGCTGCGTTTGCTATGCTCATAATAATAAAGGATCTATACCTGTTTTATGTTTCGATGTTTATATTCACGCTGGGAGAGGTCATCATGACGATAGACGCGGGCGTGTTCGTGGCGGGCATGCTGCCTTCGTCACACCGCGGAAGGCTGGACTCTATATACAACGCTATTACCAATACGGGAAGAGTGATGTCTCCTCTGGTGATAGGGTGGGTAATAACGGCGAGCAGTTTGTCGATTGCGTGGGTTGTGATCACGGGCACCGCTCTGTTGGGATGCATGGCGCTTACAGCTCTGATCCGTTCCGGGCCGGGCAAAAAGCAGATAGATAAAGTAAGCGCAAAGAGCGCAGCGGAATGAGGCGTATATGAGCAAAAAAGCACTTGCATACGTAATGCTTACCGTTTCATCGGTTATATTCGGCTTTTCCTTCCTGTTTACGAAGGAGACGCTCGCGCATCTTGACATATTTCAGCTGCTCGGGCTGCGGTTCCTGCTGGCCGCGGCAATTATGGCTGTACTGGCGTTGACGGGAGTTATAAAGCTTAATTTAAGCGCGTACAAGATAAAAGCCATGCTGCCGCTAGTACTGCTGCAGCCTACCGTGTATTTCATAGGCGAGACGTACGGCATAAAGCTTACGTCGTCGTCCGAGTCGGGCATGATGATAGCTCTTATGCCGATAGCGATAGCGCTGTTTTCGGTACGCATATTGAAAGAACGGCTCATAATGCGCCAGTGGCTCGCGGTAGCGGCGTCTGTCGCCGGCGTCGCGCTGATAGTAGGCGAGGGCGGATTCACGGCGAGCGGCAATATATCAGGATACCTGCTGCTGATTATGGCCGTCATCGCGGAAGGGCTTTACAGCCCTCTCGCAAAGAGAATGACGCAAAAATGCGCGCCTGTCGAGATGACTTTTATAATGATATGCGCAGGCGCCGTAGTTTTCAATGCGATAGGGCTCACAGAAGCGGCCGCTGTGGGAACGTTGGGAACTTACTTTACCGACGCGCTGCAGCCGGGAGTAATAACAGGGCTGCTGTATTTAAGCGCGCTGTCGTCGGTAGCCGCGTTCTTTTTCTACAACTACGCGCTCTCCAAAGTAAAGGCAAGCAGCAGCGCGAGCTTCTGCAACCTTACGACCGTGGTAAGCGTATTTGCGGGCGTTATTTTCGGGGGCGAGGAGCTTAAGCTTATACAGGCCGCAGGAATGGCGCTGATACTGATAAGCATATGGGGCATTGTCAGCGAAAGAGCGCCGCGTATTTCGGAAGAGATTGCAGACATATCGATTAAGAGTTAGGAGGCGGCATGGACATAAAGAAGTACCGTCGGGCCGGCAATGACATCGCATCGGGCTTGAAAGCGCTGATACGCGAATGTTCGGGCGTCGACGGATACTGCGCGGATGTAGACCTTGATGCGTCAATGAACGCGCAAAAAGATATGAATTGCATATTTACGTGCGAAGAGTACGGAAAGCTTACAGCGCTTCTGTCGGTATTCGCACCCGGCAGGGAGGATATAGAGGTAAACGCGCTTGTTCATCCCGCTTACCGGCGCAGAGGCATATTTAAAGCGCTGTTAAGAGAGGCTATCGCCGAGTGCTCGCGGTTTGGATATGAAAAGGGGTTGTTCGTAATAAACGAGGCTTCCGTGCCGGGCAGAGCGGTGGCGGCTCACTGGGGCTGCGGCACCGACCATGCCGAGCTGCAGATGGAACGCGACTTAGACGCC
>JAEZIZ010000090.1 GCA_023415915.1 Bacillota bacterium | reverse complement strand
TCTATCATCGCCTGCTCCTGCTCCGCCGCCCTGTTTGCGAACGCTCTTAATTGTTTGTGGTCGGGGCTGCCGGAAAACAGCCGCTCCTCCTCTTCGAGCCACGCTCTCTCCAATTCATCCCGTCTCGCGCGCAGCTTGGTTACGTCCACCTTACCCGCTATAACGGCGCGGTGCAGCCGCTCGCGCTTTAGCCAGTATTCGCGGCCTTGCGCTTCGTCCTCAAACACCGGAGGCGCATCTATGCCGAAGAACACGGGCTTGAAAGCCGCTATGCACGGCGTGGACGCGCCCGTAGCCCATACGGTCATAGGCGCTCCTTCGCGCAGCACGGCCACAAAGCTGCCCGTGGTGTGGTCGCCTACAAGCCCGCCCGCGTGCATGCAAACGCTGCCCACGCTGCCGCGCGAGAACTCGCGGCCTTGGAGTGCTTGCTCGTGCGTGCGCAGCGCGCTCATCATCTGCTTAACGGAAACTTGCCCGCCGCCTATAGCGCACAAAGACTGCTCCCGCCTGCGCTTCGCCTGTGAGAAGTACGAAAACAGCGGCTCAGTAAAGCGCTTTGCGAAATCGTCGTTTTCCGCAATGCCTTTGCGCAGCGTATGCTCGCGGCGCATGAACAGCCTGTTGGATATCGCCGCCTTGCCGCTTACCGGCGCGGCCGCGTAGTTTCTGCCCGACGTTTCGAGTATATAAGCCGACGTCTTATCCGCAGCGATAAAGCTGTTGTCGTACCGAAAATCCTTGGAATAGCCGCAGTTACCGCCCTGCCCGAACTCTTCAAGCAGGCTTATTATCACTTCGAGCGCGGACTGCGCGGTGTCGGCGCGCTCAAGCGCTAATCGCAGCAGGTCCATGCCGGTAAGCGCGTCGGGCCCCTGCTTTGCCTTCGTGAACACCGCCTCGTTGCCTATCGCTACGCCGTGCTCGTTTACGCCCATCTCGGCGCCCCATATCCAGTCGGGCTTGAAAAGCAGCACAGCGTTGGTGCGCCGCGCCTCAGGCACTTCTATATACGTGCATTTTAGCGTCTCCCCCGCCTCGTGGCTGCGCGCGGGTACAAACGTTATCACGTGAGGCTCGTTGGGGTCGCGGTCGCTGTTCTTGGCGAGCATGCTGGAGCCGTTTTGGGAATACTCAGGTAATACGCAGATAGTGTCGCACATAATGCATACCTCCTTATAAGCACAGGCGTGTAATTTATAAAATCAGTTATACCACACAATACCGTAACGCGCATTGCTTTTGCTATATCAAGTCAATTATATACTATATGCGGAAATTTGTCGCAGCATTGTGATAATTATTATACTATATCTGTTAATTTAATCCATTCACGGCTTATGTGGCCGCGCTGTATAGTCACACCAAAGGAGGCGCGCAATGAACGGAAATAAGAGGCTTTTATATCTTGACAACATAAGGCTGCTTGTAATACTGCTTGTTGTGATTGTACACACAGCTATGACGTACAGCGGCTCGGGGCGCTGGTATTACGAGGAACCCGCGCATCTCTCAACGGCGGAAGCAACGGCGTTCGGGTTTATACAGTCGTTTCTGCAGGCGTTCTACATGGGGCTGCTGTTTTTGATCGCAGGTTATTTCGTGCCGGGAGCGTACGATAAAAAAGGCTTTGGCAAGTTCATGAAGGACCGCGCGGTGCGGCTCGGAATCCCCGCGCTGATATACATGTTCGCGGTTGACCCGTTTACCGAAAACATACTGCTCGGCCGCGGCAATCCAGGCAAGGACTTCTTTTCCTACTGGAAAGGCAACATAACCAACGGGCATTTCCTCTCAGGCAACGGCCCGCTGTGGTTCGCTATAGCGCTGCTGTTCTTTTCGGCTGTTTACGCGCTTTTCCGGCTCGCATCGGACAAACGGCGCGCAGCGCGATCGGGCATCGTCAAAAAGCGCGATATAAGCCTTGGCGCAAAAACGTTTGCCGCGCTCGTAGTTATAATAGCCTCTGTCGCATTCGTCATACGTATATTCTTCCCCATCATAACGTCGTTTTTCAACATGATGGTCTGCTTTTTCGCGCAGTATATAGTGCTGTTCACCGCCGGAATACTCGCCTACAGGCATGACGTGTTCTCAAAGCTCAGCTACAAAGCGGGTTTAAGTCTGCTCTGCTGGTCGCCGCTGTGGGGCTTTGGCGTCTGGTTAGGTATGATGATAGTCTGCGAGCGGTATTACGGCGGAAATTACTCGCTCTTTAACGGCGGGCTTACGTGGCAGAGCGCGCTCTATTCGCTGTGGGAGTCGTTCACGGCGATAGCTATGGATTTTGGCCTGCTCGTGCTGTTCAGGGAAAAGTTCAGCCATCAGGGAGCTCTAACTCGCACTATGTCGCAAAGCGCATTTGCGGCGTACGTGTTCCATACGCCCGTAGTCGTTGCCATAACGCTGCTGTTTGCGCCGCTGGCGCTGTCCCCGTTTTATAAATTCCTCGCCGCGTCCGCCGTATGCGTACCGGCAAGCTTTTTGGCTTCATATGCTTTAAACCGCGTCCCGCTGCTCAAGAGGGTGCTGTGATCGGAGGCGAATAAACATGCCGGGGCGTCATAAGTATATACGGGGGAAATACGCAACATGCTTGGTCCGCCGATAATACCCGAAACGCCGGAAGACGCGGGCGAACTGACGGCTTCCATAAGCATCACAAGGTCGCCTTTGGACGGCGAACCTTTTATTCAGTTCAGCTATGAAGTCAGCATGCGCGTTTTCACGATAGCTTTGATACTGCACCAGCTTGAACTAAAGGCCTCGAGGCGCTGCAAGGCGTGGGAAGCCGCAGCCGAAAGCGAAACAAAAGCCGCAAAGAAAGAAGCTGAGGCAAAAAGCAAAGCCGAACACGCAGGCGGCGAGACGACAGCCGGAGCAAAGACTGCGGGCAGAGCAACCTCCCGCCCGTCCACAAGACGCCTTTCAGACATAAAAAAGAGCGGCGGTAACCGCTCCCGATAAATAATAGAGTCACTATACGTGCGTTCGTTTAAGCTGCTCGATGAACTGCTTTGCCGCTCTCGGGGAACGCCCGCGCTCCGCAAATCTTTCCGCCTCAAGCTCCAGCCGTCCGTCCTCTATATCCAGCCCGGCGTCGCTGGCGAGCTCGCGCACTATGCGCAGGTACAGCGCTTTGTCGGGACGCAGGAATCCTACCGTCAGCCCGAACCTTGCCGACAGCGAGATAAGCTCCTGTATTGTCTCGCCGCGGTGCACGTCGTCGCCCTGCCTGTCCGAAAAAGATTCTTTTACAAGATGCCGCCTGTTGCTAGTGGCGTATATTACGGTGTTGGGAGCCTTCGCCGCAGCCGAGCCTTCCAGCGCGGCCTTCAGCGCGTAAAACCCGTCGCCCTCCCCCGCAAACGAAAGGTCGTCTATAAACAGTATGAATTTGAGCGGATTGCGGCATACGGATTCTATTACGGCGGGTATATCCCCCGCCTGATTCTTGTCTATCTCCACGAGCCGCAGGCCCTTTTCCCAGTACTCGTTCACCATCGCCTTAACGGTGGAGGATTTTCCCGTGCCCGCGTCGCCGAACAGCAAAGCGTTGGCGGCGGGCTTGCCCGCGAGCAGCGCGAGCGTGTTGTCTATTACCGCCTGCCTCTGCCGCTCATACCCTTTGAGGTCGCACAATTTAACCGGGTCGGGCCACTTGACGGGCCGGAGCGCCGAGTCCTTTACTGTGAACATGCGGTGCTTTGAGAATATGCCGTACCCCTTTGAGGGCAGTTCCTCCATCCTCCGCCGGTACGCGGTAATAAAATCCTCTTCGCGCGTTTCCCAACCGGGCAGGTATCCGTCGTAGGCTACGAGCTCTTTTACATCCTCGGGCCTTAACCGGGATATTCTCTCAAGCAGCCTAAGCTCCGCTTCGAGGCATTCTTCCATCCTCGATACGTCCTCGCCCGCAGCGCGGCGCGCCACGTATACGTTGTCGTCCTCCAGAGCGCTGCCCAGCACGTGTTCCGTAAGGTTGCCGCCCGCACAATAAAGCGCCTGCACAAACGCGGCGTAGCGGTCCGCCATGAGGGCCGCGTCGCCGTCCCCACGCAGCAGCGCCTCAAGCTTCCCTATCACGCTGTCTTTTCGCAAACCCCTGAATATGACGAGCGAATTAAGCTCAATACGCAAACGCTGAATGTCCATGTTTGTTTCCTTTCAAGCTGTTACCGACATTATAAACGCAATCTTCTCTAAGGTCTACAGCGGCAGCAAAAAGCGGGCTTTTAAGCCCGCGCCGTTTCATATATTAACCGTATCAGCCCCAAGTGCAGTCGCTCCTCCCGCGCTTTTTATCGTTTTACCTTACGTACAGGCTGAAAAGCAGCAGAAGCAGCAAAAATATGCCGCTGAAATTAAAAGACGTGCTTGACATAACATAGCCTCCTTACATAATCGTTTTTTTGTACCGTAACGCTTATGTCCAAAGCGTCGTTATATACATCGCCGTCTTGCCTTCGCCCTTTGTAAAGCCGCAGCGCTCATAGAATTCTATCTCGTTGTCGTACGCCACCAGCAGTATCCTTAAATAATCCTTATAGTGCTCCGTCGCGAGGTGTACAAGTTCCCGGCCTATTCCCCTCCCCTGGTATTCGGGCATTACGAGCACGTAGTGTATGTACGCCGTCATCACGCCGTCGTCGAGCGTGCTAATGAGTCCAACCAATTTATCGCCTTCCCACGCCGAAAACACCGTGCCGTAGTTCTTCATCGCGGCAACAAGCTCGTCGGGATAATACCCCGACGACCACTCGACCGAGAGGAACAGGTCTCTTAGCTGCTCTCTTGTAAATTCCTTTGTGTCGCGGTACGTTATCTGCATTGCATAACTCCGTTGTATGAAAGGGTCCTGCTGCCAAGGCCCTTAGAGCCCTTCGCTGCTGTGACGCTTCGCGCTGTCGCAAGTCATCGTCCCCAAAAGCCCGGAGACTTTTTTTGCATAATTATTATCTTATATAATGGCTTGATAAGGGGATGTTGTCAAGAGGGTATCATATAATAGACGTATACCCGCCCGCCTATGTCCCCCGTCTCTGGCGGTCAAATACCGCCCCTACAAGCGCCGACGTTTCGTTTGGGCGTCCTTTGGACGCCTGCCTGTACCCCCTATTTCTGCGCCTATGATTTTTCCCTCTCGTAGGGGCGGGGCTCCGCACCCGCCCGCTACCGACTTTCTCGGGAGGGCACTGAGGCCCTCCCCTACAAACATTGAAGTTTCTTTTATGTCGTATAGGCGTTCTCTAGGCTTCCATCTGCTTGGTACTCCCCCCGTTATGAATAAAACGATTTCAAATTTCCTTGCAGAGAAGGCGGGGCTGCAGATAAAGCACCTTTTGTCATTGCTATGAAAACAGAGGAGAAAAAAGTGTACAAAAAAGAAGGTTGTAAACACAACCCGTAAAGTAGTATGATCGCTAGGTCGTCAGAGAAACGGGAACCGACATTCCTAGCTCTTGT
>JAEZIZ010000035.1 GCA_023415915.1 Bacillota bacterium | reverse complement strand
CTGCCCGCCTGTCTGCATGAATATCTTAAGATCGTAAAACCCGATAAGCTTCGGATGCATGCTGTACGAGCCTTCTATTATATTTAACTTTTTCGGCGCGACAAAAATTTCTTCACCGAGCGAAAGCCTTTGGCAATCGTATCTGCGGTATGCGAATTGCCGGCCGCTTTTTAAGCCCGCTATTACCTCTTCCACAAAACGCTCGTGGTCTATGTTTTCCCCCGGCTGCCCAAGGCGCTCTTGCGTCCTCTGCTCGGGCCGCAGGAAATAATCGTCCATATGGAACACGTTGCAGTCATACACGCCAAATAGCAGCGACCCAAGAGCGCTTTTACCCGCACCGGAGTTGCCGTCTATTGCGACGCATACCGTCTCATTTTCTTTGAGCAGCCCGTCTATGCGGCGGAACGCTTCGATATAGTCGCGGTATACGCTTTTAACGACGCGGTAGGCGGGCGCGTAAGCAGCGCGGTACTCTTCGCTATGCGATACGGGAGGATAGCCCGATCCTTTCAGGCTCCGTATATACCGCTCAACCTGCAGGGGCGCAAACGGCAGCTTGCCTTGGCGGCAGCACTGCAGCAAAACATCCAGCTTGCGCTCAAACGACGCTATATTTCCCGCTGCGGAATTCGCGGACTCAACAAAAAAGCCGTTCGCCGTTTCAAGGGTTATGCCGAGGTTTTTTAGCCCTCTTAAGTTCATCCTTAAAAGGCCGCCGCCGATTTCATCGAACGCCTGCTCCGGCGCATCATACACGCGCAATGCATCATATTCCGCGGTGAGCCGCTCAAAGCTTTTTACCCTGTCGCTTATGAGATGGCCTCCCGCAAACTCGCTTTGGTAAAGCAGTTTAACGCAGTCCGCGGGCTGCATTTTCGGATAACGTTTATAATGTTGTAAAAGTATATTTTCCGTTTTTGTCTCAGGCATTTGTCGTATCGGTTCCAGTTTTATTTGAACCCTTATATTCTATCAGTTTTACTTTTCTCAGCGCAATGACCAAAAGCGGTATCAGCACAATCTGCACCGCTATGCCCGGCAGCGCTTTAAGTATTGCGCCCGACATGAATATTTCCCATGTAAAAGCCGTTCCGCCGATGCCGTACAGTATGTAGCTTACGCCCCCCCATACTATCCTGCCCGCCAGCATTGCGGCTATAAGCGCTACAAAAATATATGCGTTTTTCTTGGGCAGCAGCTTATAAAGAAGCCCCGATACCAGACCGTAAACCGCAAGCTCGAACGCCATCGCGACGGCTGTGGGAAACATCGGCGGCATTGTGAATATCACGCTTCTCAACACCGGCGCCACGGCGCCCACGACAAGTCCAAACGGCCATCCGCATATAAAGCCGCAAAGAAGCACCGGCAGGTGCATGGGCAGCAGCATGCTGCCTATCTCGGGTATCTGTCCTGTAAGAAACGGCAATACAATACACAGAGCGAGGAAAAGCCCCGATAATACTATGTTCTTTGTAGAGATTGAATTCAAACTACACCTCCAAAATAAAAAACCATGAAAGGACGCCACGCGGACATACCTTCATGGTACGATTCTAATACTTAAATATATACGCTGTTTTTACTTTCAGCAGCCGGCTTCATGCCGGCTTTAATACGATGCTGATGTAAATGGATATTAACATGTAATTCTATCTTAGTCAAGCAGCGCTAAACCTTCTCCCTTGGCAAACTGTGACGGAACGCGCGCACCGCCGTAGTAATCGTATCGACAACTATGCCGAATATCGATAAGCCGACGATTGCTTTTTGCATTATGCTCCATACATGAGCAGCCTCGGAAGTGGCGGCCCATTCCCAGCCGTAGGCGGTACTGAGAGACGACATGAAACCTTGGTTCCATATAGCGGGAGGAGCGAATATATACACGGTCAGTACGAGCGATATTACGTTGAATATGGCCACCGCTATCGCGAGGCGGAAATCGTATCTGCCTATGACAAGGCGGGCAACTTCTTTCAGTATGCCGACGCAGAACATTATGTTGATAAGCGGCAGCATTCTATAGAGCACATCAAGGTTGAAAACGGGAATAAACGAAACGGGGAAAAACGTATTGCCCGTAATTTCTCCCGCGCCGAAAAGCCATGGCGCCGCGTTGAATATTATAATGCCGAGCACGGCGAATACGAGCCCGACTATCGGTTCGCTCTTGTGTATCACGGCTTTTGCGGCAGGAACGGGCGGCAGATCGGAAGGCTTCCAGTCTTCCCCTTTAAGCGTCTCGTGTTTTGCGAAACGCTCTATCACTGCGAATACTATCGTTACTACTGCGAACGCGTTTATAGCCGCCGATATTACTCCCGACAGAAACTTGCCGAACGCTTCAAACACATTGATTGGCGGCGTTGCTATGAAACCAATTATCATCGCAAGCGCCGTAGCGGACGCGGCCACTATTGTAATCACCTTCATTACCATCATATAGATGTCGAAGTATTCAGGGCCTATAAGGTGCTGCTCTTCCCCCCTGTATTTCGCCGCGAGCGCCGACAGCCTTCCCAGTTCTTTAAGCACTGCTTCCGCGTCTTCCTTACTTGGCGGCGCTCCGTTAGTACGGGCTATAAGCATGTCGTCTATAAGGCCGCGCAGCTCTTTTTCTATATCCTCTCTCTGTGCCTGCGGCAAGCGTTTAGTCACCGCGTATACGTACCTGTCTATAAGTTCGGCAACCGCTTTTTCGTATGTTTCCATTACATTCACTCCTTTTTACCAGTCAGCTTGTTGATGGTAGCCTCAAGGTCTTCCCAGTCCTTAAGCAGCAGGTTGTATACTTCACGTCCTGTCGCGCTGAGCACGTAGTATTTGCGCGGCTTGGCCCCCGACGTTTCCCATTCGCTTACGAGCATTTCCTGCTTCTCCAGCCGCCGCAGCAGCGGGTAAAGCGTTCCCGGCTCTATACGTATGCCTTTTTCCTGCAAAGACTCGACGAGTGCGTATCCGTATTTCGGCGAGGTAAGCTGGGAGAGCACGCACAGCACAATAGCGCCGCGCCTTAGCTCCTGCTGCAGATTATTAACGATGTCTTTGGCTTTGCTATCTGTCAATTCCATCACCTCAAGCGCATTATACTATGCGTCATACACTATTGTCAATCTTATAATATTTAATTTCTCATTTTATTTGTGTTACGGCAATAATATAAGACAACCTTTATTGTTAAGAGCAGTTTTCCATTGTTTTTTACCGTGTTATCCACGGCTTACATTTACAAACTTGATCAATCAAAGGTAATATGAAAGTAAATATGTGAAGATATATTAATTATGTTTAGCCTGCAATATCAACTTATGATATACTATCTGTAGTGTAAAAACATATAATATGATATTTTTTACACATTAGTCAGTATTTTTTCTGTTTTCGTATGTACATTTGGAGGTATATATGATATAA
>JAEZIZ010000029.1 GCA_023415915.1 Bacillota bacterium | reverse complement strand
ATACAACCCTCCATGGATGAAATTTATGGCGCTACCCCTGCCATAATAGCTACATTGCTATACGTCCTTAATGGACAAAGTGTGGTGCTGCAGCAGGGGTAATTTCAGATTCAGAGGCGACCTCAATGTGACAATGACATGCGAACTCTTGCCATATCTCAATTATAGCTGGGTTGTGCGTAGATGGAAGATGTTTTCGTTTATTGTGGTGCGGGTAGTGCATGATGATTCTGAGGACCGAAGGGACAAAGAAGCTTATCCTCCCATGCAGCTGAACAAATGTGCGTTGATATAAGAAACGTGAAAAAATATGCTTGAACACCGCGGCACGCCGTAGTATCATTAAGCAAAGGCGGTGGTTAAAACGGACAGGCGCGATTTAAAGATACAGGTGGCCAAGATGTATTATATAGAAGGGCTTTCGCAGGAGGAAATATCGAAGAAGATACACGTCTCCCGGCCCAGCGTTTCCCGGCTGCTGCAGGCATGTATAAAAGAGGGGATAGTACAGATAAAGATAGACGACGTATCCTCGTACGGCAAGGAACTGGGAAAAAGAATCGTGGAGACCTACGGAATTGATACCGCCATAGTGGTGCCGCAAAGCTACAGCGTGGAAGCTGACAAGGAAAAAGTGGGGCAAGCCGCGGCGTCATACATAGAGTCTCTGCTGTCGCCGGGCATGCTGATAGGAATAGCATGGGGCACAACGATACACAGCATAGTCAAGAACATAAAGCCAAATAGCTTGATAAAGGCGGACGTCATACAGCTCCTGGGAGGCACGGACAACAAGACAAGCGATACGGACGCCAACATGATGGCGATGAATCTGGCAAAAGCGCTGGGCGGCGACAGCTATCTGCTGCAGGCGCCATTCATGGTGCAGAGCAAGATATTGCGCGATCTTCTGATGGAAGAGCCGCATATCAAAAACCATTTCCAAAAGATAAAGAACACCGACGTTGCTATAATAGGGCTCGGGTCTACCAAGCCTGAACTCTCCGCGCAGTTCAGGTCGGGCCATATAACGATGCAGGATTCGGAAAAGCTGATAAGCGAAGGCGCCGTAGGAGATATCTGCGGCAGCTATATAGATATAAACGGACATCTGTGCCACTCGTCGCTCAACGACAGGATGATAGCCGTATCGCTGGATGACTTGAAAAGGATACCTACGGTGATAGGCGCCGCGGCGGGAGAGAAAAAAGCGGACGTGATAGTGGGAGCCTTGCGCGGCAGATATATCGACATTTTAATAACCGACGAAAAAGCGGCATTGAGCGTGCTCAATTACGGCATGGCACGGTAATACTTTTAACTTTAGACGCACATCATCCTCCATCTGTATTCAGTCTTTTTTATATTCCAATATTCCGTAATACGCAAAATAACAAGTGAACAAATGTGCAATATTATGTATACATATTGACAAGAGTGTGTATGCGTATTATTATCAAATCGTAGTTGACAAACGTCATGGAAAATGTAAAGGAACATATTGTAACATGAAATTATCAGCTTCGATACTTTCCGCAGATTACCTGAACCTTGGAAAAGACATTGAAAGAGCGTATGAGGCAGGCTGCGAACTATTGCATCTCGACGTTATGGACGGCCATTTCGTACCCAATATAGCGGTGGGGCTATGCACGGTGGAAGCGCTCAAAGGCGATACGCGCATGCGCAAGGACGCGCACCTGATGATAAGCAACCCCGAGACGATGATAAGGTCTTTCATAGAGGCGGGTGCAGATTCGATAACGATACACGCGGAGAGCACCCCTCACCATATGCGGCTGCTAAGGGACATAAAACGCGCAGGCAAGCTTGCAGGCATAGCGATAACGCCCGAGACGCCGATAGAGGCGATAAGGTGCGCTATCGAAGAGGCGGATATAGTGCTGCAGGTGGCGGTCTGCGTGGGCTTCGGCGGGCAGGGCATAATCGAAAGCGTTTACAAAAAGCTTGAGGCGCTAAAGGAATACAAGCAGCGCTACGGCTACGGCTACGAGATACAGGTGGACGGAGGCATAAACTTGGCGACGTACGCTAAAGCGCTTCAGAGCGGAGCGGAGGCGCTGGTAATGGGATCGGCGCTTTTCGGAGCGCAGGACATGAAAAAAACGGCGCAGATGATACGGTCATGGAAAGCTTAAAGCTTTAATGCGGCCGGGCGGCGTTTTTATAAAACGTTCAAATATGAATGGAGGATTAAAATGAGCTTAAATTCTGACAGACTTAAAGGTAAGGTTTGCGTTGTGACGGGAGCCGCGAAAAGCATAGGCTTTGCAATTGCGGAGAAATATGCCGAGCAGGGCGCGAAGGTAGTGCTTATAGACATCGATCCTCTGGTGGAGCAATCCGCGGCGGGGCTCAGCGAGAAAGGCTATACTGCCAAAGGCATAGTGCTCAATATCACTGACAGGAAGGCGGTGCTCGACTGCTTCAAGAGCATTACGGAAGAGATGGGCGATATATACGCGCTCGTCAACAACGCGGGCGTAGTGGATCAGCGGCCGTTCGAGGAAAACGACGAGGCTGTTTTCGACAGGATGTTCAAAGTCAACGTTTACGGCACGGCGTACTGCATACAGGGCGCGATAGAGAGCATGAAGAAGAACAAGGAAGGCCGTATAATAAACTTTGCGTCGAAATCGGGCAAGACCGGTTCCGCTCTGATGGCGCCGTACAGCGCCGCCAAGGGCGCGGTAATAGTGCTTACCCAGGCGCTGGCTTATGAATACGCTCCTTATAACATCAAGATAAACTCTGTCTGCCCCGGCATCACGGACGCTACGGGCGTATGGGGCAGCGTAAGCGCGGGCTACATAGAAAACTTAAAGCTCCCTCGCGAAGAGGTAATCAAGAAGTTCACGGCGAAGGTGCCTTTGGGACGGCTGACGGACAAGAAAGACGTAGTGGAGTTCGTATTTTTCCTGACCGTTTCGGGAGATTATTGCACTGGACAGGCGTTTAATATCACGGGCGGGCGCGAAATGCACTAAGGAAGGGAGACTAAAATGGATATAGAAAAGATAGTAAGGGAAATAACCAGCGAAGTACTCAAAGAAGTGCAGGGCGGTCCGGCGACGGCGGATAAAAAAGGGCCGGGCTTTGATCCTTCATACGCGAAATACATGGATCATACAGTGCTCAAGCCGGACACGGTGAGAAGCACCGTTAAAAGGTTTTGCGACGAGGCGAAGGAATGGAAGTTCGCGAGCGTCTGCGTAAACCCGACGCATGTGAAGTACGTCGCAAGCGAGCTGGCAGGCTCGGGCGTTAAAACGTGCTGCGTAATAGGCTTCCCGCTGGGCGCGAACACGCCGTTTGTAAAGTCGGTAGAAGCAATGGAGGCGGTAAAGAACGGCGCGGAAGAAGTGGATATGGTAATTAACATAGGAGCGCTCAAGGACAAGGATTACGACCTTGTTTACGCCGACATAAAGGGCGTCGTGGACGCGGCGCACCCAAAAGCTCTTGTGAAGGTGATAATTGAGACCTGCCTGCTGACGGATGAAGAAAAGGTGCGCGCGTGCGAGCTCGCAAAGCAGGCGGGAGCCGACTTTGTAAAAACGTCGACGGGCTTCGGCTCAGGCGGCGCTACTGTGGAAGACGTACGGCTGATGAAGCGCACGGTGGGCGACAGCATGATGGTGAAGGCCTCCACCGGCATCAACGACCGTAAGATCTGCGACGCGATGCTTGCCGCCGGAGCGGTAAGGATGGGAACGAGCAAAGGCATAAAGATAGTCATGGGCGAAGGGGATTCCGGCTGCACGAACTGCGGAAAATGCAGAGCCGTCTGCCCGAGCGGCAACGTGACGATAAGCAGAAACGAATATTAAGGGAGTGAAGCAATATGGATAAACAGGCATTGGGAATGGTGGAGACTAAAGGTCTCGTAGGAGCTATAGAAGCGGCCGACGCTATGGTGAAAGCGGCCAACGTTACGCTGGTCGGAAAAGAAAAGATAGGGTCGGGGCTTGTGACTGTAATGGTAAGAGGCGACGTGGGAGCGGTGAAGGCGAGCGTGGACGCCGGCGCGGCTGCCGCAAAGCGCGTAGGCGAGCTCGT
Source organism: Bacillota bacterium (assembly GCA_023415915.1). GTDB lineage: Bacteria > Bacillota > Clostridia > Christensenellales > SZUA-584 > DTFZ01. Next base: position 27,237 of record JAEZIZ010000029.1, on the reverse strand, counting down.
ATCGGTGCACGTAATACCGCGGCCTCATCAGGACGTGGAGAAGATTCTCCCCGAGAATAAGTAAATAAGCTCAAGTTTTGCATAAAAGGAGGGCATAACATGGATCTGGGTTTAAAAGGGAAGACCGTGCTTGTCACGGGAGGCGGAGCAGGCCTCGGCGCCGGCATATGTGAAGTGTTCGCGCAGGAAGGCGCAAACGTAATAGTTAATTATATTGTTGACGAAGCGAACGTATTTAAGTTCGTCGACTCGCTGGGAGAGCGTTACGGCGGCAAGCATACGGCGATGTACGGTGACGTCACAAAGGCGGAAGACATAGACGGCATGATTGAAAAGGCAGTGGAAAAGTACGGACACCTCGACATAGTGGTAAACAACGCGGGCATATGGCCCACGACGGCTATAGAGGTTATGCCGGACGACGAATGGAGAAAGGTAATAGAGGTGAACCTCACCGGGCCGTTCCTGCTGAGCAAGAGAGCGTGCGTCTATTACAAAAAGGCGGGAATAAGAGGCAGGATAGTAAACATAACGTCCAAATCGGCGTTCGCGGTAAACACGGGAGAGCACGCGCATTACGTATCGGCCAAAGGCGGGCTGGTGCTGCTTACAAAGGCGCTTGCGAGGGAGTTCTCGCAATACGGCATAGTTGTAAACGGCGTTATTCCGGGAATGGTAAGGACGCCGATAAACGAAGACAAGCTTTCAAAGCCGGAGATTCTGGCGTCGTATGTGGAACGCATACCTTCGGGGCGGATATCGACCGCGCAGGAGGTTGGATATACCGTAGCGTTCCTCGCGTCCAATAAGGCCGACTTCATAAACGGAGCGTGCGTGGACGTTACGGGCGGAATGCTTATATAGTATATGAAAGAGATAAAAGTTGCCGTGCTGGGTATGGGCTTTATAGGTAAGGTCCATACCTATGCTTATACTTCGCTGCCGTTCTTCTACGCCGATCTTCCCTTTAAGGTAAAGCTTGCGGGCGTATATAACCGCACGCTCGACAAGGCGCGCAAAGCAAAGGAAGAATACGGGTTCGAATTCGCTACGGACGATATGGACGACATATTGCAAAGAGCGGATATAGACGCAGTCAGCATATGCCTGCCTAATTACCAGCACGCCGAGGCGGCTGTAAAGGCGGCAAACAGAGGAATTCACATATACTGCGAAAAGCCGCTCGCGGCGAACGACGCCGAGGCGCAAAGCATACTGCAGGCCGTTAAGGGCAGGGATATACGCCACCAGATAGTGTTCCACAACCGCTTCTTCGCGGCTGTTATGCGCGCCAGGAGGATAATAGAAGAGGGGCGTCTGGGAAGGATACTTAGCTTTAACGCGTCATACGTCCATCCGAGCAACATCGGCGGCGGACGCGGGTGGAAGTTTGACAGGCAGTACGCCTGCGGCGGCACGCTCGTCGATATGGGCTCGCACGTGCTGGATATGCTCTATTACCTTATAGGCGAGTATAAAAGCGTCTGCGCAAGCATGCAGTACGCTTATCCGGTAAAGCGGGACGAAAAGGACGATTGCAGCGCCTGCGTCGAGGACGCCGCGTATATAATAGCGGAGATGAAAAACGGAGCAAAAGGCACGATAAACGTTTCAAAGATAGCCACCGGAAGCAACGACGAGTTTTCCGTAGAGATATTCGGCGAACTGGGCGCGGTCAAGTTCAATCTGATGGACCCCAATTGGGTATGGTTTTACGACAACACCGTCCCCGACACGGGACTCGGCGGATACAAGGGATTCATAAAGATTGAAGCGGTGCAGAGATATGAAAAGCCCGGGGGAAGCTTCCCGTCGCCCAAGCTGCCAGGAGGCTGGCTGAGGGCGCATGTGCACAGCATATACAGCTTTTTGGATTGCGTATATCAGGGAAAATCCTGCGTGCCCGACCTCTTCGACGGCGCATATATACAGCGTGTGATGACGGCAGCGTATGAGTCGGACAGCAAGAAGGCCTGGGTTAACGTATAACTGAAGCACATCCACATTGACAAATGTAATCACATATGTTATTGTAATCATAACAAATGTTATATCAAATGTTAATCCAAATTTTTATGGGGGCTTTACCATGTACGAAAAAGAAAAACAGATGATCATTGATACCGCGCTGGAGATAAAAAGAAGCGGGCTTGTCAGCCTTTCGGGCGGCAACGTCAGCATGCGGCTTGGCGAGAATATACTAGTAACGCCGTCGGGCACGAGCTATGAAACGATGAAACCTGAAGACATAGTGGTATTGGATATCAAGGGAAACCGTGTAGAAGGTACGCTTCGTGCATCCGTCGACACGGTGGCGTTGCTGTATATATACGAGCACATGCCGGAAGTGAATGCGATAATACATACCCATCAGCCGTACGCTACCGCGGCAGGGCTTTTAGGAGACGTGCTGCCGGTGGCGGTTACAACGCTTGCCAACGTTACGCTGGGTGCAGTTAACGTCGCGCCCTACTGCTCGGCGGCCAGCGTTGATATGGGAATACAGACGGTGAAATACATCGGCGGCAAACGCGCTGTGATATTGAAGCACCACGGTGCAATAACGGTGGGTAAAGACTTAAAAGAAGCGCTGTACGCCGCGGTATACATGGAAGAGGCGGCTAAGACGTATCTCGCAGCAAAGGCGGCCGGAGAACCGGCGCTGATGACGGAGGAACAGATACAGGACGCGGTGGAAACACACAAGACGTACGGACAGCCTCACAAATAAACGCGGTTAAGGTTGTTTTCTATGGAGCAGGATTTAAAGCGCCGTGTTACGCTTGCGGTGGTGAAGCGGCTGGCGCGGGAAAACGAATACTGGATACCTGCGGCGGTGTCAAACAGGCATGTGCACATATCGGCGGCGGACAGGGAGAAGCTGTTCGGGCCGGGGTATACGCTGAAAGTACTGCGCCCGCTTTCGCAGCCTGGGCAGTACGCGTGCGAAGAAAAGCTGACCGTAGTCGGCCCGAAAGGGCGTATAGGCGAAGTAAGGGTGCTAGGGCCCGAGCGCCCCGATACGCAGGTGGAGGTATCGCTTACCGACACGTATAAGCTCGGCATTAAGCCTTACGTGCGCATGTCGGGAGAGCTGGAGGGCACGCCGGGCTGCACGCTTATTGGGCCTGCTGGCGAAGTTACGCTCGATAAAGGCGTGATAGTGGCGGCGCGGCATCTGCACATTTCGGGCGAAGAAGCGAAAGTTTTCGGCCTTAATAATGGCGACGTAGTGAGCGCGAGGAAGGCAGGATCAAGGGAAACTGTTTTCGGCGGCATAGCCGTGCGCGCGGGCGAAGGGCATTCGCTTGAGCTGCATATAGACACGGACGAAGCCAACGCCGCGGGAATAAAAAACGGCGACCTGTTGGAACTATTGCGATGAAGATTGACGATAAGCAACTTAAGAGCCTGATACGCCGGATAGCGGAGCAGGAAATAAGACGTTTGCTGGAGCCGGAGAAAACGGAACGTGGCGCGCTCGCGATAATACCTGCGTTTGTGCCCGACCCGGAGCCTGTAAAAGCATACCTTAAAAAAGAATACCCGGAAGTAACGCTCGTGGGCGAAGGCGCGCAAGACATGGGCGCAGAGTTCAGCGTTGCGTGCGCTGAGACGCGGCAGGAAAAGCAGCTGCTGATGGCGTCGCTGAAAGGGTATGCCGATATACTGCTTATAAACCCGCCGCTGTGGATGATGAAAAACATAGCGTGCGGCGATGACAGGGGATTTTACGAGCAAGCGTTCTTGCGGGCGCTGCTGTGGAACAAGAACGTTACGGTAGTGCTGGACTTTGAAAAGCCCGGCTTTAAACGCGGTACGTTTTTCGAAGGGATAAACGACGCGCTCAGTGCTATAGAGGGCATGGGCGCGGGCATAGTATCGCTCGGGCTCTCGGTAGTAAAGGCGGAAGAACTTGAGCTGGTGACCGAAGCGGAAGTTGTGGACGCGCATAAACAGGGCAGGGAGCGCGTACCGTGCGCGCCGGGTGCTATAGTGACTCCGCTTGCGCGCGACAGGGCGAAGGAACTCGGTATAGAAATATCGGAATAGGAGAATCCGTATGATACTTGCGCGTGTAAGGGGCAACGTGGTAAGCACTACAAAAGCTGAAAAGCTTAATGGCTTAAAGCTCTTAATAGTGGTGCCAATAGACATAGAGACGTTTACCGAGAAAGGCGCGCCGCTCGTAGCCATCGATACGGTAGGCGCGGGCGAAGGCGAGGTAGTTATGTGCGTCTCGGGAAGCTCGTCGAGGCAAACGGCGCTTACGGACGGCAAGCCCTCGGATCTCGCGATAACAGCGATAATAGATTCGGTGGAGCTTAAGGGCAAGCTCGTGTTTAAAAAGTTTGAGGAAGAAAAGGCTTAATAAAATATATTTATGGTCGAGGTCAGTTTATGGGATTAACCGATGAACAGATAAGGCAGATAGTGAAAGATACCGTAAGGCAGATAAAAAAGAGCTCCGAGCCGGAAACTGAGGCTGCTGGCTGCTGGCTGTGCGATACGCCCGAGGAAGCCATTGCTTCCGCGAAGGCTTCGCAGAAACAGCTTATACGCATGTCGCTGGAGCAGCGCGGAAAGCTGATAGAAGCGATGCGCGAGGCGGGCAGGAAGAACGCAAGGCGGCTTGCGGAGCTCGCCAACAGCGAGACGGGATACGGCAGGGTGGAACACAAAGTGTTAAAGAACCTGCTGGCTGTAGAGAAGACGCCGGGCATTGAGGACCTGACTTCGGATGCCGTATCGGGCGACTTCGGGCTGACGCTGGTGGAGCGCGCGCCGTTCGGCGTGATAGGCTCTATAACGCCGTCGACTAATCCGCCTTCGACGGTAATCAATAACTCTATAAGTATGATAGCCGCAGGTAACGCGGTAGTGTTCAACGCGCATCCGGCGGCTAAGAACGTGTCAAAAGAGGCAATGAGAGTACTTAATGAGGCAATAGTCTCGGCGGGAGGACCACCCGCACTCATATGCACGGTGAAAGAGCCTAACCTGGAGACCGGCAAGCGCATAATGGAGCACCCCGACATACCGCTGCTGTCGATAACGGGCGGCGAGGCAGTGGTTAAAGTCGCGATGAAGACCGGAAAGAAAGTTATAGCGGCTGGCCCCGGCAACCCTCCGGTGATAGTCGACGATACGGCGATAATTCCGCAGGCCGCAAAGGACATAGTAGACGGCGCGAGCTTCGATAACAACGTGCTGTGCATAGCCGAGAAGGAAGTGTTCGCGTTCTCGGGAATAGCGGAACAGTTGATGAGCGAGATGGAGAAAAACGGCGCGTTCCGCATATACGGATCGGATATAGACAAGGTCGTAAAAACCGTATTTGAGAACAAAGACGGAAAGTACGTCGTTAACAGGAAATTCGTCGGCAGGGACGCCGTGGTGATACTGAAGGCGAGCGGCGTAAGCTTTTCGGGCAATCCGAGGCTGGTGATAGCCGCGGTGGACGAAAACCACCCGTTCATAACGGTGGAGATGCTGATGCCCGTACTCGGAATAGCACGGGTAGAGACAATAGAGGAAGCGATTGAAAAGGCAATAAAGGCCGAGAACGGCTGCCGCCATACGGCAATGATGCATTCGCAGAACGTAACGCACCTTTCCATGGCCGCAAAGGCGCTTAATACTACGATATTCGTAAAGAACGCCCCGTCGTACGCAGGGCTCGGGTTCAACGGCGAAGGGTACACTACGCTGACCATAGCGACGCCCACGGGCGAAGGGCTGACAAGCGCGAGGACTTTTACCCGCTCGAGACGGTGCGTGCTGTACGGAAACTTCAGGATAGTATAAGGGGATAAGCATGAACGCAGCAGAAGCTATCCGCGAAGCGGGCGTGGTAGGCGCGGGCGGAGCAGGTTTTCCGGCGCATATAAAGGCTCAGGGCAAAGCTGATATAGTGATAGGCAACGGCGCCGAGTGCGAGCCGCTGCTTAAAGCCGACAAACTGATGATGCGGCATTACCCGGAAAAGATAGTGCGCGGGCTAAAAATCCTGATGGAGTCGGTGGGCGCGTGCGAGGGAGTGCTGTGCGTAAAGGGCAAGAACAAGGACGCAATTGAGGCGCTGCAGAGCGCAATTAAAAATGAAGACAACGTGCGGCTGCACCTGCTTGATAACTACTATCCGGCAGGCGACGAGCAGCAGATAGTATACGAGGTGACGGGAAAGGTAGTACCTACAGGGGGCATACCTCTCGACGTGGGCGCGGTAGTAAGCAACGTAACTACGCTCGCAAACATATACGACGCTCTATCCGGCATACCGGTTACCGAGAGGCTGGTGACGGTGGCCGGCGAGGTGTCCCGTCCGGTAACGCTTAAGGTGCCTGTAGGTACGCCCATAGAGACGGCGCTTGCGGTGGCGGGCGGACCGGACAGCATGGACGGATATACGCTGATAATAGGCGGGCCGGCAACTGGCAGACTCAGCCGCGATATAAGCGAGCCTATAGCGAAGACGACGGGCGGGCTGATAGTGCTGAAAACCGGCCATCCGCTGATAAGGAAAAAGACAGAAGACGGCGCATTGGATTTAAAGCTGACAAAGGCAGCTTGCTGCCAGTGCAATATGTGCACGGAAATGTGCCCCAGGAACGCTCTCGGGCTGGGCGTAGAGCCGCATAAGGCAATGAGGGCGGCGTTCATGGGGCAGGGCAATCTGCTGGGAGACGCTAACGGAGTGTTCTCGTGCTGCGACTGTGGGCTGTGCAGCTATTACGCCTGCAACTTCGGTCTCTCGCCGAGCCGCATGATGATGCGCATTAAGCAGGGGCTTTCAGCCGGAGGCATGAAGCCCGAGAAGAAGGTAAAGGGAAGCGTATCGCCCGAATTCGTCAAAGTGCCCACATACCGGCTGATGGCGAGGATGGGCATATCGCAGTACGACGTCGATACGCCGCTTAAGGAACTCGAAGTAAAACTGGTACGGCTGCCGCTTAAAGGCCATATAGGAGCGCCGTCGGTGCCCGTGGTAAAGCAGGTGGACAGCGTGGCAAAAGGGCAGCTAGTTGCCGATATACCTGAAGGCAAGCTGGGGGCAAATGTGCACGCCAGCATAGCGGGCAGAGTAACCGCGGTTACCGATAAGTTTATAGAGATAAGGGCGGAGAATGCATGAATGCGCTTGGAATGATAGAGACGAACTCGATACCGGCAGGGTTGGAAGCGGGCGACGCGATGATAAAGGCCGCAAGCGTGAGGCTTGTAACGGCGCAGTCGGTTTGCGCGGGCAAATACATTGTGATAGTCGCAGGAGATGTTGCGGCAGTAAGGTCATCAGTTGAAGCGGGCAGGAAAAGCGCGGGATACGTGCTGGTGGACAGCATGGTGATACCGAATATCCATGAGCAGGTGATAGAGGCAATGAGCGCGGCTTCCGAGGTTCACGATCCGGGCGCGCTGGGCGTTATAGAGACGTTCTCGCTCGCATCGGCGGTACTATGCGCGGACGCGGCGGTAAAGGCTGCTGCCGTTGAACTTATAGAGATAAGGCTGGGCAGGGGACTCGGCGGCAAAAGCTTCGTAGTACTGACTGGCGAGGTAGCGGCGGTCAAAGCCGCGATAGAGGCTGCAAAGAGCCTTGAGGAAACGCAAGGAATGGCAGCGGGGACGGCTGTGATACCGTCGCCGCATCCGGATATATTACAGTCTGTATTTTAAAGTATAAAAAGGAGAAAAAGCAATGGCTAAGGAAGCACTTGGAATGGTCGAGACGAAAGGGCTCGTAGGCGCTATAGAGGCCGCGGATGCTATGGTAAAGGCGGCTAACGTTTCGCTGATGGGCAAGGAGAAGATAGGCTCGGGGCTCGTTACCGTGATGGTAAGGGGCGACGTGGGCGCGGTTAAAGCCGCGGTGGACGCTGGCGCAGCGGCAGCCAAGAGGGTTGGCGAGCTTTACAGCGTACACGTGATACCTCACCCGCACGACGACGTGGAAGACATACTGCCCGGAGGCGACGTAAAGCCGGCTAAGGCCGCGAAGTAAACATGTATACGGGCAGGGTCGTAGGGTCGGTAGTATCGACTGTAAAGGACGAGGGGCTTTTGGGCATAAAGCTGCTGCTCGTGCAGACGATAGAGAACGGCAAGCCGGGAAAGATTATAGTAGCCGCCGACTCGACGAGTCAGGCCGGAGAAGGGGACTTCGTGTACCTGATTGGCTCAAAGGAAGCGAGCCTCATTTTCCGCAAAGGGCTTGTGCCCGCAGACGCGGCTATAGTTGGTTTTATTGACGAATACAACGAAAGCATGTAATGAAAGGGGATTTTTAATGGAAAAGCAGGCACTCGGAATGGTCGAGACAAAAGGGCTCGTGGGCGCTATTGAGGCAGCGGACGCTATGGTTAAGGCCGCAAACGTGACACTCATCGGCAAGGAGAAGATTGGCTCGGGGCTCGTTACCGTGATGGTAAGGGGCGACGTGGGAGCGGTAAAGGCGTCTGTGGACACGGGAGCCGCCGCTGCCAAGAGGGTAGGCGAGCTTTACAGCGTACACGTTATACCGCGCCCGCACGACGATGTGGAAGGCATACTGCCGGGGCAGCAAGGGTGAAGATAGCAAGGGTAGTGGGCAACGTTGTCTCCACGGTAAAGGACTTCAAGTTTTCGGGCCACAAGCTGATGATAATAGAGTTTGTAGGCCTTGACGGCGCGCCGCTCGGCCCCCGGGAGATAGCTTTTGACCGTGCAGACTCCGGGCCGGGGGACATTGTGCTCGTAAACACGGACGGCGGAGCCGCCAAGATGTTCTTTGACGACAACGACCTCATTGCCGATTGGACTATATGCGGCGTAATAGACCACTGCGCCGTGAACGGAGAAGTAATTCTCAAAGGACGCTGAAAGAGAGCAGGTGTTGGATTTGGATATAGAGGGCATAATATCGCGCGTAACGGACGCGGTAATGGCTGAACTTGGTGGTCAGGCATCGCGTTGCAGCGCAAGCGAGCTCGCGGGCATGATAGAGCATTCGCTGTTAAACCCGGACGCTTCGGCCGAGGCTATACGCAAAGGCTGCGAGGATGCAAAAAAATACGGGTTTGCGAACGTCTGCGTATCGCCCTATTATACGGCGATGGCGGCCGAGCTGCTGCGCGGCAGCAATGTCGCGGTGTGCGTGCCGGTGGGTTTTCCGCACGGCGCGGCGTCCACTAAGGCAAAGTGCGCCGAGATACGCGAGGCGATAATGAACGGCGCGACTGAGCTCGACGTTTCGATGATGATAACGGCGATAAAGTCGGGCGATTTTGACGGCATGAAAAAAGACCTTTTCGAGATGGTATCCGTTGCGGGCGGCAGGGCGAAGGTAAAGGCGATATACGAGCAGGGCCTGCTTACCGACGACGAAAAGGTAAAGGTGCTCAAAATAGCCGCCGAATGCGGCGCAGATTATATAAAGATTTCAAACGCGCTTACAGGCAAAAAGGCGTGCGCCGAAGACGTTAAGTACGTGCGCTCGGTAATAGGCGGCAGCATAGGCATAAAGATAGACGGTGGTATTAAGGACGCGGCTAAAGTGAGGGAACTTATGGCGGCGGGAGCCCAGCGCTTCGGGTGCAGCGCGTCGGTTAACATAGTAACTGGCCAATGAACCGGTATAATATATAAATAATAAAGATTTCGCCCTTTTAAGCGGCTGTGAAAGCGCGGGCTGCGGGGGCATTCCTTACTCCTCCTTGCTGCGGGAAGGGCGGCTTTAAGTAACAAAAGCGCTCTTTCCGGTCACGTGCGATCGTTACTGCGGCATATGCAATATATACGCAGAGCGATCTTTATTTTTTTCGTCTGCTATTTGGGTAGTGGTATTAACTTCGACAAGTTACGCTATTCCGTTTTCCATGTTTATCATATATAATATGTAATAAGCCAAATATGACTGAATTTTCTGGCGGCAGCTTTTGTTTACCTTCCGTGTACGCTTAACTTTTCAGACATTAAATTTAACGAAGCATCCCATGCATTCTTTATTATACTCCTGGCCGGTAAAAATCTGGGCGCTAGGCTTTTTTTGAATTTACTTTTACTTTATATATACTTTTTAAAGCAATAAAAGATGTGGTGAAACATTAAACCCACACATGCTAAACAAAGAATAAAAACGGAGGTAACAAAAATGTTTTTAAGGTCAAAAAGCTTTAAGAGGGCGGCGGTGTTCTTCGCGGTGCTCATGCTGCTGAGCTGCGTATCGCTGCCGGTAGCGTCGGCAGCCGAGCCGGAAAGCGTCGCGGCATGGGATTATTCAGCCGCGCCCGCCGCCGCGAACATACCGGCGACAAGCGGCAGCTTATCGGCAGGAGCGGTATTGAGCAGCTTTGCGGGCATAACGCCTACATACAGCACGGGAAGCCTTTGTATCAGCGGCTGGAACGGCGGGGTGGACTCAAAATACTGGCAGCTGAGCCTGTCTACGGCAGGATATGAGAACCTTACGCTGTCGGCAAAGGTGCGCTCGTCAGGCACGGGGCCGAGAGATTTTAAGGTAACATACAGCCTGGACGGTGGATCGACGTGGGCGGACGTGCCGGGCGGCAGTTACGCGATAACGTCTACATCGCTTAAGGTCTTTATGCCTTCGTCGCTGGCGCTGCCCGCGGAAATGGCAAACGCCTCCAATGTACTTATAAGATTCATTATGACGTCAAACATTTCGTCACGCGCGGGTACGGGATCATATCCGCCGGATGAAACCGTTGGCTCCGGCGGGACAAGCAATATAAACAATATAGTAATCAAGGGTACTCCGATACAGAGCTCCGACACCGTAGGAGGGGTAACGGCGCAGCCTGCGGGCGGCGCTGTCGCAGCCGGCTCTAAGGTAGTACTTTCGTGCGTCACGGAGGGGGCGGCGATAATGTACTCCGTAAACGGCGCGGACTACGCGCAGTACGACCCCGCACTGCAGATAACGCTAGACTCGCTTCCCGCTACGGTGAGCGCATACGGCGTAAAGGAGGGCATGGCGGACGGCCCGGCGGCCACATGGGAGTTTACGCAGGCGCAGGTTGCGCCGGTAACCGCAACCCCTGACGGCGGCGCGGTAAAGCCGGGCAGCCAGGTTGCGCTTTCCTGCTCCACTCCCGGCGCGGCTATAAAATATTCGCTGGATAACGGAGCAACGTGGAACGATTACTCTTCTGCCATCACGCTGTCCGCGCTTCCCGCTACTATTCAGGCTTATGCTGTTGCGGTGGGAATGACGGACGGGCCGGTTTCCACGTACGAGTTTACCGAGCGCACAGGAAGCTACAGCCTGTATTTCGGACAGCTGCACTCGCACACGACTGTATCCGACGGCATAGGCAGCCTTGACGACGCATACAGCCACGCCAAAAACACGGCAAACGTGGATTTCCTCGCAGTTACCGACCACTCCAACTCGTTCGACAACGCTAGCGCGTGTTCAATGGCCGACGGCTCGGCTAGCGCGGAGTGGATAGAGGGACACGCGGCGGCAGACAGATATACGGACGGCGGTTTTGTTGGCATATACGGATATGAAATGACATGGTCGAACGGCACGGGCCACATAAACACATACAACACGCCGGGGTTCGAGACGAGAGAAAACCAGGTATATAAGAACCCCGACGGCCTGCTGCAGTACTACAACGTGCTTAAACAGTTCCCGGATTCAATATCGCAGTTTAACCATCCGGGCTCTACGTTCGGCGATTTTGCCGACTTTGTGCATTACGACCTCGAAATAGACAAGCTTATCTCCCTTATAGAGGTAGGCAACGGTGAAGGCGCTATACGCTCAAGCGGATATTTCCCGTCGTACGAATATTACACCAGAGCGCTCGATAAAGGCTGGCACCTCGCGCCTACCAATAACCAGGACAACCATAAAGGCCTGTGGGGAGACGCGAACACCGCAAGGTCCGTCGTTCTTGCGGACAGCCTTACGAGGGAAGATATATTCGACGCGATGAGGGATATGCGCGTATACGCCACCGAAGACAACAACCTTAGAATAAACTATACGCTCAACGGAGAGTATATGGGCACGGTGTTTGCGGAAAAGCCGGACGCCGTCAACATAAAGGTAGTACTTGAGGACCCCGACAACGAAGCGTTGGGAAAGGTGTCGGTAATATCGAACGGAGGCAGGGTGGTCGCTTCCGAAACGCTTACATCGAGCAAGGAGACGCTGGAGTTTAGCCTCCCGCCCGATTATTCGTATTATTACATAAGGGTGGACGAAGCGGACCATGACATTGCGGTAACGGCGCCCGTATGGATAGGCGAGGTGGATAAGGCGGGCATATCAAAGACTTTCGGCAGTACGTCGCTGCCTATGAAAGGCAAGCCGCTTACAATAACGACGGAGCTTTTCAACAATGAAAGCTCCGCGATGGATATTACAAGCCTCGAATACTCGGTTGGCGGAAGCGTAATACACACCGTGTCTGCGATAAGCCCCGTTGCTTCGCTGGGCGCCGGCTCGTATTCGTTCGATTATACGCCGGCAGCGGCGGGCAAATTTGACGTAAATGTCAAGCTTATTGCCGTAATAAACGGCGTGGAAAAAACGTTTACCGACGTTTTAAAGCTCAATGTTGTGGACCCCGCAGTGATTACCAACATCGTCGTGGACGCTTCGCATTATAACGATTACGTCACGGGCTATTACTCGGGCAATATGACAAACCTTGTGGCAATAGCGAATCAGGAGGGCATTAACGTCGTCGTGCAGACGAGCCCGCTGGCGGCAGAAGCGCTTGAAGACGCGCAGCTTCTTATATTGTCTCCGCCCGCTAAGAAGAACGGCACCGCGGGGGGCGTGTCTTATTCTCAGAGCCCATACACCGATGAAGAGATAGCGGTTATAAAGGAGTTCGCAGACAGGGGCGGAAACATAATAGTTACCGCTCTTGCGGATTACCAGGATAACCGCAACGACAGCGTGAACCATTCTGCGTATCAGCAGAACAGGGTGCTCGAGGCAATAGGCGCGGGCACAAGGATAAACGACGACGAGGTTGTGGACTACGACAACAACCCCAACGTCAACCCTCCCGGAGTGGCGGGCGGCACTCCTTACCGCGTGCCCATGAAAACGTACAACATGGATTCGCCGTATCTTGACGGCGTGCAGGCGGAGCAGAGCTACAGCTTTTACAGCGGATGCTCGCTTACTATGGGAAGCGGCGCCGAGTGGCTCGTCAAGGGATGGCCTTCTACATACGGGTTTGACTCGGACAACGACGGCCTCGGGGGTTCGTATGTGTCGGCTGCGAACAAGACGATACCCGACGATACCGGCATAGGCAAGGGCAACGTGGTAGCGCTGGCAACGGAGACGCTGCCGGGCGGCGGGAAGCTGCTCGTCGGCGGTACGGTGTTTTACTCGAACTTTGAGGTGAAAGCCCAGCTCGACAATTACGGGCAGCTGCAAAACAGCAACTATAACATATTGCTTAACATACTTGGGTCCATAAAGAAGGTAATACCCGTAACGCCGATAGCGCAGGCGCGCGCGGGAGTTATGGGCGACGTGTTCTGCGTAGAGGGTACGGTGACAGCCGGAACGGTGCCTGCCGACAACGCGTTCTTCGACACTATATATATAGAGGACGCTACCGGCGGTATAAACATATTCCCTGTTTCCGGTGCAAGCATAGAGGTGGGCCAGAAGGTAAAGGTGACGGGCACGCTCGATCAGTATCAGGGTGATATTGAGCTGCGCGTAATAGAATACTCGGTGACCGACGAGTCGAAAGACCCGATAGAGCCTGCGGCAATGACTACGCAGCAGTCCATGGACGGCGGCAGCGGCGGAAGGCTCGTCAAAATCGAGGGCATGGTAACGCGCATGGACAGCCAGAACCTGTATATCGACGACGGCAGCGGCGAAGCGCGGGTGTTTGTGGACGGCTACATAGGCGACGGCAGCGGCGACGCGTCCAAACTCGGCAAGTGGGACCCCGCTATAACTGTAGGCGACAGGGTTTCCGCAGTAGGCCTTGCTTCCGTGGATCCCCTCGGCCCGAGGCTCAGGGTAAGAAACACAGCGGAGATAGTAAGGATAGGAGATACGGTTCCTCCCGCTATAACCGTAAGCGGAGTGGAGGACGGCAGGTACTATAACGCCGACGTTACGCCCGTGGTAACTACCGACGAAGGAACGTTTACAATGACGCTGAACGGCGATAGCTATTCAGGAGCGGCGATAACGCAGGAAGGCGCATATACGCTTCATATCGCCGCCGTTGACAGTGACGGCAACGAGTCCGAGGCGACTGTATCGTTCACTATAGACAAAACCGTTCCTGTAATAACCGTAAACGGCGTTGCCGACGGCGACAGGTTAAAGCTCAACAAGAAGGTTATAGTCACATGGTCGTGCGAAGACTCCCTTTCGGGCGTAGAAAGCTCGAGCGGAGATATCGCCAGCGGAGGCAGGCTTGATACCGGCACAGCCGGGCTTCATACGTTAAAGTTTACGGCGTCCGATGAAGCGGGCAATACGGCAACCGTAACGGTATCGTATAGCGTCGAATATGTTTTCAGCGGGTTTTTAAGCCCGTTCGTCAAGACGTGGATTACAGGAAGCCCGGTACCCGTAATATTCCGCTTAAAGGACGCGAACGGGTCAAGCGTGAAGAACGCGGCCGCGAAGCTGTATATAGCGAGGGTGGAAAAAGGCGTAGTCGGCCCGGAAGAGAAAGCTTCCTCGATATGGCCGTTTACGTACGGCAACCTTTTCAGGTACGACAAGTTCACGAAACAGTATTACTTCGAGCTCAGCACAAAGTATCTTAAGGCGGGCACGTACCAGTTAAGAGCCGACCTTGGCGACGGCACCGTCAATACCGTAAGGATTACGCTGACGAATCCTATAATCTGGTTCAGGCCGATAATACCGGGTTTTTGGGGCTGTTTCTTCTAACCGCAGAATAAAACGCGTTTTTAAGCCGGCGTAAAAACTGTACCCTGAAAGGCTATTGTTATAATACCCCCGGCGAGCCGGCCGCCGGGGGCAAATGCCTATAAAAGTGCGGGGAGATTCATTTCGCAGGCGGTCTTGTTTTGCCTCGCCTGCGCTTTATGTTAAGACGCTTTATCTGCTCATATACGCTCTCTGCGTCCTGCTTTATTTTTGCTGCGTCATTGCCCTCGTGCGCAAGCCTTTCCAAAACCGCGTCCGCCGCTTTGCCGTATTGGTTTTTATACGCCGTATTCAGCTCTTTCCAGTTGACGCCTTTAAAGCACGCTGCTACGGTTTTGTCGTAATCAAGCCTGCCCTTTAGCATCAGCACGGCAATGAGAGGGTAGCCCATGTACCCCTGCCAGCAGGACGCGTTATCGTTAGAGGAATAGGCGTCTTCGCTCCATTCTATGGTATATGTCTTTTTATAATCCGAGGAAGAAACGGTGGCGCTGCTGTCGCTCATTGTTACGCGGCCGTCCGCTACGGCGCTGTAAGCCTCGTATATCTTCTCTATGGGCGGAAGCGCCCAACTGTCCTGAGCCATTCTAATACCATCCATAATCAATATTTTTCGATATGCGCCTTAATTATATCACTTATGCGCTTAAGGGCATATCCGGGGCAGGTGAAAAAACAATTGCTTTAAACCAGAAATCGGGTTTTAATATAAACGATAGGCGCTCAGATATCAATAAACGGAGGAAACAGTATGAATAATCCTGCTGACACTTTTATTTTAAATAACGGCGTAGGCATACCCTGTTTGGGCTTCGGCACATGGCAGACGCCCAGCGGCAGAGTATGCGTCGACTCGGTGAAATACGCAATTGAAACCGGCTACGTGCATATAGACACAGCGGCGGCATACGGCAACGAGCGGGACGTGGGCACGGCAATAAAGGAAAGCGGCGTGGACAGGAAGAAGATTTTCATTACCACCAAGCTGTGGAACTCGGAGCGCGGGTACGATAAGACGATGAAAGCATTTGAAAAATCGCTTAAATTACTCCAACTGGATTACCTTGATCTTTATCTGATACATTGGCCGGCTACAGCGCGGCGGTACGCAAATTGGCAAAAAACCAACGCAAGCACATGGAAGGCGTTTGAGAAGCTGTATAAGGACGGACGCATACGCGCAATAGGCGTGAGCAACTTCCTGCCGCATCATTTACAACCGCTTATAGACGAAGCGGAAATTAAGCCTATGGTAAACCAGATAGAGCTGCACGTAGGGCAGATGCAGCAGGAGACTGTTGCGTTCTGCAGACAGCACGGCATAGTGCTCGAAGCGTGGAGCCCCCTTGGTTCCGGCCGCATGATAAGCAACCCCACGCTTAAGGGCATGGCTCAAAAATACGGAGTTTCGGTGGCGCAGCTGTGCATAAGATGGTGTCTGCAGAACGAATTTCTGCCGCTGCCCAAATCGGTCACGCCTTCGCGCATAAAGGAGAACGCAGACGTGTTCGGCTTTGAGATAAGCGAAGAGGATATGGCATTTTTGAACGGCATGGAATACATCGGCGGCTCGGGGCTTAACCCAGACGAAGTATGGTTTTAGCAGAAAGGAAGCGGAATGAACAAAAGGTATGACGTCGTGGTGCTGGGCGGAGGCCCGGGCGGGTATGCTGCCGCGATAAGGGCGCTGCAGCGCGGGCTCAGCGCTGCTGTGATAGAGCGCTCCGAGATGGGCGGTACATGCCTTAACAGGGGGTGCATACCCACCAAGTCGCTGCTTAACAGCGCACAGCAGTATCAGGCAATAAAAGCGGCGGGCAGGATAGGCATAAGCACCGGCGCTGTAGAGTACGACTTTTCAAAGATGGCGGCAAGGAAAGACGCCGCGGTAAAGCAGTTAAGAAGCGGCGTGGAGTATCTCATCAGCAGCAACGGCGGCGCAATATACCGCGGCGAAGGCTATATAAAGGACAGAAACACTATAGAAATAACAGGCGGCGAGACTATACATGCGGATAAAATAATAATCGCAACAGGCTCGAGGCCAGCAGTGCCGCCGTTTATAACCGTTGACAACAAGAGTATACTCGACAGCGACGGGCTTCTCAATATCAATGGGTGTCCGCAGAGCGTCATAATAATAGGCGGGGGCGTAATAGGCATAGAGTTCGCGACTTTGTTTGCGGCTCTCGAAAAGCGTGTGACGGTAATTGAGATGCTGGAGAGCATACTGCCGGGCACGGACCCGGAAGTATCGTCGATACTTAAAAAGAACCTCGAGAGGAAGGGAGTCAAGTTTTATACGGGTTCCCGGGTAACGTCGCTGGAAGCAGGCGAGGGAGTAACGTGCGAGTTTGAATGCCAGAGCGGCGTTGTTAAGGCGCAGGCGGAAATAGCCGCCGTAGTGACGGGCAGAAAGCCCAACAGCGAGAACCTGGGGCTTGAGAACATAAGGGTGCAGACCGAGCGGGGCTTTATAAGGGTTAACGACCGCATGGAGACCTCCGTGCTGGGAGTATACGCGGTGGGGGACGTTACCGGCAAAAAGATGCTGGCGCACGTGGCCACCGCACAGGGAATAGCCGCCGCCGAGAATGCCGCGGGAGCGAACAAAACGGTAGACAGTTCTCTCTCGCCAGCGTGCATATATTCCGAGCCGGAGATAGCGTCTGTAGGCCTGACCGAAGAGGAGGCAGTAAAGAACGGGTTTGCGGTACGTGTCGGCAGGTTTCCTGTAAGCGCGAACGGCAAATCCACGGTAATGGGCGAGCGAAGCGGCATCGCAAAGATAATAGCGCAAGAAGGGACGGACAAGATACTCGGCGCGCATATTATAGCGCCACGGGCGACGGACATGATATCCGAGATAACGCTTGCGATGAAATGCGGGCTTAGCGTACACGATATCGCGGACACTATACACCCTCATCCCACGGTGAGCGAAATAATAATGGAAGCGGCGCACGACGTTTACGGTATGTGCATAGACATACCGAAAACAAAGAAGTGACCCTGTAAGAGGGAAAAGGTAAAGCGTTGCCCGGTAATGTTGCTCAGGGGCTTTTATAACGGAGCCCCATAAAGCTATAAGCTTTACAGGGCGTAAAGTCATGGTTTTCCTTAATGTAGAAGCTCAAAGCTCCTTCATCATCAGCGACTCTGTGACGCCTTCCTTGTAAAGGCCGGGTATGCTGCCCACCACTTTGTACCCGAGGTGTTCGTAAAGTGATTTCGCCTTTGGGTTGAAATCCGCGACGACAAGAAACGCTTTGGTGTTTTCCCCGCGCACGGTATCTTCAAAGAACCTTACAAGTATCTTTCCTACGCCTATGCCGCGGTATTCCTCTCTGACGGCCACCATGTGCAGATACGGGAACCTTGAAAACATGCCGTCCGGCTTGAACCAGACAAACCCCAAACACTCAAGTTCGTTGTTGACGGCTACATATATTTCGCCGCTCTGTATGCCGCCCGTTAGAGCCTGTACAGCCCGCTTTTTATCCTTGAAATATATCTTTCCGAGATCGGAATTCAATACGGCTGACGTACAGTCCGCAAGGTAGCTGTCGTCGGCCTTAATAACGTTTATATTCATATGCGCCACCCTTTACAACCCCAAAATTCGCAACCTTTTTTGGGGACCGCCAATATATATTGTTTAACAAACTCAATCATTTTACACCAAGCAGGGAATTATTCAAGGGGTTTTCGCAATTATATTTCTTTTCGACAAAAAGTGCGGTTTTGATGTCTATAACGAAGTTTCGCGTTCGAGCTTTACTTTAAAGTTTATATTGCGCGGCGTGCCGAGTATATCGAATTTTATTACGTACGCGGCTTTATCGCGGTCTATATCCACTATTACTCCTGCGCCCATTATATTGTGCACGACGCGATCGCCTGTTTTAAAAGCGAGCTCGGAAGCAGATTCAAGCGCCAGTTCGCTGCTGCTTATGCTCCAGTTTGTTTCCGCAACGAGGTTCTCGCTGAGTTCGTGGGTGTATTCAAGCAGCGGCTTGTCCACGTTGAATATGAAGCGCGACGGATACCTGTGTGAGCCGTCGAGGTTGCGCCCCTCCGAGTCGGAGAGAAACAGCCGTTGTCTAGCGCGCGTAAACGCTACGAAAGCGAGTCGCCGCTCTTCCTCCATGGCTTCGAGCGTTGAGGTCTTTTTGGATGGGAATACGCCTTCTTCGAGCCCGCAGAGGAACACGTTGTCAAATTCAAGGCCTTTGGCGGTATGCACAGTCATCATCTTCACGGCGTTGCCGGCCGAGCCTGCGTCCATATTGGTCATTAGCGCGACATGCGAGAGATAATGCTCCATAGTGCTCTCTTCGCCGCACGATATCTCATATTCGTGCACCGACTGCTTAAGCTCCGCTAGGTTGTCAAGCCGCTCCTGGCTGCCCTCTGTGCGCAGCATCTCCTCGTAGCCGCTCTCGTCGAGCACTGCCGATAACAGCTCGGATATGGGCATGTCCCGGCAGGCTGCCGAGAACCGCTCTATCATAGAGAGAAACTGCTTGGCCTTTGTGTTTTTGAATATATCGTCCTCTATAGTACGTTCGAGCGCGGTATAAAGCGAACAGGAATTGCGCTGCGCGTATTCCTGAAGGAACCTTATGCGCCGCTCGCCTATGTTGCGCTTGGGCACATTGGCTACGCGCAGGAACGAAAGGTCGTCCTTATATACGATAAGCCTTAAGTAACTTAACGCGTCCTTTACCTCCATGCGGTCGAAGAACTGCACGCCGCTGTATATTACGTAAGGCAACTCTTCCTTTAAAAATACCTCTTCGAGCACTCGCGACACGAAATGCGCGCGGTAGAGTATCGTTATATCGCCCAAAGCTGCTCCGCCGTCAACAAGCTCCCTTATACTGGACGCTATCCATTTTGCCTCTTCCTCGGCGGTTTTGGCGTGGTGGTACACGACGGGAGCGCCGCTCGTCAGAGAGGGCTCTAGCTCTTTTCTTACGCGGTGGTGGTTCTTGTCTATCAGCGAGTTGGCGGCGGCTATTATCTGCGGCGTAGAGCGGTAGTTCTTCGTCATCATTATAGTGCGCACGTCCGGGAAATCCTTGTCGAAGTCGAGTATGAAACGCACGCTAGCGCCGCGCCACGTGTATATCGTCTGGTCGGGGTCGCCCACTATGAAGAGGTTTTTATGGTACCCGCACAGCACGCTCATCAGCTGGTACTGAAGCTCGTCGATGTCCTGATACTCGTCCACCATTATGTATTCAAGGCGCTTTTGCCACTTTAGCTTTATCTCCTCGTCGGTACTGAATATGTATAGCACGTACTTGATAAGGTCGTTATAGTCGAGCCCGAAGCACTTTTTCTCCTGGTACAGGTATCCCCAGAATATGATATTCATCGGTTCCGCTGCGTCCATATACTTTTGGCGCAGTTCGTCCAAAGGCATCGCTATCATGTGCTTGTAGTAGTCTGGGTGCTTATCGAGCTTGTATATTTCTATCATCCCACGCGCTTTGGCAAACGTCATGTGCCGCAGCGTAAGCCCGCGCTCCTCGTATATTATTTTTAGCATCGCGTCTATGTCGCCGTTGTCGAGCACAAGGAAGCTTTTGGGGTACTGCACGGCGTGGCTGTCCTCCTGCAGCACCGTTACGCAGAAGCTGTGGAAAGTGCTTATATAGCCCGTGTCGCTGTCGCCCGTCAGGCGGCGTATGCGCCAGCGCATCTCGGCGGCGGACTTGTTGGTGAACGTTACGCAGAGTATGTTCCCCGGCATTATGCCTATCTCGTTAACGAGGTAAGCGAACCTATGCGAGAGAGCGCGCGTCTTGCCGGAGCCCGCGCCCGCTATCACGCGTATGAAGCCTTCGGTGGCCGTAACGGCCTCTTTCTGCTGCTCGTTGAGGGAATCAAGTAAATCGCTCATGCTCACATATTACCATGCAAACTTGATTTGATAAATAGTATTTCAGCATCCATTGTAGGAAAGGGCATGTACGGGAAAATGGACACCTGGGCAGACAACAATTCTACTGTTGAGCAGTTATTTTCTGTAGGGTATTATATAGAAAACAACAGAGGTATTTTATGAACAGAAAACTAGGCATGTACTCTTCGATAGTTACGCTCGTGGCGGTGCTGGCGTTCGCGGCCTCGATGCTGGCGGGCACGTTGTATGGTTCATTCCTGTCGAGCCTTTTTATAGCCTGGGGGTTCATACCCCTTATATGCGCGTTCGCGGCCGCGGGCGGTAAGGAGAGCAAAGCCGCGGGATATACGGCTGCGGCCTTTGCGGCCATATATGCCGCGCTCAACACGGCGGTGTATTTTACGCAGCTGACCACGGTCGCGCTGACCCGGCTTGATGAACAGGCCTCCGTACTGCTCGATTACTCCAAATTCGGGCTCATGTTTAACCTCGACCTTTTAGGCTACGCGTTTATGGCGCTCGCTACGTTTTTCGCCGGCCTGACGATAAAGCCTGAAGACGGTGCGGACAAGTGGCTAAAAGGCCTGCTGCTCGTTCACGGCGTGTTTGCCGTAGCCTGCACCGTGATGCCTTTGCTCGGGATATTCAAACCGGGCATGGCAGGGGGAGACCTTATAGGCACGCTTGTGCTGGAGTTCTGGTGCGCCTATTTTACCCCGGTGTGCGTACTTGCGTTCAGATATTTCAGGAAGCGGGATATTTAAATAAGACATTGCAAAAATGAGTTTTGATACGCAAGGCTCCCCGAAGAGGGGAGCCTTTGTAACGGACGCATTATAGAGCGGAACAGGAAAGCTTCCCCGTCTGGGACGGAAAAGTGGTATCTTTAAAACAAGCGATGCAATATGCTTCCCCTTTCAGGGGAAGTGGCGCGAAGCGTCGATAGGGTTAACTTTGCGACATTTTTGCACCCTTAAAGCCCATCATCAGGAGAAGGTAGGCTGCCGAACCCTATCGTCCAGCACTTCCTCACAAAAGCGGCTATGGTAAAATATATTGACAGTATCACATTGCATTTAAGGGGAGAATCGTATGAATTATATCACTCGGAGCGATACAGGACCGGGAAGGGGACACCCGAGGCGGAGGCCGCCGGACCAAAGGCCGCTTGTGACGCCCGCCGGAAGGGATTTTCAGCTGTCGGATGAAATCGGCGAAGCGGTGATACGGGAAGTTCACGCGTATAATTTTTATTCAAGGCTGGCAGCGCTTGCCCCCGGTTTGCGGTTAAGGCAAGCTATATTGCGTATACGGCAGGATGAAGCGAATCATTACGGCTCGTTTACGGCGGCGCTGCAAAGGCTGGGCGCAAGGATGCCTATGATACCCGCGGGCGCAGCGCCCGCAACGTTCCAAGAGGGCTTGCGGGAAGCGATAAAGGCAGAAAATGAGGCCGCCGCGTTTTACAACAGCGTTGCGTCAAGGGCAAAGTCGCGCAGCATACAAACGCAGTTTATAAATGCGGCGCGGGACGAACAGAAGCACTCGCTGCGGCTGCGGTATATGATTGCCGGCAGGTGACCTGTCATAAAGCGGTCAGGCGCGCCTCTAATCTCCCGCTTTATAAACTACGCTGCCGTTTATTATCGTATACAGGCAGTGGGTGAATACCTCCATAGGGTTGCCGTCGAATATCGCTATGTCCGCGTCCTTGCCCTGTTCGAGGCTGCCAACTCTAGAAGCGACGTTGCATATTTCCGCCGCGTTTATCGTTATTGCCTTTAAGGCTTCGTCTATGCCGAGGCCTTCTTTTGCGGCAAGCCCCGCGCACAGCGGGAGGCATTGTATCAGCGACACGGGGTGGTCGGTCATTATAGCAACTTTTACGCCCGCCCTATGAAGCACGCCCGCCGTCTTGAACTCTAAGTACTTCACCTCAACCTTGTTCCTCGACGCGAGGCTCGGGCCGACGATTACGGGGAAACCAGATTCCTTTATCTC
Source organism: Bacillota bacterium (assembly GCA_023415915.1). Classification (GTDB taxonomy): domain Bacteria; phylum Bacillota; class Clostridia; order Christensenellales; family SZUA-584; genus DTFZ01. The sequence goes on along the minus strand of JAEZIZ010000029.1, from coordinate 4,414 downwards.
CTGCGCTATAAGATGGCCTTCTGTGCAGTGGTCGAGCGTCATGCGCAGGCCGTACGCTTTTGCTATCCTTATCGCTGTGAGTATGTCGTCCGTGCGGTGGACGTGGGCTTTTAGCGGTATTTCGCGCCGCAGCACGGGCAGCCAGCACTCCAGCTGGAATTCCTCTGCAGCGCCGTCTTTGGAATGTCTTTTTTCGGCGTACTGCTTTGCCTCGAAAAGCTCCTGACGCAGCATGGCGGCTATAGACATGCGCGTCGAAGGCATCATCCTGTTGTCGCCGTATGTCCTCTTAGGGTTTTCGCCGAACGCCACCTTCATTGCCGCGGGCTCGAGTACTGCCATATCGTCCACCCGCCTGCCGTGCGTCTTTAAAAACACGAACTGGCCGCCTACTACGTTCGAGCTGCCTGGCCCTGCCATTACGGACGTTATGCCTGTGCGGATAGCGTTATGGAATGCAGAATCCATGGGGTTTATCGCGTCTATCGCCTTTATATAAGGCGTTATGGGCTTCGTGCTCTCGTTGCTGTCGTTGCCCTCAATGCCCATCTTCTCTTCTTGTATACCTATATGGCAGTGCGCGTCTATTAGCCCGGGCGTCACCCAGCACCCGCGTGCGTCTATCACTACGCCGTCGGCGTTCTCGCTTTCGCTTATGTTTGCCCTTACGCTCTTTATTTTGTCGTTCTCCGTAAGCACGCAGCCCTCTTCAAGCGCGGCTCCGGCCATTGTCAGTATTTTGCCGTTTTTTATCAGCATGTTTTCTCCGTAAAACTATCAATGTAATGATTATATTCTCCTTTTTGCGCGTAAAACATTACGGCGCAAAGAGGAAATATTTAAACATGCAAAAGGCTGATAAAGCATAGAGACGCCGTGCTGGTTTTCACTGCAAAAAATAAAGAAGAGTCTTACTCTTCTTTATTGCCGCAAAGATTTAAAGGTAAACTATTGGCCGCTTTTGGGGCCCGGTACGGAAAGATTGTTTTCTGCGTACTGTATCATCCTTTTAACCATATTGCCGCCCACTCTGCCCGTTTCGCGTGCCGGTATGTCTCCGTTATACCCTTGCTTAAGATTAACGCCAAGCTCGCTTGCCACCTCGTATTTCAAAGCGTTGAGTTTCTCTTTTACCTGCGGAACTACTGTCTGATTGCTGCCGCTGCGTTCTGCCATAGTTTTGCCTCCTTATATAAATATGTTTATTAGTAGTAATATTTTTCCGCAAATTTGCTGTTTTACGCATAATAGTAAAAGGGAAATAATGGGCATTAATAGGCGATGCTGATACTGCGCCCGTTACTGTTTTCAGATACACAATTTGCAAGAGTATTCTTTGTTGCGGCATGCAAATAATAAATACAAAACTGAAGAAAGGAGCAAAGCTTTGATGCAAGACGGTCAGAACAGACAGAACTGCAGCAACCGCAACAGAGAAAACGATAAAAACCGCAATAGAAATAAAGATAATCAAAACCAGGATCGCAACAGGAACAGACAAAACGAAAGATAGCGGCTTTTCTTTATTGTGTTATATTCAATCCGCAGTGTTCGTCGGCAAATGAGGGGCTTAAAATCAAGCTCCTCATTTTAATACGGGGTCCCCAAAAAGGCGTAAGGCATTTTGGGGAAAACGGGGTCCCAAAAGAAACGTGAGGCTTTTTGGGTGTAAATTCCCGGCAAGTCGTGAGGTTCCCTGTTATTGCCGAGTATAGAACACCTCATCAGTCAAATGCTTTGCATTTGCCAGCTTCCCCTCCGAGGGGAAGCCTATGAGGTGATTGCCGGGTTTTAAGCAATACCCCATCACCTTTACTATAAAGGTGCGCGGCCAAACAACGTTTATGGCGTATTTGGCCGCCTGTTTTATTTTTTGCCTTTGGTCTCGTCGCGCATCTCGCTGCGCATGCCCCGCAGCGCTTCCCGCCTTCTCTCGTTCTTTTCGGCAAGCACGCGCTTCATTCTCTCGTCGTCAGTTTCTTCTATCATCTCGTCCGCCGCTTCCATGTTCTTCAGCGTGAAGTTGATGTTGCGCTGTATGCGCTCGGCGTTGTCGGAACGGTCGTCCGGATTGGGCTTATTGCCCCTGCCTGGATTGTTGTTTTTGTTATGGCTCATGTTTTATATCCTCCCTGTTATGTATTCAAAATACGTTTTATCAAGTTCTGTCCTTTGAATTGTTTGAGGGCTTAAGGTCAGCGTCTTCGGAAAACTCCGTACCCATGCCCGCGGCAACGGGGGAAATGCTGCTGCGCGGCCTGCGCCCTTCCTTATTGCCTCCTGAGTCGTGCGCCACCCGTTTTTCCACTTCCAGCGCGTAGTCAAGGCCGAATTCCATGCCCGCTTTTGTAATGTCTTTGCTCCATTTCCCTATGTCCTTTCCTTTTTCATCGGGAGAATACATCTTGTCGACAAACTCTAAGTCATGGTTCGCCGTTATCTCCCGCCCGGTTTCGATATTGTGCGCGTGAAGGTTTTTGTTGCCGTCGTCCCTTACGCTGTTCTTCCATGAGGCGTCGACAGCCTTGCCTGCCATTTCACGGCTGTATCTTTTCATATCGGCTTCCATGGATTCGCCGAATTCCATGTCCTGCCTGGCGCGCTTAGGGCTCTTAACGGTGCTTATTTCTTTATCCGGGTCAGCGCCGAGCCTGTTTCGCCCTTTTTTTCTGCCCATGCTTAAGTACTCCTTGTAAAAAGAATGTTTTTGTTATTGTCTGCCGCCGCGATATATTTATGCCCGGCTGCCCCGGCTTTTTTGAAACGAACGGTAAAATTTATAATCCCGTATTGACTGAAAATGCGCTCAATGATAGAGTATATGGCATCCGTCTTAAATACCGTCAAATATCTTAAGAAGGAAAAATTTTATGGGAACATGGAAAAAGAACACCGCGCTGTTTCTTGCTGGCCAGGGCGTATCTTTGCTTGGCTCTTCGTTGGTGCAATACGCCATTATGTGGCATATAACGCTTACCACGCAATCGGGCGCTATGATGACGATCTCGATACTCTGCGGGTTTCTGCCTTACTTTTTTATGTCGCCTTTTGCGGGCGTGTGGGCCGACAGGTTTGACCGCAAGAAACTTATAATGCTCTCCGACGGCATGATAGCCGCGGTAACTCTTATAGCAGCCGTAATCTTTCTTAGTGGTTACAGCGAGCTTTGGCTGCTGTTCGCTATATCGGCGGTGCGCGCGCTGGGCGGCGCGGTGCAGGCGCCCGCGGTGGGCGCGTTTCTGCCCCAACTTGTGCCGCAGGAGAAGCTGACGAGAGTAAGCGGCATAAACAGCACCCTGCAGTCGTCCATAATGCTGGTATCTCCCATGCTCGGGGCGTTTTTGCTCAGCGTCGCGCCTGTTGAGATCATATTCTTCATCGACGTAGTAACCGCTGCGGCAGCGATATTCATATTGCTGCGGTTTCTTAACGTACCCGCGCACAAACGTGCGGGCGAGGCAAAAGCTATGGGGTATTTCAGCGACTTGAAGTTGGGCGTTAAGTATATAAACAGCCACGGCTATATCAAGCTGTTCTTTCTTTTCGGGGCGGTATTCAATATACTCGTGGCGCCTGTCGCGTTTCTTACGCCGCTGCAGGTTACGCGCAGCTTCGGCGGGGAGTACTGGCAGCTATCCGCTATCGAAATAGCGTTCTCGTCCGGCATGATAGCGGGCGGCGCCGTGATAGCGGCGTGGGGAGGCTTTAAAAACAAAATGTACACGCTGATGCTGTCGTGCGCGATATTCGGAGTGTGCACATTTGCCATAGGAGTCGTCCGGGAGTTCTTTGCATACCTCGCTTTTCTGGTTGTGATGGGCGTTGGCATGCCTGCTTTTAATACGTCGTCTATGGTGTTTATACAGGAAAAGGTGGAAGGAGAGTATTTAGGGCGCGTCATGGGAGTGATGAGCATGATAGCGACGTCCATGATGCCGCTTTCGATGCTGTTCTTCGGGCCGCTCTCGGACGCCGTGCCTATAGAGACGCTGCTCGTTATAACCGGGCCGCTCTTGGCAGCGCTTGCTTTGGCAATGCTGGGATGCAGAACGCTTATACGCGCGGGCAGGCCTGCCGCGAAGGAAGCCGCCGCTGCGGAACTTGAATCCGGAAGTTAAGATGCAAATTAAAGGAGCCGTCCGCTCCTTCTTTGACTGTAAATAAATCCCATCGGTCATTGCTTTTTTGACAGTCAAAGGAGCTGTCTTATGACGGCTCCTTTTTTAAGGAGTCAGTAACTCCTGATGTAAGGGTGAGATATGTACTTCTGATTATGCGCATCACCTCCCTCGTATAATTAAGTAGCACATATACAGCACTATTTTGTATATGTCTTGTATAATGCATGCAGACGCTGTGGACTGGTTCCACCTCCTACCGCTCGACGGTTTGTCAAAGGCTCCAGCCACAGCTT
>JAEZIZ010000006.1 GCA_023415915.1 Bacillota bacterium | reverse complement strand
TTAACCCAACACGTTTCTTCGCTGCCATAGCTCTTTTCCGCCTTTTCCGTTACTATGGCAACATTCTACACCCGGCATTGGCCTATTTTACGGACTTGTCATTGATGATTCATCCTAATAGCCATATATGTTTTTAATAATAGGACAAGTAGGTAAGGTAAAAAATATATAATGAGGTGTTATGAAATTAACGTAGACTCTGCAGAATTAGAAAAAAATTATGATAAGTATCTTACTTGGCTTATGACCAAGAAATTATAATTACAAGAAATGGCTGTCCAATCGACCGCCTTGTGGGTATATCGTACATAGCTGACCGTTTATTGGGCTTGGTCCCCAATATTGTAGATATAGATTTAGTACGAGACGAAAGGCTGAAGCGCCAATAAAAAACACTGTATTTAGAGTCTTTGAGATGTATGAAAAGCAATACTCTATAATAGTCATTATTAGCTTTTCTTGTTTGGTAAATCTTATAATCTCCAAAAGCCAATATTAGCATACACCCCGTAGCTACCATCCAGTATATTATTGCTTCGCTAATATCAGTTGATACGATGACGGAATATCCTGCTAAAATGCTGGTAGTAATAATCATAAGTAATGTTAATGTTATAATAATCAGCCGAATCACTTTGGGTATTTTAGGATTATCCAAAGCATTAATTAACATTTGCTTAAACAGTTTTATTAAGAGTTCCATTCTAAATGCTCCTCTCCTTCTGTGTTCTCGTCGTTTTGCAATGCGTTTATTTAATTAGGGCTCTTATACGTCCTCAAAAGAGGCCCTTTCGAAAATCACACATCTCAACAACCACTGAAATTTCCAAGAATACTCTCGACACATTAGACAATAATATATACAAGTAATAAAAATCTGTAGTAAAATTGTGTCATGTAACGTTATAATTAAACCTAATTATGACATGGCATAATATAAATTCGGGGCTCAGAACCCGCCATTTTACTATTACATTTATGTCATCCTTAATGAGATTTGACAGATCCACCGTGCTGTAAAGCCCTATCCGCGTCTTGTAATCGACGCCCTGCTCATACTGTTGCCATGCCAACGTCTTCATAATCACTCTCCATAACCGCTTTTGAATGTCTCCCGCTTGCCGGCCGCTTCGTACGGGTCGTAGCCCATAATGAGCTCATACTTTCTCATTAGCTCGCCGCCCTTGTCTTCTCCGCACTCGCCCGGCGCCGCTCCCGCCGCTTCCCTGCGCTTCATGCCGTCCCTTTTCCCTTTCAAATAAAACGACGCGCAGACAGCCGCGGCGGCGATTCCCGCAGCCGCGCCAATCAATATCTCCATAACCGCCTCCCCGCTATTTTTTTATACACCCCATCAAGCCTCGCGACTTGTTGAGGAACCCGATCCAAAACAAAAAAGCCCTTTAAGGCTTTCAGGGTGTCGATAACCCCTTTTGTCATTCCGAGCTTGCGAGGAATCCCATGGGTAGTGCTTTGTATAAGGGGATTCTTCAGCCGTTACACTCCTTCAAGCGAAGCCGACGGAATGACAGCATATACTTTTTTGACAGTCACAAAGCCCTTTAAGGCTTTCATGCTAAACCGCAGGCCACGAACCGCATTCCGTGACGCTTCCCGCCTGCACCAGTGCGTTTTGTCCGCCCGTTGCCCGCGCTTGATTTTCTCACATTGTCATTATCAATTGAAAAACAACTCAAAATCACTCATGTTTTTAATGCCTGCATCGTCAGGTCTCGCGGCTTTCAGCCGAATATACGCTTTCCTGTTCATTCACTATGGCATGCTGGCTTTTCGCTTTCAGATCGGCACTTTCCACCGGCCTGCCGTGGCTCGGAAGCAGTAATACGGGATCAAGGCTTAATAGCATTTCCACCGACTCTCTTGCCTTGTTAAAATCCTCAGTCAGGTATTCAGGCGGCCCGCATATAGTCTCGCTCTGCGTTATCACCGACCACAGCGAACCCTGCTTGACGGTGGATATCGCGTCTCCCGCTATCAGCGTCCTGTCGGACTCCCTGAACAAAGATACATGCCCCTCGCTGTGGCCAGGCGAAAATATCCACTTCCATTGCCCGGAATACGGTATCGAGTTGTCTTTTGGCAGTGCATTGGCGTAATGCCCAACGTCTATGGCCGTGTGCGGGAACGTATCGGACATGCGCGTTATAAGCCCGCTGCCTTTTGTGTCGTCGGGCAGAGGATAATCCTTTTGCCCGGTTATATAGGGCAGTTCGTTCTCGTGAATATAGACGGGTACGTCCCAATGCTTTGTGAGCGTTTTAAGCGAGCCCACATGGTCAAAATGCCCGTGCGTAAGTATTATCGCCTCCGGCCGCGAGCGCTCGCCGAATATTTCCCGTGCTTCTTCAATAATGAATTTGCTTGAGTTCTCGAGTCCCGTATCGACAAGCAGCCACGTCTCGATGCCCGTTTTCAGCATATACGCGTTGACCGCCCTAAAATCCAGCATATAGATATCAGGCCTTATACGCTGCGTTTTCCGCGTTATGTACGAAAGCCCTTCCACAATTTTATTGCCCATCGTTTTCTCCTGTTATTAACCGCTCCAAGTATATTGTCCCTTTTCCGAAATAGAACATACCAAAAGAACTGCCCAATGTATTCCCATAACCGCCATTCACAAAATATCCGTCCTAAAAATAAAAAAGCCGCGTAACAGCGGTTTTGTTTTACATGTTCAATTGACGTTAACTCGTTATATAAACTGATTCTTAAAAAACGGCAGCCTTAACTTCGCCGAAGCTTTATGTTAAGCCTCTTTCCTGGCGCCCAGCATCTCGAGCTGTATCTCGAAATAGTTTCTCCTGTCTGCCAGCGCAAAAAGCTCCCCTTCTATCTCATCCATCCTTCTGTTGCACTCCTCTATCAGCATGTCGTTCTCCTTTTGCTCCTGATGTCCTTTAAGCAGCCTTTTTTTGTACTCGCACTGCAGTATCGTAATCTTCTTTTCCTCCGATTCCTTCAGCAGCGCTTCCTCTTCATCCTTCATTCGTTCGATTATTGCTATTACCAGCCTTTTTGCGTCATTGTAACTTAAATCAGATATTCCTCTAATCATACTACCACTCATTCTTTATATTATCGCTGCCCCGGCAAGTCCCGCGGCTTGCCGAAGACCTTGTTATTAATACATCAATAAACATATAATACATAAATTGGTGTGTAAAGTCAATATCTTTTTTACATAAATCATCACAAAATAGTATTTTGTACCACTTTTTGCGAGATGTATTACCAAGCTACCCTGGTTATTCGATATTCTGGCGGTCAAAAACCGGGAAGGCCTCCGCATTCCCCCGCCCGCATTTGCATTCTGCGAACGTTACTTCTCTGCGTAGGGGCGTTCTTCGAACGCCCGCCCGCGTTTGCATTCTGCAAACGTTCCTTATCTACGTAGGGGCGGGTCTCCGCCGTGTGCCCTGAAAGGGTATACCCGCCCGCATTTGCATTCTGCGAACGTTACTTCTCTGCGTAGGGGCGTTCTTCGAACGCCCGCACGCGTTTGCATTCTGCAAACGTTCCTTATCTACGTAGGGGCGGGTCTCCGCCGTGTGCCCTGAAAGGGTATACCCGCCCGCATGCATCTTCATTCTGCGAACGTTACTTCTCTGCGTAGGGGCATTCTTCGAACGCCCGCCTACACGCTTTCCGGAATTCAAGCCTTCCCCTTGAGGGGAAGGTGTCCCGCACTAAATTGTCAGCTTCAAAAAATCAAAGCAATTTAGTGCGGGACGGATGAGGTGTATTACCTGTGTTTGGCCTTCATTTTTCCTAACAGGCCGCCATGGCATCCTTGTCTCTCCTGCCGGTCTGTATCCGCATTTAACAGGCTGTCCCATCACTATGTCTCTTACCTCCTTCACTAACGCCGCCCATAATTCATATAGTAAATGAGGACTGCATATATCCCGAAACAAACAGCACGGGAAGGCGCGCGTCCTTATACTTGAATCTGAAACAAATAAAAGAAGGTGTAATAATGGACAGACCCGATATAACAATGAGCCAATTAAGCTTAAACCCCAATGCCGCAAGGCGGCTTTCACATACGACCAAATCCGTGCCTATGATGGATAGCATCACCCCGCGCTGGCTGCTGCGGTTACTGCCGTGGGTGCCCGTAGAGGCGGGCATTTACCGGGTGAACCGTATAAAAAGGACTCCCTGCATGGAAGAGATGAACGAATACGGAGAAAAACTGATTGCTGCAAATTACATGCATATAAACGAAGATATGATAACCCAAACGTTCCCCGAATACGAGGAAGAGCCAAAGGAATACATGCTCAGCCTTGTACAGACTATACTGCGCCTTAATACTAACGTAACGGATATATTCAACAAGCCTATAGACCAGAAGAACGAACAGATAAGGCTTACTATTGAAGCCATGAAAGAGCGTCAGGAATGCGAGATGATAAACGACAGTGAGTTCGGGCTTGTAAATAACGTCTCGCCCGACATGATAGTGCGCTCCCGGCACGGCTCCCCCACGCCTGACGATATGGATGAACTGCTTGCCAAGGTGTGGAAAAAACCGGCCTTCTTCCTCGCGCATCCCAAAGCCATAGCGGCTTTCGGCAGGGAATGCACGCGCAGGGGCGTCCCACCCGTAGTAGTCAATATGTTAGGCTCCCCGTTCATGACGTGGAGAGGAGTGCCTATAGTGCCGTGCGACAAGCTGCTCGTGGGAGGCAGATCGTTCGCTAAGGCGGAGGGCGGCAGGACAAATATACTGCTTATGCGCGTGGGCGATAAAGAGCAGGGCGTAATAGGCCTGCACCAGCCGGGCATACCCGACGAAACGGATATACCCAGCCTCTCGATAAAATTCGGAGGCATAGACAACAGAGGGATAGCATCCTATATCTTAAGCCTCTACTTCTCGGTAGCCGTACTTGCCGACGACGCTCTTGCGATGCTGGAGGATGTCGAGGTGGGAAACTACTATGATTACAGATAGCTTTATGCAGGGCTGGCCCCCGCAGAACTTGGAAAACGAATTAAGCGGCGCTCTTAACCGCATGTACTGGGAGGAGGACTTAAAGCCATTGAATTTCGGCTCTTACTTACCTCCCCCCGGCGCGGAGCATATGGAGCAGGACGCGCGCGGGCTATATTACTTCCTGTCGCACGCGCCCGGCAAAACTCGCCCATCTGGCATCCCTGGGCTGCGCGACGACTTTCCGATACTGCGGCGGCGGGTGAACGGCTGCCCGCTTGTGTGGCTAGACAACGCCGCGACTACTCAGAAGCCTAACTGCGTAATAGACGCCGTCTGCCGCTACTACCGCGAAACAAACTCAAACGTGCACCGGGGCGCCCACCAGCTTTCCCGCGAGGCGACGGAAGCGTACGAGGAGGCGCGCGAAAAGCTGCGGTTATTTTTGGGCGCTTCGTCGCGCGAAGAGATAGTATTCGTGCGGGGCGCGACCGAAGCGATAAACCTTGTCGCGGCAAGCTGGGGCGGCACGAACCTGCGCGAAGGCGACGAGATACTGCTCACCGAAATGGAGCACCACTCAAATATCGTGCCCTGGCAGATTATCGCGCAGCGCACCGGCGCTGTGATAAAGGCGGCTCCGGTAAACGACAGGGGCGAAATAAACTTAAGTGAATATGGGCGCATGTTCACGCCGCGCACGCGCATAGCGGCCGCAACTCATGTTTCCAACGTTCTGGGGACGGTGAACCCGGTGCGCGCTATGGCCGACATAGCACATATGCATGGCGCGCTGTTCCTGGTAGACGGCGCTCAGTCAGCACCCCACATGCCCATAGACGTAAAGCAGCTTGACGCCGACTTCTTCGTGCTTTCCGGCCATAAGATGTACGGCCCCACAGGCATAGGCGTACTGTACGGCAAAAAGGAGCTGCTGTCCGCTATGCCGCCTTACCAGGGCGGCGGCGGAATGATAAGGAACGTGCGCTTTGAAAGGACGCATTATATGGGTTCGCCCGACAAATTCGAGGCGGGCACGAGCAATATAGCGGGCGCGGTTGGCCTAGGCGCCGCGGCGGACTACCTGCGCTCAGCCGGAATGGAGCGCATACGCCTTCACGAACTGGAACTTACCAATTACCTCACGAATAATCTCTCGCGCATACCCGGCCTTACGCTCATAGGCACCGCGGCGGATAAAATAAGTGTCGTTTCCTTCGTGCTTCAAAGCATGGACGCCGCGATGATAGCGGAACAGCTCGACAAAAGAGGCGTTGCTGTACGCGCCGGCAAACACTGCGCCCAGCCCGTGCTTGAGCGCTTCGGCGTAAACAGCGCCGCCCGCGCGTCGATAGGCCTTTACAACACATTCGAAGAACTCGACCTGCTGACAGATACCGTGCGCCAGCTCTCGGGGTACTGACCTTTCTTTGGTTCACGCAGTTAATACGCTTGTATAGCCGCATAACGCGTTTTGGGAGGGCGTCCGCTCTGTAATTGATGCCCTCCCTTTCATATATCGCGAAGCATTGCCCGTATTAAGCCTCGTATGCCGAGCGCGCAAAACGTTTAAATATCCCCTTTTTCTTTTATCCCTTAATATGGTATAATGAGGAAGCAGACCATACGCATAAAAGATCTGCTTTTTTGTGACATATTATACCTACGGGGTCCCCAACAAGGTGTAAGGCTTGTTGGGGTGTAAATACGGGGTCCCCAACAAGACGTGAGGCTTGTTGGGGTGAAAATACGGGGTCCCCAACAAGGCGTGAGGCTTGGCGGGGTGAAAGAAAGAAGACCTGAAATGAACTTAAGGCACATACGCCAGATACCGGGGCCGGACGAAATAATTGCCCAGATGCCTTTGCCTGAGCGCCTCGCGCGCATCAAAGCGGAGCGCGACGCCGAAATACGCGCCATATTCGAAGGAACTGACAAGCGATTTTTGCTTATCATAGGCCCCTGCTCCGCCGACCACCCCGACCCGGTCCGCGAATACCTTTCCCGTCTGGCAAAAGTACAGTCCAAAGTTGCCGACAAGATAATTATGATACCGCGCATATATACCAACAAGCCGCGCACTACGGGCGAAGGCTACAAGGGCATGCTGCACCAGCCCGATCCCGAGGGCGAAAGCAACCTCGCAAAAGGCATAAAGGCCATCCGCAGCCTTCATATCAGCGCGATAAACGACTTCGGACTGCCCGCCGCCGACGAGATGCTGTATCCCGAAAACTACGCCTACCTCTCGGACGTGCTCGCCTACCACGCCGTTGGCGCCCGCTCCGTGGAGAACCAGCAGCATCGCCTTACGGCCAGCGGCGTCGAAGCGCCCGTCGGCATGAAGAACCCCACAAGCGGCGATCTGTCCGTAATGCTCAACTCTATAAAAGCCGCGCAGATGAGCCATACGTTCCTATACCGCGGCTGGGAAGTAGTGACTTCGGGCAATCCGCTTGCGCACGCCGTACTGCGCGGCGCCGTAGAACCCACCGGCCGCAATGTCCCCAACTACCACTATGAAGACTTAAGCCGCCTCGCTAAGAAATATATGGAGATGGAGCTTGCTAACCTCGCTATAATCGTCGACACTAACCACGCCAATTCCATGCGCCGCTTCTTCGAGCAGCCCCGCATCGCCAAAGAAGTGCTCGCAAGCCGCAGATATGATACGTCGCTGTGCAAAATCATTAAAGGCCTCATGATAGAAAGCTACCTCGTATCGGGCAAACAGGAAGTCGGCGGCAGCGTGTTCGGCCAGTCCATCACCGACCCGTGCCTTGGGTGGGACGAAACAGAGCGGCTGATATACGAAATAGCCGAAATGGTATAAAGCATACGGAGGTCTGTATGAGAAAAAAAGAGTTTACGGGGCTTTTCAGCATTGACGCGCAAACCCTTAACAGCATGTCTCTCGAAGAGCTCAAAAAGCTGGGCTCGATGCTGCCCGACATGCCCGACGATGTAAAAGC
>JAEZIZ010000099.1 GCA_023415915.1 Bacillota bacterium | reverse complement strand
ACCTCGCGCTGCCCATAGTCATAGGCGCGTGCGCAATGCCTCTAGTGCAGGTGATAGACTCCGCTGTAATAACCAATACGCTGCTGAGCCTTAAGCACATATTCGTTCTCGGCAAAGAGATAGTACTCGATACGGCCGCTGTGGGCGGCAGCGCCGCTAAGCAGATAGTGGAATCGCTGTTCGGCCTTACATCCTACATCAACCCGATAGTCAATCTGCCCGCCGTGCTGTCTATGGCGCTCGCTATGAGCCTCGTGCCCGCTATATCCGCGTCGCGCGCCGAAGACGACGAACTCGCCGTTTCCAATAAATCTGGCATAGGCATAAAACTCTCTATGCTCGTAGGGCTTCCGTGCGCAGTAGGCCTCTTTATGCTCTCGACACCTATAATAAATCTTCTTTATACCGTAAAAGACCCGATGAACATAGGCCTATTCCCCTTATCGGGCAGCCTTCTTGCTGTAATGGGCATAGGAGTGTTCTTCCTAACCGTGCTGCAAACGATGACCGGCATACTTCAGGGCCTTGGCAAGACGTACATACCCGTCGCCAACCTTTTTATTGGTATCGCCTGCAAAATCGTGTTAAGCCTCGTTCTTATACGCATTCCCGAGATAAACATAATGGGAGCTTATTTAAGCTCTGTCGCATGCTACGGCGTGGCTGCGATTCTCGACGTAGCGTTCGTAATAAAGCATGCGAGAGCAAAGCTTAGGTTCATGGACAATTTCGTAAAGCCCCTGCTCTCCGTAGCGGCAATGGGCGCAGTGCTCTATCTTGCGATGCCCAAAATTCCTCTTACCGAATATTCGCGCACGCTTACCGTAGCCCTCGTCGCACTCGCCGCAGTCGTTTACGTGTTTTTCATATTCCTGTTCGGCGCTCTTACCGAAGCGGATATGGCGTACATCCCCAGCGGCGGGCGCTTAACCTCGCTCCTTTACAAATTAAAGATTTGGAAACGCCATTAGCTCCGTCTTTAAAAGCAACAAAGCGGCGCCTCATAAAGCAGCCGCTTTTATATACAATCCCCAAACCGCCTCTGCACATCATGTCTAGCTTCCCCTTTCAGGGGAAGTGGCGCGAAGCGCCGATAGGATGTGTTTGCACGCGCCTCCTTCTGGTAGCCAAAGATCCGCCTATGCTCCGTGACGTCCCTTCTCTCTTGTAGGGGCGGGTCTCCGCCGTGTGCCCTGAAAGGGTACGCCCGCCCGTCTATCTGCATCCCCTTTTACCCACCCCAGCGAACTTTGTTCGCCGGGGGCCCCTGCTGGAGCGCTAACAGGTGATGGGAGAGTCTTGTTTTCTCTCTAGTTCGCAACCGTTTATCGCCTCAAACGCGTAAAAGTTCTCTCCCGTATTGGTCAATAGATTGTCGATTCAAGCCTCCCTCGGATGAGGGAGGTGGCACGAAGTGCCGGAAGGAGTGACCTGCTTGTCACCTCTACGCGGTAGGGGCGTTCCTTCGGACGCCCGCCCTATCCGCATCTCTTTCGGCGGTTAAAATCCCACCTACGCTCTTTGACGCTTCTTCCCTTTGTAGGGAACCGAAAGTGAGCGCTGCCAGTGGCAGATGAAGCGAACTGAAGGTTCTGTGAGTATGCGGTGTTTTACGAGCGACAGCGCAGTTTAACACCCATACGAACAGAGGACGGGTTTCCGCCGTGTGCTCAAAGGATACGCCCGCCCGCTTGCTCAACTCGTTATTTGCTACGGAAACCCTTCAGTCGCCATGCGGCGACAGCTCCCCTGAAAGGGGAGCCTTTGGGACAAGCAATGCAATATGCTTCCCCTATAAGGGGAAGTGGCGCGAAGCGCCGATAGGGTATGCTTCTTTTCTATCGTAGGGGCAGGTCCCCGCCGTGTGCTCAAAGGATACGCCCGCCCGCTTGCTCCTTGGTGCGGCATGGAAACACAATCTAAATGCTTTGATGCCTATTTCATATCGTAGGGGCGGGTCTCCGCCGTGTGCCCTGAAAGGGTATGCCCGCCCGCATACTGACTTTACTCGGGAGACGTACGCTCATCTGCTCCACATTCGAGCGACCACAGGTCGCTTCTACCGCGCTGACGCCCCTTACATATCGCGGGGAACGGCCCACCCGCCTGCTTCGCCATCTTGTTTACTTCTTCGTCTTCGTCCTTATATACTTCATCACCACATTGGGGTTGCTCGTCTTGCGCGAGTCTATGTCGAAAAGCTTCAGCGCCGCTATAAAAGGCGTGAGCTTTGAATACCCGTAGTTCCTCGTGTCGAAATCAGGATACCGCTTCGAAAGCTTCGTTCCGACTTCGCCCATATACACCCATCCGTCCTCGTCCGAGCTCTCGTCCACTATTGCCTTTATCGCCTCCACTATAGTCTTGCGGCTTGTGATCGTGTCCTTTAATCCCTCCGCCTCCTCTTCCTTAGCGTCCGCGGAAGCCGCCGAGGCCAGCACCTCTAAGTACTTGAACTTTTCGCATGCCGCTATAAAGGGGGGCGGAGTCTTCTTCTCCCCCATGCCGAGCACGTACATGCCCGACTCCCTAAGCCGCGCCGCAAGCTTGGTAAAATCGCTGTCGCTCGAAACGATGCAAAACCCTTCCACGCTGCCCGAATACAGTATGTCCATCGCGTCTATGATAAGCGCCGAATCCGTCGCGTTCTTGCCAGTTGTATACGCGTACTGCTGTATCGGCGAAATGGAATAATTGAGCAATACGCTCTTCCATGCCGCCATCTGCGGCTTCGTCCAGTCCCCGTATATCCTCTTATATGTAGGCGTGCCGTGATTTGATATCTCGTCGAGTATGTGCTTTATGTATTTGTCCGAAACGTTGTCCGCGTCTATCAGCAGCGCTATCCTTTTATCGTTGTCCATTATTTTCAGTTTTCTCCTGTCATTATATTTATGTAAGTATACCATATTTTTATATTTGTAGCCAAAACAAATAAACTTGGGAGTACGCTCTCTTGGAATACTTTTAAAACCAAGTATAAAAAAAACCGCCGATAGGCGGCTAAAGACATGATGTTTACAAACGGCGGCTTTATAAGCGCCGCATCTTCCTCTATTATATTTCCCTGGCTCACATATTTCAACGCTTTTATGCGCCTTCTTCACATGTATGTTCCGGCTATTGATGAATTTATTCCCAGTTCTACGCGCCATATCATCCGCGGCCGCGTATTAAGCTTTCCTCACCCCCTGCCGCCCACAGAAGGCAGCTTGATAATATTTATTCCATTATTTGAATATATTGTATTACCACTCCATAAAGGAGACGCTATGGGAATAAAATGCTTTATCTCCTATAAGTCAAGCGACAAGCCGTACAGGGATATTATCGCCGGTATGGGCGTATATATCTCGGCCGTTCCTCCGGGCGCCGCGGCCGGATGCTATTACGATTCCTGCACGCCTTATAAGCTGCGCAAAGCCGTGTTCCCCGATTCTACGGTAACCATATACCTTATAGGCGAACACAGCGCTGAAAACGCAGGCATTGAGAAGCAAAAGTACATAAAAAAGGAGCTTCGCGCATCGCTTTGCGAAGCGTCGGACGGTCACACAAGCGGCATACTCGGGGTGGTGCTTCCCTGCGCTTTAAACGCAGTGTTCAGGGACGGCAAAGAAGTGGTGGACGACAGCACGGTGCTTAAAGAATTCAGCGAAAACTACGGGAAAGGAAAACGCTGCTGCGTGCTCGCCTCCTGGAACGATTTTATTGCCGATCCCGGCAAGTTTATCAGGCAGGCGCACGAAGCGCGCATGAAAGGAGCGCCGGTATGAAGGCTCGCGGCTGCGCTATAAGGCAGGAATTCGCCTATTTCGTAAGCGGTATGGAAGAATCCCCCGCGAAGCATTATATTACGGGCCGCGTCATAGAACAGATGGTATGGTTCGATAAACGCAGCGTGCGCAATCAAAGGGCATACAAGTCGCTGACAATACTATCCATATTAATGAGCAGCGTCATACCCGTAATAACGCTGTTCTCCGACGTTTTCGGCGGGTTCGGCTATAAGCTCGTTATAATAATACTGAGCTGGGGCATAACCGCCGCGGCGGCGATAAACGCCTTCGGCAGGTTCAGGCAGCTGTGGATACAATACAGGGCGCAATGCGAGATGCTTAAATGCATACTCTACAGGTTCTTCGCCCGCTGCGGCGAGTTCAGCGGCGCTGCTTCGTTATACCCGGCGCTTGTCTCAAGATGCGAAGAATACATGAGAAAAGAGACCGACAACTGGGCGCTGATGGTTCCTTACGACCGCCAAAATCACACTTCGTCCACAGGCTCGTAAGTCCTCCTGAAAACGTCGGGCTTGCAGGGGTATTGCTCTCCCTTCACTCCCGTGATTATATAATCCCCTGCGTCGGCTTTCATATCTCCCTCAAGCGTATGGATTATCATTTCCTTTTTTGCGACAAAAGCCTTTACCACAACAGGCTTTTTGCGGAATTTTACCGCTTCCATGCTTTGCTCCTTCGTACAAGTCTAAGCTACATGCAGATTCAATAATCTATTATAGTCGTTTCATAACATTATATTCATCGATACGTTTGTTGCTACAAACTGTCTTTTTTACGCCTGTTATTGCACATATGATTTAGCGTGCGCCGCTAATTGCACAAATATTTACACCCCGATTAATCGCTCGAGACTGCCATTCCATCTGCCACGTTGATTGCCGCGAACTGGTATTCGAGCGCTTGTATCTGCCATTTTTGTGTACTATAATTATACAAAATAAAAACATAAAAGGTGCGTTATGGATGAAATATTAAAATTCCTGGAAGAAGCGAAATACTTTTTCTTCGCAACGTGCGAAGGCAATCAGCCGCGCGTCCGCCCGTTCGCGTTCTTTATGGAATACGAGGGCAGCCTCTATATAGGCATGGGAGATTACAAACCTTGCTTTAGACAGATCAAAGCAAACCCCAGGTTCGAGCTCTGCGCGTACAGCGAAGAAAAAGGCGTCTGGCTGCGCTTAAGCGGCACAGCCGTCTACGACGAGCGCCCCGAGGTCAACGAGGCCGCGTTTACTAAAGTACCGTTCCTGCGCGATAAATATACAAAGCCGGACGGTCCGCGTCACGCCTCGTTCCGGGTAAAGGACGCCAAAGCCGTGTTTCAGGACTTTTCCGAAAACACGTGGAGCGTAACGTTATAAACCGAACAATACATAGTAGCGGGCGTCATTTGAACGCCTCCTGCGTTTTTTCCGTCTCTACACGTGCTAACGTTGTTTTTATGTTAGTAGGGGCGGGTCTCCGTACCCGCCCGCCTGCTGCTTCCCCTGATATGAAATGCAATCCTTCTCCTTGAGGGGAGCCAAAGACGGGCGCGCTCAGCGAGCGATAAAGCGAGTCGGAGGCTCTGTGACTAGCGTTAGCTGGACGGCTAAGGAGAATGCCGAACGATAGAATCTTTCTATAATACCCTTATATTTGTTACATATTTCTCAAAAGATGACTGTATTGAAGAACCTCAGAGATGTAACAATCATTTATTGCTCTTTAATAATCCTTCTTTTCAACGGCTCATTGACAATGATACTTGAAATCAAAGATAAAAGTGCGAACAAAATAAATGCCAGAGGGATAGTATATGGTAATAACCATATAAAAGCTGCAGCAATGACGCCAACAAAGAGTACGAGCGCCAGATCAGCCTTTGGTTCCAAAAAAAACAATGAGAGCGCGTTTTTTAATATATCTCTGATACGAAGACTGCACATCGACAGCATGGCAAAAGCGTAACATCCAATCAGTAGTCCCATAATCAACAGGAAAACCGAAATCGAAATCAGGAAAAACGGCGACTCCTTAGAATTTTGGCTTGATATAAAGCAGAAACATGCAAGCCCTATAAAAACGGCGCATGATATAAATACTGGAATACTTTTGAGAAAGCTTGCTTTTACTTCCGTGATAAAATCAGTCCAAATGAAAGATATTCCGTTTCGTACCAGCAGCATACAAACCCGGTTCATTCCGGCCACTGCCGCCGGAATAGTAATAACGGGCAGACAGAAAACAAGAAAAAGCATGTTCAAGATAAACAGCTTCGATAGATGCGTAGTAAGCAA
The DNA here is from genome assembly GCA_023415915.1 of Bacillota bacterium. GTDB lineage: Bacteria > Bacillota > Clostridia > Christensenellales > SZUA-584 > DTFZ01. Next base: position 15,923 of record JAEZIZ010000099.1, on the reverse strand, counting down.
AAAGAAAAAACGCGCCACTCCTTTTTCCGGCGGCGGCGCGGCGTCTTCTACAGGCGCCCTTTGCCTCTTGAAAAATCTATCCAGATAGTAGGTTTTCTTTCCCATAGCGCCTCTTATATCAGTATGTTCGCCTCGGTTTCTTTGTCAAACATATGTACGAAGCTGCTGTTAAACTCAACCTTTATTACGTTACCGGCTGCAAACCGCTCCCTGTATTCAATTGAGAGGTTAGACGTAGCTATTCTTAAAACACAGTCTTTGCCTGCAACCTTTGCGTGCAGATATACCTCGCTGCCCATCATTTCGGATAAGTCTATCTCGGCAGATATCGCACCCTGATTGTCTTTGTCCGTAAGCGTTATATGCTCGGGACGTATGCCGATCACTATTTCGCCCGCTTGTTGTCCCTTATCCTTAAGCTTTTCTTGTACGCTTTCAGGGAGCGTTATCACAGACTCCTTTAAGCGTATGTTATACTTGCCTCCAGAATTCTCAAGCTGAGCATCGAAGAAATTCATCTGCGGAGAACCGATGAATCCGGCTACAAAGATATTCGCGGGATTGTCGAAAACCTGCTGCGGCGTGCCTATCTGCTGTATCAGCCCGTCTTTCATAACGACTATACGATCCCCCAGGGTCATCGCTTCTATCTGATCATGCGTTACATAAATAAAAGTCGTGTCGATACGCTGTCTTAGCTTGATTATCTCCGCCCGCATCAGGTTCCTCAGCTTCGCATCAAGGTTTGAAAGCGGTTCATCCATCAGGAATACCTGAGGATGGCGTACTATCGCGCGCCCTATCGCAACGCGCTGGCGTTGCCCTCCCGACAGAGCCTTGGGTCTTCTTTGAAGCAAGTCGGTAATTTCAAGTATTTCTGCGGCTTCTTTTACCTTTTTGTCTATCTCGGTTTTCTTCCGCTTCCTTAATCTCAGCGCGAATGCCATATTTTCATACACTGTCATGTGCGGATACAGAGCATAGTTTTGAAAAACCATCGCGATATCCCTGTCTTTCGGAGCCACGTCGTTAACAAGGCTTTCTCCGATATACAGCTCTCCGCTCGTGATCTCCTCGAGCCCCGCCACCATCCGCAGCGTCGTGCTCTTACCGCAGCCGGACGGCCCTACAAGCACTACAAATTCCTTGTCGGCTATTTCGAGATTAAAATCCTTGACGGCTTCAACACTTTTATCAAAGACCTTATTGATGCCTTTTAATATTACCTTCGCCATAGTGCCGTCCTTCTCCTCCTTTTGTATACATAAGATTCAACCATTAGTTTCCTGGCCGTATTTTCAAATATAACTTGTCAATCGGCTAATAATACTTCCAAGCCTGTGTCTTACATTCCATTTACATGTTCACTGCCGAGCCATTCTTTAAGCTTTTCGCCCAGCTCTTTCCCCATTCTTTTATGTGTTAACACAGATGGATGACCCTGAGCCCCATATCCTTCAAAATCAGGGAATATGCCGCCGAATTTATGACAGAAGATCCTCATATCTCCCGTTTCCTGCTTATATTCTTTTACCGCATTTAAAATATTGTCGTATAGATAATAGTCTATCGGGCCAAGCGTACAGCTAATAATCGGTCTTTGGCCGTTGAGTTTTCTTACCCTATATAAAAATTCTTTGTACCTGGTCTCAAAATTTCGCTCTTCGACCTCTTTGTTTTTTGACGCCTTAATCAGAAAAGAATCGTTTGTTCCAAGATTAATGATAATCGCGTCAGGTAAAAATCCTGAAAAGTCCCATTTTGTAAAGCTGCTCTTGATCCCCCGCTTTTCTTCGTGCAGCCTGTCCGTGTATTCGTAGTAATCTTCCATTGCAAACGATCTTGATTCGTTTTCGGGCGAATCAGGAGACACAAGCTTAAATTGCGGATCAGACGGCTTGCAGAGCGGTATTCCTGAAACACAGATGCTGTTATATTCCGCGCCGATTTCCCTTGCTGCAATCGCGCTGAAGGCCGACAGTCCATTCTCTTCTTCTGTTTTAAACATATCGTCCCTGCGATTTGCCTCATTTCCAAAGCCGCAGGTTATGGAGTCTCCGATAAACTCCAAACGGTATCTGCTTTTTACGGGCTCCGGAGAAAGGAAGCTTCCGTCTGATTCAAACCCTAGAATGCCCACTTTCCCCTTATCGTTTTCCGACCTTTTGACTACCCTTATCTTATGTCTTTCGGATACTTCGCTTGAAAACAGCGTGACCCGATGCTCATGCCTGTCCACTGCAATCTCCTTTACAGGAGTTTCATTATCGTCAAAAAAGACAGAAATCCATGGCCAAAGCGTTCCTTCCGGAGGAAAAACCGTTTCTATAGCACTAAGATAAGCATCAAGCCTCTTTCCCTCAAATACGACTTCAAAGCCTGAGCCTGACCAGTTAAAGAATACGCCGCCGGTCTCGTTATCAATAATAGTCCTTCCGAAAAACAAGATACTATCGTTTGATGTTATGTCCGATATTTTTTGCATTTATTTTATTGCCCCCTGTACGACACCTTTAATGATTTGTTTCTGGCAAAATAGATACGCTATAAGCACCGGCAGTATTGTAAGCACGATACCGGCCATAAGAGGCGCGAAATCAACGCTGTAAGAGCTGAAGAAGTTATAAGTTGATAGCGGCAAAGTGCGCTCCTGCGGGGAAAGCAGCACAAGACTCGGCAATAGGTAATCGTTCCATATCCATAATACATCAAGTATCAGTACCGTGATAATGACAGGCTTTAACAGCGGAAATACTATCTTAAAAAAAGACTGCATCTTGTTGCATCCGTCTATAAGGGCCGCCTCTTCCATCTCCAGCGGTATGTTTTTAATGAACCCATGAAATATGAATATAGCAAAAGCCTGCCCAAATCCCATATACATAAAAATCAGCACCCACTTGCTGTTCATCAAATCCAGCTTTCCATAAATGCTCACCAGAGGTATCATTATAGCCTGGAAGGGTACGATCATCGAAGCGACTAGCACGGCGAATATTATCTTATTTATTCTCCATTTGTGCCTTACAAGAAAGTAAGCCGCCATTGAGGATGTAAGCAGTATAAGAACAACGCTTATCGAGGTAATGATGGCACTGTTTCCGATAGCATTGAGAAAGTTCATCTTTTCAAACGCCTCAGTATAATTGACAAAGTCTATTTTATCCGGCAGCGAGAACGGGCTTGATACAAACTGCTGCGTAGTCTTGAAGGAGTTTATCACCATCAGGTAGAACGGCACAAGAAATATGGCCAGCAAAACACAGATCAAAATATATTTTGCCCACTTGTTTGATATTTTTTTCTTCATGCTTCCACCTCATATCTCTTTGTGAGAAGGACTTGCGATACGGCCGCAATTGCGACTGCAATAAACAGCACTATCGCTTCCGCCTGCCCCACGCCATACTGGTTTGCCTGAAACGCTTTTTGATAAATATGCATCGCCGCAAGCCGTGTCGAGCCGTATGGCTGGCCGTTCGTAAGGGCAAGGTTTAAGTCGTACGACATGAAACCCCTCGATATAGAGATAAAGAAGCATATTATAAAAGAGGGGACCATCATAGGAATCGTCACTTTAAACAGTTTCTTAAGGCCGGTAGCTCCGTCAATATCGGAAGCCTCCTGTATATCTTTAGGTATGCTTACAAAGCCGGCGACATAAATCATCATAAGGTATCCGGCATACTGCCAGACTGTAACAATAATCATAGCCCAGATCGCCCTTTCCGGGTTTGTCAGAAATGATGTCATCAGTGGCTCGTATTCAAGGCTCTTGCCAATGAGTGTGATAACGTTGGCAAATATAAATTTCCATATATACCCGAGCACGATGCCGCCTATCAGATTAGGCGTAAAAAACCCGGCCCGAAAAAAGTTTTGAGCCTTGACATTGCTGGTGAGAAGATAAGCAAGCGTAAACGCCAGCACGTTGCAGAAAATCGTCGAATAAAAAACATACCCCAGCGTCTTTACGAACTGGCTAAGATACTCCTTATCCGAAAAAATAGCCGCGAAATTATCAAAGCCCACGTAATCCTGAGCTCCCGTTATCGGGCTGTAGTTCGTAAAGGTCAAATAAATGCCGTATATTAGCGGAATCAGCAGAACACAGATAAAAGCAATAAGGGAGGGCCCCATAAACGCTGCAAAAGTTCCCGCATTGATAAGTGCTTTTTTCCCTCTTTTCATTATTCCCCCCTGTTTATCGGGCGGATAGCGGCATACTTGGTTACACCGATATCCGCCCAGATCCAATACCCCTATTGTTTCATTACCATATTTTACTTAACCGACTGCCAATACTCGTTGATTCCCTGAGCCAACTGCTGTCTGTCAATAGCTCCCGCAAGGTACTGAAGCATAAGGTTGCCCGTCTCCGTCCAAGCGTCTCCCGTTATGTACGAGAAGCACCCTAAGTTGATTGTCTTGCCTGCAGCTGCGTATTCGGCTATCGATGTGGTCATTGAGTTATATGTAGCGTCTTTTCTGACATTCTTATACGGTATGCAGAAACCTGCGTCGAGGAAGAACTGCTGGCCTTCCGGATCGGTAAGCATCCATTCCAAGGCGTCAAGCGCCGCCTTCTGCTGTTCCGGCGTATTCTGCGATTTGTCTATGACCTGGAATTTAGGCAATACCATAACGACCTGAGTGTTGCCGTAATCGGCCGGATCATTGCTCCACGGCACCGGGATAAAGCCATAGTCCTGCTCAACATTTTCAAGCGTAGTCATAACCGTCCACAGCCAGTCGCCCATGAAAAACGTTGCGCATTTCCCTTCGCCAAACGCCAGAGCGTCCGCGTTGTAGTCTCCTACCAACGGATCGGCCTTGTTATAGTTATGTTCCTTTAACAGATCAAAGGTATCCATATATCCCTGGAATATGGGGTCGTCCTCGATTTTCTTGGTTCCGGCTTTCAGCGCGTCAATGAATCCTGTGCCGTCAGAAGTCGCCGGCCCCTGGCACGCATAGGCGAGCGTGAGGTAATGGCCTCCTACCGACCAGTTTTCACCATGTATCATGGTCGCGGGCATACCGGTAGCTTCAATCTTCTCGAGGAAAGCCTTTAAAGCATCACGCGTATTGATCGTCGACGGATCGAACGTCCCGCCGTATATTTCGCCCACTATTTTCTTGTTATACAGCAATCCAAACCCTTGGACGCTCCAGGGTATGCCATAGATCTTGCCGTCAAATATGCCGCCGTCGATTGCGCCGTCATTCAACAGTTCCAGCCATGGCGCGCTCTCCATCGTTAAATCTAAAAGTTTTTCCTGATATTCTATAACATTAGCAGGGTCAATGTTCATGAACGTCGGTGCATTTCCGGATGCGTAAAGAGACTGCAGCTTTTCCTGCTGGCCTTCTCCGATGCCCGTGGGTATCAATTCAATCGTTACATTCGGATGAAGATCGTGGTATCTTGCGAACATTTCTTCGAACATCGCGTTTACTTCTGCGGATGTGTTGAAGTAAGTGATCTTTACAGGCGCCGCTTCCGCAGGTGCTGCGCTTGCAGGCGCCTCATTGCTTGTATCCGGAGCAGTGCTTGGTGCGGTTGATTTTGTTACTGCCTCCTGGCCGGCACAAGCGCCCAGCGCCATAGCGACCATAACAAACACAAGAGTCAATGCCAATAGTCTTCCACGTTTCATGGTTATCCTCCTGATAAGAATAATTTGTTCCGCACATATGCATCCATGCGAACACTTCTGATAATACTAGATACATATAGTAATGTCAACCCCTTGACATTACGCACACGGCACCAAGTCAACTATGTGTACTATTATATTGCATTAATGCTTATTATTATCGCTAGGATTCGATTTTATTTACCATTGTCGACTAATATTAACTTCAATTATTGCATATTTTCTCTGCGTTTCGTGTCATGCGTTTGACATTTATTTTGTTGTTATGATAAAATACTGCATATGTTAAGGTTGTCTGTCAGGCGCTCTCCCGTTGGATAAGCTGAACAGGGAAGACTGTATTAACGGGTATGCTTTTTTCTTTATAGTTTATGATGCTCTCTACCGCGAAACGGCAATTATCATCAACGGGCTGCCTTATAGTTGTAAGGGCGGGAGTACAAAATCTGGCTAACTCAATGTCATCATAGCCGATCACCTTCATCTGTCCGGGGACATCAATACCGTTTTTAGCGCAGTATTGGAGCACGTGGGCTGCGATGATGTCATTCGATGTAAAGATGCAATCAACATTCGGGTACTGTTTGAAAAACTCAATGATGCTGTTCTCATATTTCATGGATATAAAGCATTCTTTGGGCGCCAGATATAAGACCGGCTCAATCCCGTGTTTTTTAAATGTGTCGGCAAAGCCGTCGTATCGCAAATTTGCGTATATTCCGTTTACGGGCGTATCCATGAAATAGGCGGGCCTTTTGCATTCTTTTTCGATCAGATGGTTTGCCGCAAGAATCCCGCCGTTATAGTTATCCGAGCAGACGGAGGGTATTTCAGGTGAAAGTGTTCGGTCAAAAGTAATAATGGGAGCGTTAAAATTGAGATATTTGCTTAAATTCTGTGTATGGCTCGCGAGTATCACTCCGGTTACTTTATGTGCTTTGAGCATATTGAAGTATTCGATCTCTTTCTCGGATTCATGGTTTGACACACAGAGAAGGAGCTTATACCCGTATGAAGAGCAATAACGCTCAACGCTGTTTATCACTTTGGCAAAGAAGTAATTGCCGGCGGATGCGACTATCAGGCCAATCATCTGACTGTTTTTCTTTGAAAGAGATCTGGCCAGCTCGTTCGGCTGATAATCCAGTTCCGCCATCGCCTGATTTATTTTATCGCGTGTCTTCTGGCTTACCTGAACGCGGTTGTTCAGCATCCTCGATATCGTAGTTACGGTAACGCCTGCGCGCTCGGCTACATCTTTGATTGTCGCCATTTATACGGTTCTCCTTTAAAGAGTCTCGGTTCAGATACATAAATCAATATAACATCGCCGGAGTGTGATGTCAATCGAGTGACAATTGCTAAAGGCGCTATGGATAATTAGCCAAATATAAGGTCATAAACAAGGAGATCATATGGAAAGAACGGAATTTAAACGCGTTACTCCCGAATCAGTCGGTATTTCAAGCGCTTCAATTCAAAGGCTGTTGGACAGGCTCGAGAGTGGTTTTACCGAAATGCACGGAATACAGATAATGCGCCACGGCAGTATCTGCGCTGAAGGGTGGTGGAATCCCTATGCTCCCGGCATACGCCATAACCTGATGTCTGTGACGAAAACATACGCCGCGACCGCCGTTGGAATAGCATTTACGGAAGGATTGCTGGATCTGTCAGATCGGATCGTCGATATTTTTCCAGAGCATTCTCCGCCGCGGCCTGACGAAATGCTTAAAAAGCTCACTGTACGCGACGTGCTCTGCATGGGCTGCGGCATGGAAAGCACGCCTTGTCCAACGGTCAATTGGATAAGGGACTTTATCGCCACCCCTATAATACACGTCCCGGGGACCCGGTTTTTTTACAACAGCCTCTGCTCTACGCTGCTTGGGGCTATCATAAAAAAGCTTACAGGTATGGGCCTTTCTGAATACCTTAAGTCAAGGTTGTTTGACAAGATAGGCATAGACTCCGATAACCTCCGGTGGGTAAAAATGCCGGACGGCTTAGACGCCGGCGGAGCCGGGCTATACGCCACTACGGAGGATAACTTAAGACTGATGAAATTATACTTAGACGGCGGCGTATTCGAAGGGGAAAGGATACTGTCAGAAATATATGTCAATCAGGCTGTTACAAAGCAGATCGATACTTCAACGCAGGCCGTAAGCTATCCTTTTGCAAAAGACAACTTTTGCGGCTACGGTTTTCAGATTTGGATGTGCCGGCCCGAAGGCGTTTACCGTGCGGACGGCGCAATGGGCCAGTTCGCGATAGTTGCCCCAAAGCAGGATATGATTATATCAATTACGGAAACCGGCAAAGGAATAGACGGGCCGCAAAAAACATTAGACGCAATTTGGATGTTCCTTGACGAAGTCGCTGATGATACGCTTCCCGAAGATTTTGCAGCATCTTCTATGCTGCAAAAACGGATAGCTTCTCTGGCACTCCCCCGTCCTTCGTTTAGGCCATTTAGCCCCGAAACCTCAAAAGTCAGCGGAAAAAGCTTTGAAATAACAGATGGGATACTCCGCTTCGAAGACCAAACGCTTTCCGTCTTCTGCGGCTCAAAGCTTTCAAAAGGAATATCACGGTTCCGTTTCAACTTCTCTTCAAACAGATGTGCTCTTGAATTCACACAGGACGGAACCGAGTATTGCGTAAATATCGCAACGGACGGCTCGAGGGCGTTAAACGAGCTCAAGGTGCGGGGTAATACGGCGACACTCACTTACTTTTGTGGCGCATGGTCCAGTGACGATACTTTTACAATATCGGTTCGATGGATAGAAACTTCTTTCGAAAAAGAAATAAGCTTTCGTTTCAACGGCACCGAATGCGTTATTACCACAAGAGATCCTTTGATGAGCTACGGGCCTTTGGGTGAATTGAATTATCTCCCCGTAAAAGCGGCATTGTGTAAATAACAGGACGGCTCAAGAGGAAAGGGCTGTCCTGTACCTTACTCAACGCGCAGTAGTATCAAATAAATAATTTATTAATACCGCCGTTATCGCTGTATTCTATATAAGCTTCCCGCTTTTCAAGGTCTACCACAAGCCTGCTAAAGTGCCCTTGATCATTCCAGCTAAGCACTAGCCCGCCGCCTGAGGATTTTTCGACCGCGAACGACCCGCTAAAGCTTGGGTGGTCATTCCTGAACCTGATAAGCCTGATAAGCCTTTGAACCACTTTCCTTTTAAGCTCGCATCTGATTTCTTCCACCGAATAATTATAACGGTTAATTTCCCGGCCGTCACCTGTTTCGTCGGCGCGCTCGTATTTGTTGGTGCCCGCCAGCAGGCCTACGTAGTATACCTGAGGTATTCCCGGCGCAAAGAACTGTATCGCTCTCGCGATTATATAATCGTCATCATTTTCGCCCAGCATTGAATATATGGTCCCGCGGATTTGATGTACATCTAAGCCTCCCTCAAGCTTGTGTGCGTCCGAATATACTTTGCTTAAGTTGGACCCTCTTTCAATGCATATGTCTACTATTCTTCTAGCGCTCTTTACATCGACAAGATCGTTCATATCGGGTATTACGGGCAACCCGTCATGGCAATCAAGCATTGTAAACTGTTTTTTGGGCCTTTCCTTTAAATATTCCCCCAGGCTGTCGAACCTCTTTAGCAAAAGCGCCTCCAAAATCCTGTATGGCAGAATGAAATCGTAAATCCAATAACCCCTTGCCGCAAGCTTGTATTGTATGGAATAATGCGCGTGCACCTCCGGCAGCAAAACCAAATCATACTGCCTTGCGACGCCCGATATCCAATTAAGGAATTCATATATCTCCGGCTCGACAAAAAAACAGGAAGTGCCGCGCTTTTTAATCACATACCCTATAGCATCGAGACGCACTATCTTGACGCCGTTAAAGCTGAAGTTGCGCAATATATTGCGGAAGAATTCTTTGGCGGTTTCAGAATGTATGTCTACGTCGATCTGTTCGGAGGGGTCGGTCTTGCCAAATGTCGTCCACAGCTTTATCGTTTGCCCGCCCTTTACCGTATACTCGGAGTACGGCAGTTCACGGCGTAAAAATATTTTGTCTATGTCCTCCTTCACGGGAATACCGCCGTCCCATATCTTATCCAGCGTTATAAAAAGGTCTTTATATCTTGAATCATCCCCGTTATTAAGAAAATCACGAAAATACTCGGACTGCCTTGAGATATGATTTACCATCAGATCGATAACGACGTCATGATTACGGCCGATATTATTAATATCTTCCCACGTGCCGAAAGTCTTTTCTATCTCGAAATAGTCTATTGGCGCAAACCCCCGGTCGCCGGAAGAAGGGAACGGCGGCAGTATATGAACTCCTCCATCAAAGAGGCCTTTCAGCATTCCGCCAAGCACGGAGCGTAACTCTTTAAGGTCTCTTCCCAAAGAATTCGGATATGTAATGAGTTGCACTTTATTTTTAACAGACATACCCCTTCTCCTTGATGTATTCGATACTTCTTTCTTTATCGTTATGCATTCAAGCTTACCTTAAAATCCTTCGATATGATAATGTCGGCCAAGTACTGATGTCCCGCAATTATCTTGTGTTCAATCTTTAATACGTCTTCTATAAACGGATCGTTAGCTTCGTTTCCGCGGTTTCTCTTTTGCCTGTGTTCCAATGTGTCCAGCCTGTTCCTGTTTATAAACACCTTGCAGTCTACATGCCTCAATAAAGCAGTATATGTGCCTTCAATTATGACAACCTTTATGCCTTCAAGGTCAAGGTCTTCCTGCGATATGCTGTTATCATTATAGTTTACAAGAGGCTTTACTATCGTTCCGGCGCCGCTCAGAGCTTCAAGAATATGTTGATTCAACAGGCTCATCTTAACCTCCGCATGCGGCCCAAGCCAAGCGTCGTCTTCCCTCCTTTTTTTGTCGTTCGATTTGGGGGGCAAAATGAAGTAATCATCCTGACACAGCACCGCGCATTTAACGTTCCTGTTATTAAGCGCATCGCTCAATGCTTTTGCCGTCTCCGACTTGCCGCTTCCCGATTCCCCCGAAACCGTTACTATATATCTTCTTTTTATATTCTTAATTTTCGGCATAATATAAGAAGCGATTTCTTCGCCCGCATCCACATGATGTTTTTCAAGGACTAATACATCACCTTTCATGCTTACCCCCTTGTATCATTTTTGTAAATTTATAACAGGTGGCTGATTTTTTCTTTGCGGTCAAGAGCGCCGACTACAGCAATGTATGTAAATCGACATAATTATATGATTACGGCATAAAGATGTCAACCGTTTAACATTCTATTGATATGCATGAAGTGCACAAAAAACGCTCGAATCGATAAATCGCTATTCTATTAATACTACAGCGTAAAAATGGATCGAGAGGAAGGATCGACCAGAACTCGATTATTAATGTTCTTCGGGGATGCGGTTGCGGTGGCCAAGCGTGAGAGGCTCACAAGACACTTTGACACGTCTTCACAACAGCGTTGGTAAGCGCTTTCTCCCAGTTGTGATGCGGTGGTTCGGGAATCATGATGATATCCAGAACTACGGCGGGCATATTCCCTCAGCGAGCGATAAAGCGAGTCGGAGGCTCTGTGACTAGCGTTAGCTGGACGGCAAAGGAGAATGCCGAACGACAGTGACGGCAGGCGACTATTGCGAGCAGAGAAAGGTGGCGCGAAGCGCCGGATGAGGTGTTATAAGCATCCCCTGAGCACTTCGTTTCTTACGGTCAAAGGCCGCCTCCACACGTGCTGACACTTCTCGCCTGTTGTAGGGGCGGGTCTCCGCCGTGTGCCCTGAAAGGGTGCACCCGCCCGTTTCTGGCGGTCAAAGGCCGCCTCCACACGTGCTGACACTTCTCGCCTATTGTAGGGGCGGGTCTCCGCCATGTGCCCTGAAAGGGTGCACCCGCCCGATTGATGACTTTTCTCGGGAGGGCACAGAGGCCCTCCCCTACAATCATTAACGTTTCTTTACGTATATGGGCGTCCTTCGAACGCCCGCTTCCTATCCCAATTCCATTTTAGCGCTTCGCGCCTCTCGCCTCTTTCAGGGCATCCTTTTAAATTGCTTGCTGATCGTCATATAAAAAAGCCCCGCTGCTTTGTGGAGACTTTATGGAGTCTTTATAATATAAAAGCATATAAACGGCTTGCTTTTTCAGCTGTGGCTTTACCCTTGCAGGCGTATTAAGTTTTATCCTTGCTGAACGCGAATACGGCGCTGAGTATCAGCAGCGCGCACGTAAGCGCCATTACGCCCAGTATAATAAAAGTCACTTCATTGGCAAGCTTTAAGCTGCCCGATACGGCAGGCGGTATGAATATGGAGCCGAATGCGACGGCGCTGGTTAACGGAGCCGCGATGAGCAAAACGCGCTTAAGCCGCCTGCCTTCCACGTACGTATTCCCTATTATCGCCGCGCCCGATCCTGCAAGGCTCAGCAAACCTATTAAAGCAGTGAGTCTGTCGACTACGATGAAAGATATCATGGAAATAGCAATATAAAAAAGTATGATGCCGCCGAGTATGCCGAGAACTTTGCCAGCCTTTTTCAAACGTATACCTCCTTACACCCCACCAAGCCCTACGTTTTGTTGGGGACTCCGTATCATCACCCCAAAAACCTTCACGGCTTTTCGGTGGCCCGATTAGTCACCGCAAAAGTTTCACGTCAACCTCCGAAGTAGCTTACGAATCCATTGGCAAGGCCCTGCGCTATCCTTTCCTGATAGTCGTCAGCGGCTAGGTGTTCATCCTCGTCTTTGTTTGTCATGTAGCCCATCTCTATGTTGCACACCGGCCGTGACGACCAGTTAAAGCCCGTCTGGTCGCCGCGGTAAGAGAGCCCCAGATCCTTCGTAACAAAGCCGGGCTGTGTTGCGGCCGATGCATAAGCGGCGGACTGCAGCGTCTGCCCGAGCCTTACGCTCGCTTCGTAAACGGAAGCGTCGGCCGTATTTAAACAGCCGCTCTTGGGGACCAGCGTCTCCATGCCGTACACTGCGGGATTGTCGTTGCCGTTCGCGTGTATCCTGAGCCAGCAGTCGACGCCATTATCATTCATCATCCGCGCACGCTCAGCGTTTGATATGTTTACGTCGTGCGTCTCGCGCGTCATCACCACCGTTGCGCCCAGCGCTTCGAGCTTACCTTTCAGCTTTAGCGCTACCTGCAGGTTGATTACATATTCGGCCACGCGAGTAAAGCGCCCCTGAGTGCCCGAAGACACCTTTGCCTTCATCTCCGAGCTATTCGGCGAAACAGGCTCGCGCTCGGAGTTCGCTCTCGCCTGGTGGCCCGGGTCAAGGCCTATCTTTCTGCCCGACAGCGGCAGACCCGAAGGGGCGGGCGGAACAGGCGTTATGGTTTTCAGGCCGAGTATATGAAGGCGCATAAGCGTATAGTCATATATAGAAATTACGCCGTTCAAGTCTACGTCGGCGGCCGCGCGGTATTCATTGGAAAGCGGTTTTAAGCCCAGTATATCGAGCCGGGCCAGCGTGTAGTCGTAGATGGATATATTGCCGTCGCCGCTCGGGTCGCCCGGAACTACAACTTTTAATGTGTCAACAGCTGCGCCGCCCTCGCTGAGCGTTACCGTCATACCCGTCACCGCAGCACCGCTGTAAGGCGCGCCGCTTGAATCGCAGCACGATATCGCCGCGGCGGCGTTTGTAAGGTTGGCCTTGAGAACGTCCAAAGACGTGCCCGCGGGCACGCCGCGCAAAAAGCCTTGGGCGCGGTCAACCGTATATATGGACGATTCTATTGTACCTGCGCAAAGCGCGGCGGCTGTAAACGTGAAAAACACAAGCAATGCTGCTGAAACTGCCATTGCGGGCTTGAAGAGTTTTTTCATCGTAACGCTCCCGGTAGTTTATACGGATATATTAACATACATAATAAAAAATGGCAACGCGGCCATGAGCGTACGCTATCACTTAAAAACGGAGAATGCGATATAAAGATTAGTTTGAGAAGTAATCGACAAAGCCCTGCGCAAGGCCTTGCGCTATTTTTCCCTGATATTCGTCCGATACGAGCAGGTTGTCTTCGTTTTCATTCGTCATGTAGCCCATCTCTATGTTGCATACGGGCACTTTTGACCAGTTGAAGCCCGTCTGGTCGCCGCGCGGCTGCAAGCCTAAATCTTTGGCGCCAGCCGAAGATACGGCGGCTTTGAGCAGCGCCTTGGCGAGCTTTACGCTCGCTTCCTGCACGGCGGCGTCGGACGTATCGAGGCATCCCTCTTTGGGCACGAGCATGAACATGCCATACACGTCGGGGTTGTCGTTGCCGTTCGCGTGTATCCTGAGCCAGCAGTCGACGCCATTATCGTTCATCATCTGCGCGCGCTCTGCGTTTGATATGTTTACGTCGTGCGTTTCGCGCGTCATCACCACCGTCGCGCCCAACGCTTCGAGCTTCTCCTTGAGCTTGAGCCCGACGCTTAGCACTACTTTATACTCCGGCACGCGCGTAAACCGCCCCTGCGTACCTGACGAGACCTTCTTTTTCATCTCGCCGCCGCCCGGAGAAACGGGCTCCTTTTCGAAATTCGCCTTGGACTGGTGGCCGGGGTCGAGGCCTATCTTAACGCCTGAAAGCGGCTTTTCTCCCTTACCGGACGGCTTGTCTGCGGGCTTGTCCGTCGGCTTTTGCGATTCGCTCGGCTTCGGTGTATCGGACGGCTCAGCCGAAGTATCTGCTCCCGGCGTTAAAGCCGCATCGGGCTGCGTAGTCTTAACCGGCGTGGGCGAAGGTGTAAAGGTCGGGGCGGGAGTTTCCGGCGCCGCCGCGGACGATACGGTCACTAAAGGGGTGCTCGCGCCAGAGCACGCCGCAAGAGATATGATCAACACGGCAAGAGCGGCAAACCCAAGCGCTGATTTAATATACCTGATATACGTTTTGTGTGTGCGTCCGCGCATTGGTCTCCCCCGCGTAAAAGTACTCTGCGTTATTTATAATGCCGCGTATTTATGTTATGTTAACACAAACGCGTCCCGCAAATCAAGCTGAGCGCTCGTGAGTTCTTATTTGGCGTATGATACGACAGTGAGAAAGTATCCGGGAGGTAAAGCATGAAAACAAGCGGCAGGGGCATGGATAAAGACATGGCGGAACATTTTAGCGGATACGTCAAAAAAGGCAGAATCGGCTGGGACATAGACACCAAAGTCATAGACGCGCGCATAAAGGAGTATTCGGAGCAGGCGGCAGCCGCGGACAGGTACAGCATATCCGGGCTGTGCATAGCGCTCGGCATAACCCGCAATACCCTCGAGCTTTGGAGATCGGGATACGTCTGCGGCTCCGACTCGCTCGACAAGCGCGTAAAGCCGAACGGGGAGCTTATGGAGTGCATAGCAAAAGGCGAGCTTTTTATACACCGCTACTGGGAGGAGAGCGAAAAATCGACGACGCTGCACACTAAGTTTTTGGAGAGCGCGGGGCTATTAGGACAAAAGCAAACGGGCGGCAGGCGCCCGCCTTTCGACCTTGGCAGGCTAAAGAAGTACTGCAAATAGTTAAGCCCTCGCAGCCTGAGGTAGACGCGGCAGAGCGAAGCATTTATCAGGAAACGGATTAACAGGTATTTATGTGAACCCGCAGTAATATACTTCTCAACTGGTACAACAAAGAGGGGAAGACGCAATATACATGCATCATTTGCTGACAGATTTGAATTTTTGATTTGTAAATAAACAAGCTCCCTTTGAGGGGAGCTGCCCGGCACAGCCGTGCTGAAGGGTGATTCTAAACGCAGCTTCAACCCTTCCATCCCTTCGGGACACTTCCTCTGTTTGTAATAGTCGCCTGACCGCGCTGTCACTTGGCATTCTCCTTTACTTACAGAGCACTTTATC
Organism: Bacillota bacterium; assembly: GCA_023415915.1. Taxonomy (GTDB): domain Bacteria; phylum Bacillota; class Clostridia; order Christensenellales; family SZUA-584; genus DTFZ01. The sequence goes on along the minus strand of JAEZIZ010000099.1, from coordinate 395 downwards.
CGCCACTGGCGGCTCGCTTACGACTCCCTCAAGGGGAGGCATAACACCTCACGACGGAGGCATACGAGACGACACCACTACGAAGTGCAACGAGCGGGGTGGATTGATGTCTTTTACATTGTCGGTAGTCGGAAACACGTCAAAGGCTCTTTTTGCACTATCGGTAGGCGGGAACATTTCGACCTAATCTTTGCAAATAATAATAGTACCTTCCATAGCATAATAATTTAATGTCACTCGGGGATATTCATTTGCGAAGTTTAAAATATTGACCTGCCCCCTGTTTTCGCACATTCAGAATGTTAGGAATCACTTGAAATCATCAGTGCATATTCATTGGGTGTCATATTATTCAATGACATATGCGGTCTGATGTGGTTGTACTCCAGCCGCCA
>JAEZIZ010000017.1 GCA_023415915.1 Bacillota bacterium | reverse complement strand
ACCCCGACCCAAGGTACGCCGCTCTGGAGCAGGAGCTTCTCCATGAGATAAACAGCACTGGCATAGGCCCTCAGGGGCTGGGCGGCAGAATAACCGCGCTTGCCGTGCATATAGAGTATTTTCCCGCGCATATCACAGGTATGCCTGTCGCGGTGAACCTAAACTGCCACGCTTCGCGCCATGCCGAAGCTGTTCTGTAATTTGGGGGGTTAGCATATGCCGGATGCCATTAAAATCAATACACCGCTTACGGACGGCGTAATAGAATCGCTGAAAGCAGGCGACCGCGTGGAGATAACGGGAGTTGTCTACACCGCGAGGGACGCCGCCCACAAGAGGCTCGTTGAAGCGCTGAATGCGGGGGACAAGCTGCCTGTAGACTTAAAAGGCCAGATAATATATTACACGGGGCCATGCCCTGCAAAGCCGGGGCAGGCGCTGGGGCCGTGTGGTCCTACTTCGAGCTACCGCATGGATGCTTACGCGCCCTCTCTTCTCGGCATTGGGCTAAAGGGCATGATAGGCAAAGGCCGCCGCTCGAAAGCCGTCGTTGATTCTATGATCGAAAACAAGGCTGTGTACTTCGCGGCTGTAGGCGGCGCCGCGGCGGTAATATCGCGCTCCGTGAAGAAGGCGGAGATAGTAGCGTATGAAGATTTAGGCCCTGAGGCTATAAGAAGGCTGGAGGTAGAGAACTTCCCGTGCATCGTAGCTACCGATTCAAAGGGAGGCGACCTGTATGTGACCGGGCCGGAAACGTACAAAAGATGATTCGTTTTTTGCAGTATACACAGGGTTTAAATTTGATTGATGATACCGCTCAGCCTGATTTTATATCGGGCTTTTTTTATTACCAGCAGTTTAAAACAGCGCAAATGGCGATTATGGACATATGGGGTATATTCTGGTATAATGGCATACGTTAGCTGAACCGATTCTAAGACCAAGCGGCCTTAAGGAGGCGGTTTTTATTGCTACGATATGCGACAAATCAATAAGCAATGCACGCTTTTCTTCGGTATCATGCGCTTTGAGCAGAGAAAAAGGCGGGGCCTTTTTTCAGCGCGGCGACGGATTCACCGGCAGGGATTCGGGCAGCGAGCGCCCGGCCGCAAAGGGACAGAAGATAAGGACTATTGGCGTTCTTTGCAGCGACGGCTCCGAAGCAGTACTCAGGCATAGCTTTTATGCTGGTATCATAGAGCGCTTCAAGAGCATGGTGGAAAGGCATGGCTTTGACGTTTTCTTTTTATCCAACCAAATAGGCAGAGCGGGGATTTCGTACTGCGACCACCTAGCTTTGAGGAATGCGGACGGCGTATTTATTGTCAGCGCGGATTATACGGCGCAAAGCGTGCGCGAGCTTCTGCTGTGCGACATACCCAAAATAGCCGTTGACTACGCAGACGGGTCTACGGGATGCGTAATGACCGACTGCGATAAAAGCATGGCGCTTATTTACAACCACCTTTACGATCTCGGGCACAGGAACATAGTATACATGCACGGAGAGCCGGGGTATTTGACGGACGCGAGGATAAACGGCCTAAAATCCGCCGCAGCGGTAAGAGGAGCCGTATTGCCGGCGGAGAGCTTCATGCAGTCGAAGTACTATTCCTTAGAGGCCGGCTACGCCTGCATGAAGCAGGCGCTTGCCCGCAGCGACCGCCCCACTGCCGTAATAGCGAGCGACGACTGCGGCGCCATTGGAGCGGTAAGCGCGGCGCGGGATATGGGGCTTAGCGTACCCGAAGACGTATCCGTAGCGGGATTCGACGGCTTTGAGGCCGCGCAGTACATGTCGCCGAAGCTCACCACGATAAAACAGGATACAATGGGCTTGGGCACAAAAGCCGCAGAAAATCTTATTAAGCAGATATTGCGCGTGGGCGACAGGGGCAAGCCCGAGATTATACTGCTGGAACCTAAGCTTATTATTGGGGACAGCTGCCGCAATATATCATGATTGGGAAAAACATCATGAAAGAGAATGATAAAAACGTATCTTTTCAGGAACAGGCGGAAGCCGTTGTCGGAGCTATGACGCTGGAAGAGAAGGCGTCTCAGTTAAGGTATGACGCTCCCGCTGTTGAGCGACTGGGCATACCCGAATACAACTGGTGGAACGAAGGCCTGCACGGCGTGGCAAGAGCGGGTACGGCTACGATGTTCCCGCAGGCTATAGGCCTTGCCGCGATGTTCGACGACGAAATGCTGTATTCCGTTGCGCGCGTTGTAGCGACGGAAGCGCGTGCGAAGTATAACGAAGCGTCAAAGCACGGCGACAGGGACATATACAAAGGGCTCACAATATGGTCTCCCAATATAAACATATTCCGCGACCCGAGATGGGGCAGGGGGCAGGAGACATACGGCGAGTGCCCCTATCTTACATCACGGCTCGGAGTGGCGTTTGTTAAGGGATTGCAGGGCGAGGGCAGGTATCTTATGACGGCGGCCTGCGCAAAGCACTTTGCCGCACATAGCGGCCCCGAGGCGACACGGCATGAGTTCAACGCCGTGGTTACCGAGAAGGATATGTGCGAGACGTATCTTCCTGCGTTTAAGGCGCTCGTTGAGGAAGCGCATGTGGAAGGCGTAATGGGCGCTTACAACCGCATAAACGGCGAACCAGCCTGCGCGAGCCCTTACCTTATGAACAAGCTCTCCCAGTGGGGTTTCGACGGTTATTTTGTGTCCGACTGCTGGGCAATACGCGATTTTCATACGTCGCATATGGTAACATCCTCCGCGCCGGAATCCGCAGCGATGGCGTTAAAGGCGGGCTGCGACTTGAATTGCGGCAACACTTATTTAAGCATGCTTGTAGCCAATAATGAAGGCCTTATCAGCGAAGAAGACATTACAAAAGCCGCCGTTCGGCTGATGAGAACGAGGGCAAGGCTCGGGCTGCTGGGCGGAGCAACCGAGTACGACGATATTCCGTACGACGTTGTAAGCTGCGGAAAACATAAGGCGCTGTCATTGGAATGTGCGCGAAAATCGATGGTTTTGCTGAAAAACAGCGGGCTTTTGCCGCTTGACAGGAAAAAGATACAATCGATAGCGGTAATTGGGCCGAACGCCAACAGCATAGACGCGCTGCGCGGCAACTATTACGGCACGGCGGACGGTTACGTAACGTTCCTTGACGGCATAAAGGACGCGTTTGACGGCAGGGTGTATTATTCCGAAGGCTGCCATATGTTTAAAGACCGCCTGCAGCCGCTTTCACGTCCGGGAGACGGCTACTCGGAAGCTGTAATAGCGGCAGAGCATTCGGACGCGGTGGTGCTGTGCGTAGGGCTCGACGCTACGATAGAGGGCGAGGAAGGCGACACAGGCAACGCGTTCGCGGCGGGCGATAAGATAAGCCTCGCCTTGCCCGAAAGCCAGCGCCTGCTTGTTAAAAAGGTATTGGCAGCAGGGAAGCCCACGATAATAGTGATTGCAAGCGGAAGCTCGCTGAACCCCGAAGCGGAGGGAGCGGACGCTATAATACAGGCGTGGTATCTTGGGCAGGAAGGCGGCAGGGCGCTTGCCGAAATACTGTTCGGCGACGTTTCGCCTTCGGGCAAACTGCCCGTAACTTTCTATGAAACGGCTGACAAGCTGCCCGATTTTTCCGATTATTCGATGAAAAACAGGACGTACAGGTATGCGGACGGCAACGTGCTCTATCCGTTCGGGTATGGCCTTACATACTCAAAAGTCGTTTGCAGCGGGCTGCGTTACGACAGGGAAAGTCATACGGCGTCGCTTAGTGTAAGCAACATAGGCGATTATGACACCGACGACGTCGTACAGCTTTATATACGCGACAACCGCTCGAAATGGGCTGTTCCCAACCATAAGCTGTGCGGCTTTAAAAGGGTCCATTTGAAAAGGGGAGAAACCAAGGAAGTAAAGCTGCAGCTCGCGCTGTCGGCGTTTGAAGTAGTGGATGCAAACGGCAGGCAGTTTATAGACAGCGACAGCTTCACGCTTTACACAGGCACAAGCCAGCCCGACGAGCTAAGCTGCCGCCTCACAGGATGCGATTGCGTAAAGACCGACATAACGCTCGACCGAATTTAAAGGGTACCGTAGGGGCGGGTCTTAAGCGCCCGCCCGCACGCTTTCCATAAAAGTACAAGCCTTCTCCTGAGAAGAAGGTAGCGCAAAGCGATGGTGTACTTAAACAACCCTCTTGTTATGCAGTTATGGGATTAATACAAGCTGTTTATCCCCTTCTTCCGGATAGGGTTCACTCATCATATCAATAAGTAAAATATTTACCCATATGTATCAAAAAAGTACTTATAAACATTAATACCAGGTAAAAACATTGCGTATAGTGGTAATGAAATACCATTTACCGCCTTATTACCGACCTGTACAATATTTACATCTATTAATATAAGGAGGAGAACCCAATCATGAAAAAAGTGCTTGCTTTATTGATTGTCGCATTAATGATTATCCCATTTGCTGCTTGCGGCACTCCGCAGGAAGCGGCATCAACGCCCCCTGACGCCTCAAAAGAAGCCGTGACCGATGCTCCCGCGCCGGCGACGGACGCTCCTGAAGAGCAGATCACTCTTACGCTATGGTCCATCGCTACGGAGAGCGATAACTATCACGAGCCTTACCTTAAGGCGATCGCTGATTTTGAAGCGGCTCATCCGAACATTAAAATAGACTTCCAGACGTTCGAAAACGAGTCGTACAAGACAAAATTAAAATCCGCGGTTTCCGCCAACGAGCTACCCGATATATTCTTCACGTGGGGCGGCGGCTTCTCGCAGCCTTTCGTAGAGGCAGGACGTGTTCTCGGCGTTGACGACGCGTATCAGAACTACAAAGACGCTCTTCCCGAGGTCATGCTTACAAACGTGACGTTTGACGGCAAGAAATACGGCTCGGTCTACACGATGAACGTTTCTATGCTGTTCTACAACAAGGATATGTTCAAACAGTACAACTTAAAGCCGCCGACATCTATAGACGAACTCAAGTCGGTTTGCCAGACGTTCATAGACAACGGTATTACCCCGTTCGGCATAAGCGCAAAGGATAAGTGGAACCTCGGCATGGCCCACGACGCGCTGACGCTGAAATCCGCCGGGGCAGCCGCGGTAACGAGCGCACTCACTAAGGACGGCAAGGTAACCTACGACGCGCCCGAATTCCTCGCCGCGACGAACGTGTTCAGCGACCTCGTAAAGATGGGCGCTTACAGCGAAGACGCCATCGCCCTTACCAACGACGAAGCCACCCAGACGTTCTATGACGGCAAAGTTCCCATGTACATAACTGGCAGCTGGATGGTAAGCGATTTCTATACGAAATCGAAGACGCCCGAGGCTTTCGGCTGCATACCCGTACCGGTAGTTAATTCCGCCAATGCGAAGCTTTCAGACTTTATGGGCGGCCCGTCAGACACGCTGATGGTCGCGGCTTCCACGAAATATCCTGAAGAAGCCGCAATGGCAATGTTCGAGATATCCCAGGGTATCTCGAAGTACGGATATCTTTCCGGCAGCGGAATCGCGGCATGGAAGGTAGATTATGACGCCAGCGAAGTAAAGCCGCTTACGCAGGAGATAGCCGCGCTGGTTCAGGACGCAACGTCGCTCACGCTGTGGTTTGACACGCTTCTGCAGGCAGAAGACGCCAACGTCTATCTTGACAACCTGCAGCAGCTTTATCTCGGAGATATCACTCCGCAACAGGTAATAGAAAACATGACCGCGCAGCTAAGCAAATAAAGGGGCAACAAAAGTAACGACTAAACCTTAATGATACAGGTCTCCCGGCTGATAAAACGCCGGGAGGCCAACATCTCCCATCATAACAGCGTTTAACAATCCAGATCGTCAGGGGGAATCATATGAACAGATTATATAGAAATAAACTGGCTATAGTACTGTTCCTGTTGCCCGCGCTTATTCTGTTGATAGGCATAATAGTCATTCCGATAATAATGACGACGTATTACAGCCTTCACGACTGGAACGGTTACGGTGAAATGAAGTTTATCGGATTGGGCAATTACATCGAGCTTTTCACCAATAAAACGGTTAACTTTCCTCAGGCGCTGCTTAACGCCATATATTTTGCGGGGTTATCTATATTTATACAATTGCCTTTTTCATTGCTGCTTGCTTTACTGCTGGCCAAAGGGAGGAAAGGAAGCCGTTTCTTTCTTTCGGTGTTCTTTATTCCCGTTATTATGTCCACGGTGGTCATAGGCCAGCTATGGCTGAGAATATACAATCCCGAATACGGTATACTTAACGTCGCGTTAAGATCCATTGGCCTGGACTCGTGGACGAAGGTGTGGCTGGGCGACAGAAGCACTGCGCTGATAGCGGCGTTCATACCCACGCTGTGGCAGTACACGGGTTATCATATGCTGCTGATGTACGCGGGTATAAGAAGCCTGCCTCCCGAGGTAAAAGAAGCCGCGCTTATTGACGGCGCGTCGGAATGGCAGGTGAACCGCAAGATAATCATTCCGATGCTCCGGCCGGTAATAAGGGTATGCGCCATAATATCGATAACGGGGTCATTAAAAGTATTCGACCTGATATATATACTTACAAACGGCGGCCCGGCGCACGCAACCGAGGTGCCAAGCACACTGATGGTAAACATGATGTTTTTGCAGAACCGTTTCGGCTTTGCAAGCGCGATAGCGGTGCTGCTCATTATACTGTGTTTCTTCTTCGCGGTAGTAATGAGAAAAGCGCTAAGAACGGAGGTGGACTGATTGAAGCTGCAGGTTAATACGGAACATAACCCCGGCGTGCGTATCAGAACGAAACCAAAAGCCTATATCCGTTTCGGAAGATTCAGGATAAAGGAAGTATTCGTTTATCTATTTTTAGGCATCTGGGCGTTTGTAAACCTGTTCCCTCTGTATTGGATGTTTACGTTTTCGCTCAAAGATAACGCCGAAATATTCGGTGAAAACGTGATAGGGTTGCCCAACACCTGGCTGTGGGCCAACTATGAGTCCGCATTAAAAGTAGGCAATATGGGCAGGTTCTTTATAAACAGCCTTATCGTAACGGGCATAACGATAGTGCTTACGGTGTTTATAGCAATGATGGCGGCGTTTGCGCTCACGAGGATGATATGGAAAGGGCGCAAAATGATGAACAGCATGATGATACTAGGTATGACTATTCCGATACATGCCGCTATTATCCCAGTGTTCGTAGTGCTTTCCAACCTGAAAATGCTGAACTCGTATCAGGCTCTAATAGTGCCGTATACAGCGTTTTCACTCTCTATAGCCACGCTCATATTCACAGGGTTCATGCAGGATATACCACGTGAACTTGATGAGTCGGCATGCATAGACGGCTGCAATATATGGGGGGTGTTCGCGCACGTCGTCTTTCCAATGATGCGGCCGGCGATATCGTCGGTTGCCATATTCACGTTTATACAGACATGGAACGAGATGATGTTCGCCGTAATATTTATCAGCAAGGAAGAGTTTAGGACGCTTACCGTGGGCATACAAACGCTCTCCGGTTCGTATACGAGAGACTGGGGGCCGATAGGCGCGGCGCTGGTGCTGGCTACGTTCCCGACGCTTATTGCGTACTCACTTATAAGCAAAAAGATTCATGAGAGCTTTTACGCAGGCGCCATAAATGGCTGACGGTGTTTAAGGCGGGGGGGATAGTATTTTTTTGTCGTAAATGGTGATATATTCGGTTTTTGTGTTATACTAGTTTTAACGCTTCTTATTGATATGTTACATTAAATGTTGACACGCATATTGTTTACGCTTGAGGTTCAGCTTATGAAAGCTCGATGGCCGAATATAAAAATGAACCGTTCCCCGCAATCCTTAAAGCGAAAAACGTGGAGATTCTTTATGGTGCTGCTCTCCGCTTTTTGCGTTATATTCATAGCCTCCTATACGATAATAATGACCAGGGCAGCCATTGAAAACGAAGTATCCTCCAGTGAATTCGCAATGACGAGCGTCAGCAGGAACTTAAAGGTGGTGCTCGAACGTTACAGGGAAATGTCGCGCCAGATAATGGTAAACCCAAATGTTATCGCATTCTTGCGCGATACGGGCAACAGCGCGTATAACACAGCCAGAGTCAACGAAGGCATTTATAATATAACGAACATATACAGCTACGTGGATTCCGTATATATATACCGTACCGACGGGAAATACGCCCGGACAGGCTCGGGCATTATGGATATAAATTACGTACGGATGTTCGATCCCGAATGGCTTAATCCTCTCGAGCAGTCGAATGGTGGCAACGTAATGATGATAAACGGCAACGGCGTTTTTAATAAAAGGAGCGGTACGCCGCTTATCACAATGGCCCGGTACATATACGACATAGACACCCAGCAGAAGACGGGACTGCTCGTAATAAACCTTACTCCGAAAGTACTCGATTCTGCGATAAGAGATCTTGGAAAAGACAGAGCCATATGCTTCTTTGACCGGGAGGGTAACATGCTGGGGGGAAGCGAGAGCCTTAAAGAATTCTTCCGGCAGGAATTTACCGGCGGCGGCTTTAACTGGGAACTCCTGAGCAAGGAGGGAAAGAACAAGATACTTTCCTCATACAGCACTGAAGAGATACCCGTCGTGCAGGTAAGTATGAGCAACGTTTCGGGCAGCGGCATACAATCCTGGGAAACGATATGGCTTGCGATAACGCTGGTCACGGCGGTCATACTGGCAGTGTTCAGCAGCGGCGTATTCATAACGATTAACATTACGCGGCCTATAGACAAGCTGAGCGAATCCATGGTCAATACGAAATCGGACGGCCTGCTGCGCGAGATAGATTTGCCGGTGCCCGATAACGAGATACGCAAGCTGGGCGAGTGCTATAACAGCATGGTGGTTCATAACAACAAGCTGATAGCCGAGCTCATCGAAAAGGAGAAGAGCGTTCGTAAGGCCGAATTGAGAACGCTGCAGGAACAGATAAAGCCGCATTTTTTATACAACTCGCTCGAGACTATAAGCTATATGGCGCTGCAGAGTAACGCCCCTAAAGTACACGACGCGCTTGAAACGCTGGGCAGCTTTTACCGCAATTTCTTAAGCAAGGGCAGCAGGGATATACCGCTGCGCAATGAGATATTGATAGTAAAGGATTATCTGGCGCTGCAGAAGCTGAGGTATAATGACGCTTTTGACGATTATTACGAGATCGAAGAGAGCGTGCTCGATATTATGATACCCAAGCTGATACTGCAGCCGCTCGTGGAAAATAGCCTTTACCACGGCGTGCGGCTAAAAGGTGAAAAGGGCGTAATACGCATAAGCGCCTTTGGCAGGAACGACACCGTTCATATATGCGTATACGACACGGGCGTTGGCATGACCCAGGAACAGATAAACGAAGTGCTGTCAAGCGACGCAAAAGGCGACAGCGCGCTTTCCGGTTTCGGGCTTAAAGGGACTATAGAGCGTATACGCTACTATTACAACTACTGCGCGGTTATCTATATAAGGAGCGAGCCGGGGGAATACACGGAGATAGAGATAATCGTACCGGCCAAGGAAAAACAAGGAGGTGGAGTGGATGTTTAGAGTAATGCTTATAGACGACGAAGAACCAACTCGCTTGTTGCTGAAAGAGTCGATAGACTGGGAGAACTTAGGGCTCCAGGTCGTTGGAGAAGCAAGCAGCGGCATAGAGGCTATCAACATGATAGACGAACTCAAGCCGCATATAGCTTTTGTTGACATCTGTATGCCGTTTATGGACGGCATAGAATTCTCGAGGCTGGCTACGAGCCGCTATCCCAACTTGAAGATCATAATTCTTACCGCTTTTGACGAGTTTGAATACGCAAGGCAGTGCGTCGGCCTGCCTATATGCGGCTACATACTCAAACCTATAGTACGAGCGGAAATATACGATATACTGGGAAAGGTCAAACAGCTGATAAAGGAGCCTGTCAAAGAGGCGGAGGAGTTTCGCGAGATAGAGCCGTCCGCCGTAAGGCGCATAGCCAAATATGTCGAAGAGCATTATACGGATTCCAGCCTTAATCTTACTTCCATAGCGCAGACGTTCGGGTTTAACCCGAGTTACCTAAGCAGGAGGTTTAAAGCCGAGATAGGCCGCTGCTTTATAGAATATCTTACCGAATGCCGCATGAAAAAAGCCATTGCTCTCGCGAAAGACAGCGAAAAGATGTTTTATACCGCGAGCGCGGTGGGCATACCCGACCCTAATTATTTCGGAAGATGCTTTAAAAAATACACGGGCATAAGCTATTCAGAATACTGCAAACAGCTGCACAACATGGAGCATATCAACATATAAACAACGCGGTTACGGACCCCCAGCAAGACGTGAGACTTGATGGGGGTAAATCCGGGATCCCCAGCAAGACGTGAGACTTGATGGGGTGAAAAAGCGGGGTCCCCAGCAAGACGTGAGACTTGATGGGGTGATAAGTATCAATACGTTTTTTGGGCGGCTCCACTTGCATCGCTCATAAAACGTAAAATAAAGGAGGTAATTTTTCCGCATCGGCTTGCGGTGCAGCAGTGTGGAGACCTGCTGTAAAGCCATTGCCACATAATCGGGCAGTGGCGAGCCGCGCATTAATATACCTGTTAACAATAAACTACAGGATATAAATAAGCTGACGCTGTGCGCGGTAAAGCCGTGAAATGTATGGCAAGAGTTGAACTGAAAAACATAAGGAAAGTGTTTGACAAGAATGTAGTCGCAGTGGACGACTTTAACCTTGTCATCGAGGACAAGGAATTCGTCGTGCTGGTCGGCCCGTCGGGCTGCGGCAAATCGACGACGCTGCGAATGGTGGCAGGGCTCGAGGAGATCACGGAAGGGGAACTGTATATCGACGACAAGTTAGTAAACGACGTCCCCCCAAAAGACAGGGACATCGCTATGGTGTTCCAGAATTACGCACTGTATCCGCACATGACGGCATACGAGAACATGGCGTTTGCGCTTAAGCTCAGAAAGGAAAAGAAGCAGGTTATCGACAAAAAGGTAAAGCAGACCGCAGAGATACTGGGCATTACCGACCTGCTTAAACGCAGGCCGAAAGCGCTTTCGGGAGGCCAGCGGCAGCGCGTCGCGATAGGCCGCGCTATAGTGCGCGAACCCAAAGTGTTCTTGATGGACGAGCCGTTATCCAACCTGGATGCAAAGCTCAGAAACCAGATGCGTGCGGAGATAATAAAGATACATGATAGTGTAAACACTACGTTTATATATGTTACGCACGACCAAACGGAAGCCATGACGCTGGGGGACAGGATCGTTGTAATGAAAGACGGCTATATACAGCAGATAGGCACGCCGCAGGAAGTGTTCAACAATCCCGTTAACGAGTTCGTCGCCGGGTTTATAGGCACGCCGCAGATGAACTTCCTTGACGGCGAGCTCGTAGTTTCAAACGGCGAGTATATAGTCAACGTTGCGGGTGTGAGCATCAAGCTGCCCGAAGACAAGCAGAGCGTGTTAAAGAAACAGGCCGAGGCCGGCCGAAAAGTGACCGTAGGCGTGCGGCCGGAACACATACTCGTATCCGACGCAGAAAGCAAAGACGCAATAAAGGCAAAGATAGACGTATGCGAAATGATGGGGAGCGAGACCCACCTGCATGCCGTCGTCGATGAAAAGGATGTTATCGTACGCATACAGAACGTTGATATGAACAGCAAATTTTTGCGCGGCCAGGGCAGACGCGGCGATATATGGCTTACAATACCCAGTTCGCTGATGTACATATTCGATAATGAGACAAAGCGCAATCTGTTCGTTTAAACTTAAGTTATAGCCGGTTTTATGATTTCTCCCTGACCCCGGTATCGCTTTAATAATGCGATACGCTTGGGAGCCCCCCCGCACGTCGGCCCGAAATCTTCATGCCAAGGGACGTACTGCGGGGCTTTTTGTTTTATCGTAAAAACCACACTCAACGCAGAATATATATACTTTTCGGACATATACATTAATTGGTCAGCAAGCAACACGACATTACAGCAATAAAACCACATAGCAGTACAAACCGTAGATTTATGGCGGGTGTATTAAGCACGCCCGCACATTACCAATATTGAAGGAGGTTAAAGGTATGAACAAAGTAATCGACGACAGGTACGGGCTTTTCATCAATAACGAATGGGTTGAAGGCAAGAAAGGCAATACGTTTGAATGTTTCAATCCGGCCAACGGCGAGCGCCTCGCAACGTGTGTGGACGCAACAAAGGAGGATGTGGACATTGCAGTGGACGCCGCGTGGAAGGCTTTTGAGAGCTGGAAGAAAGTGAGCCCGCAGGAACGCATGACAATACTGCTGAAGATTGCGGACTTAATCGATGCAAACGCCGAGAAGCTCGCCATGGTGGAAACGCTCGACAACGGCAAGCCGATACGCGAGACTACGGCTATAGACGTGCCGCTCGCTTCGGACCACTTCCGCTATTTCGCGGGAGCGGTGCGCACCGAGGAAGGGCAGGCGGTGATGATAGACGACAATACTCTTAGCATAATACTCAGAGAACCGATAGGCGTGGTGGGACAAATCGTTCCCTGGAACTTCCCGTTCCTTATGGCGGCGTGGAAGATAGCGCCCGCGCTTGCCGCCGGCGATTGCGTCGTAATAAAACCGTCTTCGGTAACGTCATTAAGCACGCTTGAGTTCGCAAAATTGCTGCAGCAGGTGCTGCCGCCAGGCGTCGTCAACGTGATAACGGGCCGCGGTTCGGTAAGCGGCAACGCTATGCTGGAGCACGAGGGATTCCGCAAGCTGGCGTTTACCGGCTCGACCGAGATAGGCTACACTGTGGCCGAAGCCGCCGCGAAGAAGATTATCCCAGCGACGCTGGAGCTGGGCGGCAAGTCGGCTAACATATACTTCCCCGACGCGCCGTGGGAGAAGGCCATAGAAGGGCTGCAGATAGGCATACTGTTCAACCAGGGCCAGGTATGCTGCGCTGGCTCTCGCGCGTTTGTGCATGTGGACATTTACGATAAGTTCCTCGAAGCGGCCGTGGCGGCATTCGAAAAGGTGAAGGTTGGCCTGCCGTGGGAGAAGGATACGATGATGGGTTCGCAGATAAACGAAGCGCAGGTAAAGAAGATACTCGGATATGTCGAAACAGGCAAAAATGAAGGCGCGCGTGTGGCAACGGGCGGCAGCCGCACAACTGAGGGCGAGCTTGGCAAGGGCTGCTTTGTAAAGCCGACTATACTTACCGACGTTACAAACGACATGACGGTAGCGCGCGAGGAGATATTTGGGCCGGTGGTCTGCATTATACCGTTTAAGGACGAGGACGAAGTGATACGCATGGCAAATGACAACGAGTACGGCTTGGGTGGCGCTGTCTGGACGAAGGACATCAACCGCGCGTTCCGCGTGGCCCGCGGCGTTGAGACGGGCCGCATGTGGGTAAACAACTACAACAACCTGCCCGCGCATTCGCCTTTCGGCGGCTACAAGAAGTCGGGCATAGGGCGCGAAACGCACAAGATGATACTTGAGCACTACACGCAGAAGAAGAACATATTCTTAAGCCTGACGGAGAGTAAAGTAGGATTGTACTGATTATCAATAAAAACAACGGCAAGTAAACCCCTCGACGCGGCAAAGGCAATAATGATTTTTATGGGCGGGAGTATCTAAATGATATACCGCCCTTTTTTTAGGGTTTTGACGGAGAGAAGGATAGACCTTTGTCAGGCTTCTCGTGGACACAATTTCCAGAGGAACTTATCACATTTTAACATAGCATGTTAAGGAATAATGGTAATTGGCAAATTAAATTGTTAAGGTAATAAAACCAAAAAAGCCCTAAATTCCGGAGAAAAGCCCGATAATATTCTTCTTGATTTCAAGCATATTTTGTGATTATATTTAGATAGATGGTCATATTAAGATTCTTCATCGCAGACATTCTGGTTTGCATCTTATGATCCCCTTCACATCGATATCGCTTAATCCCCGCACGCTCTTGAAGCAGCCGCAGAAGAGACGAAAGTTTCTGGTATCTTTTTCTGAAGAAGAAAGGTGATAATTTCGTAAACAGTATGACAGCGCACCGGAATTCTTTAGGTCTGCTTAAAAGGGGTAGGGTCTTTTTGAGGGCGACGGCGCTTTTGCCTTCCGCCTGCTCGGTCGGCACCACGAAACAAAAGCAAACGGCAAAGAACTGGTGCTGATGACTTTCGTTCCGAGAGAACCGCCGGGCAACGAAAAAGAGGATATTTTTTCGGGGATCTGGACTTCGATACTTTGAAAAAGGTCATAAGCTGAAGCCCGAATACCCGAGACATTATGAGCGGGTGATCGTCATAGAATAACATCGTAAAGGACATGCCGGCTAAAGCATATTAAATGCGGACACTTCATATTCTTAATGACTCACTGTGCAACGGGGGCGGCAGGGAAAGCCCCGGCAATAATGAAAAGGCGAGGTATTGAAAATGAAACGCAGACTCTGTGCATTGGCACTAACGGTCCTGCTGATGTTCTTACTGCTGCCGCCGGGCACCGCGCGCGCCGATAACGACGACTTTAATGTGGATTACGATTTTTCGCCGGACCTCGTGGGGAATCTGGGCGCAGACATGAACCTGCTGCTGACCGTGGAGAACACGGGGCCCACGGATATCACATGGATCGGCGTCGGCATCGATACGGAAGGCAATTACAGCGCGCGCTGGAACGGCAGGATACCTCCCGGCGCCTCGCGGCGATTATCCTTCAACGTGCCTTTTTCCATGGATGACGTGCAGGGAACGCGGCTCATGCAGGTCGTGATGAACAACGACAGCGATGCCGGTGCGGACGGCAGCAAGACTTTCCGGTTCAGTATACGTTGGACATACGATGTCTTCTCGATCAGCCATACCATCTCGCCCGATTTAGATTCTTACCGCACAGGCGATACCATCACCGTGACCATGCGTTACCGGAACAATATGACCACGCATGCCGCTACCGGCGTCGTCACGGAACTCTTCCTGACCCGCGGCGGAGAAAGACTGACCGATCTGCCCCCGGTCGATCAGGGTACCATCATGCCCGGGCAGTATAAGACTGCCACGCTCACCTACACGCTGCGGGAAGCCGATG
Source organism: Bacillota bacterium (assembly GCA_023415915.1). Taxonomy (GTDB): domain Bacteria; phylum Bacillota; class Clostridia; order Christensenellales; family SZUA-584; genus DTFZ01. The sequence continues at coordinate 798 of JAEZIZ010000017.1, read as the reverse complement.
CGGGCGGGATCACAATATGCGGCGACTTGCGCGGGAGGATGATGGGAAGGGACTATCATATCGGCCGCACGACGCCCTTCAATGTGATAGACTTCGAGCCTATCCCGGGACACACCCTCGCCCCCGGCGGTTCTTCAGGATCCGAAAGCCCCGAAGTAATTTTCACAGCCAGCCTGAGCGCCGAGCCGGTCGTGATCGATGCCGGCGATACGGTGAGATTCCGGGTTACAGTGCGGAACACGGGGGATGATGACATAGGCGGGTTCGAGATAACCGACATGGGCGGAGCCACGGAGCTGAACGCCGAGGGCATGGCTGCCGGAGCCGACGGGTCAGTCATCATCAGCAAGAGCATAAGCGAGACCTGCGACATGCGTTTTGTAGTCATAGGGCGCACCGGGGATTTGAGCGTCTCAAAGCAGACGAACGCCGTGCATATCACCGTGCGCGAAACGCCGGAGACAGAAATACCGTCGCCGGCCGCCGCTGCAACGGAAGAAGCGCTCCCATCTGCCACCGAAATGCAGCCTTCTGCCGCCCCCGATGAGACCGCGGCCGCAGTTTTGGAAACTCCCGCGGGAGTCCAGGCTCAGCCGCTGCCGGGCATACCGACCGCGGCGCTGCTTATCGTCATCGCCGTGCTGCTGATTGCGACCGTCGCGCTGCTCACCGTATTGCTGCTCAGGAAAAAAAGGTAGACCGCATGGGGGTGCGGGGGAGCCATTGACGATAAGGAGGTGATATGATGCGTAAAAGGAATTTCGTTTTATTGATCGCGCTGGTGCTGCTGCTGACCGC
>JAEZIZ010000130.1 GCA_023415915.1 Bacillota bacterium | reverse complement strand
CTGTAATGCGCTCGGGAAAGCTTAAGCGCCTTTAAAACGTATAGTACAAACAAAAAGCGGCTGAAAAGCCGCTTTTGTTCTGCTGTTTTACTACCTTGCTCCGTGATCGTAGGGGATACCCTCGGCTCTTGGGGCCTGGGACCGTTTGGAACTGAATATTAGCACAATGAGTGTTGCGATATACGGTACCATTTTATATATGTAGCCTGTGACTCCCACCGACATCAGGAACGGTATGGACGAATACGCTGCCGCTATTGTCTTCATGAAACCAAAGAACAACGCCGCTCCTGCAATGCGCCAGGGCTTCCACTGCCCGAATATAAGAACCGCGAGAGCGAGGAAGCCGTACCCTGACACTGTTGCGTTGAAGTTTGTCGACGTCGTAACAACAAATATCAGCCCTCCGAGGCCTGCAAGCGCGCCTGATATTATTGTCCCTGCGTAACGCATCTTGTAAACATCTACACCCACAGCGTCCGCAGCCTGAGGGTGCTCGCCGCAAGCGCGCAGCCTTAAGCCGAACCTTGTGCGGTAAAGAAGTATCGCCGAAACTATAAGTATCACCACGCCCAGGTAAGTAGTGATATAAGTGTTCTGGAAAAAGAGCTCGCCTAAAACCGGAATATCGCCCAGCACCGGAACCTTGTCGATACGGAACGTATTTGTAAATTCAATCTGCTGCACATGCGACGGCTGTATCATGCGTGCAGCGAATATAGAAAACGCCGGCGCAAGCATGTTGAGCGCAGTGCCGCTTATCACCTGATCCGCTTTTAAGTTGATGGAAGCGTACGCGTGGAGCAGCGAAAATACGGCGCCTGCCGCCATAGCGATTAGAATAGCGAGTATCAGAAGCAGCTGCCCTGACATGCTGTCCTGCATCAGGCTGATGAACAATACGCTGGCAAACCCGCCCATTATCATAATACCTTCAAGGGCTATGTTGACAATGCCGCTTCGCTCCGAAAACATGCCGCCCAGAGCCACAAGCATCAGCGGAATAGTGAAGAACATTGTTTGCTGAACTAAAAAATAAATGTTCATGTCCGGTCTCCTCCCCTTTTCATTCGGATTCGCTGCAGCACGCTGCGCAGCACCAACGCGAACGCCGCGAAATAGATGATAACTGCCGTTATAATATCGACTATCTCAGGAACATAGCCGGCCAGTTGCATCTGGTTGCCGCCCTGTATTATATATCCTATAAACAGCCCGGCAAACAGAGTTCCTATAGGGTGCGACATGCCGAGCAAGGCGACCGATATTCCGGTAAAGCCTTCCGGCGCTATCACGTCCTCAATCAGAATATACTTGCCGCTGCCTGCGAGATACATAAGCCCGCCGCCTATGCCGGCGAGCGCTCCCGAAATCACCATCGAAAGTACTATGCATCTTTTCTCGTTAATACCCGCATATCTGCTCGCATAACGGTTAAAGCCGCACGCCTTGAGTTCGAACCCGAAGGTGGTTTTGCTAAGTATAATGTGAATGACCACCGCCAGAATTATAGCGATTATAATGCCACCGCCCACCATAGATCCCGGAAATAACTTATCAAGCCCGAACTTTGGTATGTTGGCCGTCTCGGCTACTCCGAGCGCCCTGTCGCCTGCCATAGTATTAAGAAGATATGACCTTACCGTCATATTGACAAAATAGGTGCCTATATAATTTGTCATTATACATGAAATAACGATATTAACGTTTCGGTAGGCCTGCAATAGTCCCGGTATAACCGCCCATAGGGCGCCCATAAGCATTGCCGCGAGAAGAGCGGCAATCCATTGAAATGAGCCTAATCCGGTACCGTATACGCCTACAAATACGGCGCCTAACGCACCCATAATGAACTGGCCCGAAGCGCCGATGTTGAAGAGGTTTGTACGGAAAGCAAAAGACACCGACAACCCCGTCATAATAATTGGTGTTGCAAAATAAAGCACATTGCCGAAATCAGTGCTGCTGCCGAGGCCGCCTCCGAGTATCTTACCAATGCCGAAAAAAGCATTAGCGGGATTGCTGATAATAAGCACTATAAAACCGACCAGCAGCCCTATTACTATGGCTACTATCGACGAGAAAGGGCCTGCTGCTCCGGCAATGCCGTTTAGTACCCTTCCGGGTATTCTCTTATACCATGGCCCCAATTTAAATTCGCTGCCGCCTGATTTGTTACCTGTCTTTTCGTTCAACCGACGTTCCCCCTTTTCGCTCCAGCCATATAAAGCCCGAGTTCGTTTTCCGTGACTTCGGAAGGTTTCACATTTGCTACGATCTGGCCCTCATACATCACGAGTATCCTGTCGGCAAGCTGCATGACCTCCGAGAGTTCGAACGACACCACAAGCACTGCCTTGCCGGTGTCCCGCGCATCTATAATTTTTCGGTGCATGTATTCTATCGCACCCACGTCCAGGCCGCGCGTAGGCTGCACGGCAAGTAAAAGCTCGGGATCCCGGCTTATTTCCCGAGCGACTATCGCTTTTTGCTGATTACCGCCCGACATGCTGCGCGCCGTTGTTTTCGGCCCTTCGCTGCAGCGGATATCAAATTTATCTATCAGGCTTTGCGCGTAACTTTTTATTGCGTCCTTTTTTAAGAAACCACGCGACTGAAAGCGGGGCTCGAAATATTGCAGCAGAACAAGGTTCTCGCCCAGCGTATAGTCGAGTACCAGGCCGTATTTATGCCTGTCTTCGGGTATATGAGACATGCCGTGGGTATTGCGGTAACGTACCGACTTGCCCGTGATTGTTTCGCCCTTTAGCTTTATTGTGCCGCTGTCCGCGCGAATCAAACCCGACAGCGCGTATATGAGTTCGGATTGCCCGTTGCCGTCCACGCCGGCTATGCAGACTATCTCGCCCTCATGCACCTTAAGGCTTAAGTTATGAACTTTATTCTTTTTGGAGCCCTCGCTTTTTACCGTCAGGTTATCGACCTCTAGCACAGGGCTGCCCGGTTGTTTCTCCTGTTTGTCGATCTGAAGAAGGACCTTGCGGCCTACCATCATCTCTGACATCTGTTCTATGGTTACATCGGCAACGTCGACAGTGCCTACGCATTTTCCCAACCTCAGCACCGTGCAACGGTCTGCTACCCGCTTGATTTCTTCGAGCTTGTGCGTTATGAATATTATCGACTTGCCTTCGGCGGCGAGGTTCTTCATTATATTCATCAGCTCTGCTATCTCCTGAGGCGTCAGTACCGCTGTAGGCTCGTCGAATATGAGTATCTCGTTGTCACGGTAAAGCATCTTGAGTATTTCCACTCTTTGCTGCATTCCTACAGTAATGTCCGAAATCAGCGCGTCAGGGTCAATACTGAGGCCGTACTGCTTCGATATATCCATTACCTTTTTGCGCGCTATGTCGAGATTAAGAAAGCCGCCTTTAGTCGTTTCCACACCAAGTATTATGTTTTGCAGCACCGTAAAATTGTGTACGAGCATAAAATGCTGGTGCACCATGCCTATGCCCAGCTCATTGGCCATTTTGGGCCCTGATATGGATACTTCCTTGCCTCGGAGTACGATGTTCCCGCTTTCCGGCTTGTACATTCCGAACAAAACACTCATCAGAGTGCTCTTTCCGGCGCCGTTCTCGCCAAGCAGCGCGTGAATTTCGCCTTTTTTTACCTTGAGGGTGACATCGTCATTCGCACGGATACCCGGGAACTCCTTGACGATATTGTTCATTTCGATAATATATTCCAAGCGTTTCACCTCTTAATTCTGCAGTATCGGTACCGTAAGGCTTTTTCTCCGCTACCGGCCTACGGTATAAGTAAAATGTGCAGCGGATAGAATGAACGTAAATGAATGCTCTGGTATTTATCCGGGTTCTAAAAGATCTTAAAACAGCCTGCTGTTACTGTGTATTATTCCCTAAAAACTCGCAGCTTTTACGGAGATGTTTTATCCACACCCCGTTATTCACACCAAATCAAATCTCACGACTTGCGGGGATCTTGTATTCACCCCATTAAGTCTCACGATGGGGACCCCGTATAACACGCCCCATCAAGCCTTATGGCTTGCTGGGGACCCCGTATAAACAGCGGGAAGGCGCCAAAAAGCTCCTTCCCGCCAACGTTTATAATCCGTATGTTAATCTGTTACTTCGGTAACCTTAACTTTCTTCAGGCCAAAATCAGCTATTTTCGCATCTATCGAGTTGTTTATTGTATATTTGCCGCTCTTGACAGCTTCGAAAAGGGTATTGTAATCCTCTGTAGTAAATTTACGCCATTTGCTGGTATCCGTTGTCATTCCGACGCCGTTGTTCGAGGAGTCCGCATGGATTGTCCGTCCGCCTTCGAAAGTGCCGTCATAGAAAGCTTTAAGGCCGTCCTGAACCGCGTTGCCCAGCATCTTCATCGCTGAAGCGATGACTGTGTCAGATTCGCCGCTCTGATCGACATCAACACCGATGACAAATTTATCGGTCGAAGCTTCCGCAGCCGACATTACGGAGTTACCGACGCTGCCGCCCGCCGCGAATATTATCTCGGTGCCCGACTGATACCAGCCCGCCGCTCTCGCCTGATTCTCAGGAGTTGCTGCAAAGTCGCCGGAATAATTGTACATTATGGAGATAGAACCGTCCGGAAGGCCCATCTCGGTAGCAGCCGCTTCGGCGCCCTGTACGAAACCGTAGCCGTAACGCACAACCGCGGGAACCGACTGTCCGCCCTGGTAGCCAAGCTTCGTAAAGCCGTCCTTGACGGCGGCGTAGCCCGCGTAGAAACCAACCTGGTCCTCAGCAAAAATGAAGCAGAGTACATTGGGCTCGGTCTTATAGGTCGCATAGTCTGCGGTATGGGGTTCTCCGTCGATCAGTATGAACTTCACGTCGGGATATTTTGTCTGAGCTTCGTAGACAGCGGTCTCGAACAGGAAGCCCGGGCAAACGATCATTTTTGCTCCGCCCTTGACCGCGAGATCAATAGAAGCGAGATAAGCGGCGTCGGATACCTCCGTAGGCTTATAATACTGTTTGGTTTTACCGTTGGCATCCGCAAACGCCTTTATGCCTTCCCAAGTCCCCTGATTGAACGACTTGTCGTCGATAGTGCCTTTGTCGGTTATCATCGCGATCTCATATCCGGCTGCTGCCTCTGCCGGAGCTTCCGACGGAGCCTCAGAAGGTTGCGTTGAAGCAGCTTCCGAAGGCTTCTCGCTCGCCGGCGCCTGAGACGGCTGATTGTTTGTGTTTGCACACCCTGCAAACATTGCTACTGCAAGCAATACAGCAACAACAATTGCTAATGATTTTTTCATTTGTATCCTCCTATTTGTTTAACATTATTTGGCCAA
>JAEZIZ010000123.1 GCA_023415915.1 Bacillota bacterium | reverse complement strand
CGCAAGGCCTATGATGCCTTCCGGAACGAACATGATGCCCGGCCCGAACATGCCAGGAGCAAGGCCCGCAATGCCTTCCGGTACGGGAAACATGATGCCCGGCGCTGCCAACCCGAACATGATGCCCGGCCCGAATATGCCCGGCGCAAGGCCTATGATGCCCTCCGGAACGGGAAACATGATGCCCGGCGCTGCCAATCCGAACATGCCCGGTGCGAGAGGCGCGAACATGGATGCAAATATGAATATGCCTCCTATGAGGGATGTACAAAACATGCCCGGCACCCCTGTGATGCCGCGTTCTACGCAGACTCCAAGGGATATGGGCACACCCCCCAAAAGATAATATTCCTATCATTATAAAAAACAGGCCTGCAAAGGCCTGCTTTTTACATACGGAAAAGTATATGTGTTGCCGTAGTCATCTGTTGTTCTTTTCCTTTACATATTTGCGTGCGTTTTTCATTTCGGCAAACCCGCCGAACATGCTTTCCACCTTTTTCGCCTCTATCTGCCTCGAGCTTAAGCCTTCGTAATCCGCTTCCTTCTTAAGCTTATGGTAGCTGGAAAGCCTGTCTTCTTCCAGAATTCCTTCCTCGACCGCTGAAAGTACTGCGCATCCCGGCTCGCACGTATGCGTGCAGTCGCGAAAACGGCATCCCAGTGCAAGCTCGTCTATGTCGGAGAACGAATGCGAAAAGTCGGCGCTGTCAATGCCGAGTTCGCGCATGCCCGGAGTGTCGATAACCGCGCCTCCCAGGAGCGGTATAAGCTCGCGCCTCGTGGTAGTGTGCCTGCCGCGCCCGTTTTTGCTTACGGCTCCCGTCTGCAGCATATCTTCGCCCTTAAGACAGTTTATAAGCGTAGACTTTCCTACGCCCGAAGAGCCCAAAAAAGCCACGGTTTTGCCGAGTATATAGGGCTTTAGCGCATCGGCGCCCGTCTGCGGAGCGCTTGTTACGATTACGTCCGCTCCAATCGATACGGACTCGGCAAGAGAAGCCTTCTTAGCGGGATCGTCGCACAAATCGGACTTAGTAAGCACCACAACCGGCAAAGCGCCGCTGTCCCATGCTATAGACAGGTATCGCTCCAGCCTCCGCAGGTTGAAATCGCCGTCCATGCCCATGCATATAAACACGGTGTCTATGTTGGCTGCTACCGCCTGGTTTTCGCGGGAGGAGCCTGCGGCCTTCCTTACGAATATGCTCTTCCTGGGCAGCAGGTGAAGTATTACAGCGCTGCCGCCTGTATCGTCCGCACGGTCCAGCATCACAAAGTCGCCGACGACGGGGAAGTCTGCCTGAGATACGGCGCTGCCTCGCAGCTTGCCCGAAACCTGAGCCAGTATCTCTCCGCTTACCGTCAGAACACGGTAAAGCGTCTTTGACTGCGATGCCACCCGGCCCGGATACGTGCCGGGGTAAAGTCTGGCTTCGACGGCGGCGCGTTCGTCAAAGCCCAATAATTTCATGTCGCTGTTCAATTTTATAACCTCCAAAAGTATTCGTTGCTTTGGGAGGCGTACGACTCTAGTCTTCCTGCGCCTCCCCGGCGTCTGCAATCTCCATATTCATAAAGAACATCTCCTTTCATGTGACAGCAATATACGTATACATTTTATATTTATTTGTGCTTTTGGCAAGAAGTTTTTATTGTTAGTCAAAGCAAACAAGCTGTAATGAAGATAATATTAAGGCTAAATATGCATAATGTTATTGCAGATAACAGAAGCGGGGTATAAAATATTAACTGCACCAGGCGTATAATAAAGCATAGCAACACCAAAGGCGCTTATGCTTTGGCGGCGCTGCCAAAAAGCAGATAAACATAAACTGGCGCTAACGAACTACAGCGAGCGTATTAAGATTTATTGACAGAAAGAAGCAAGTAAAATGAAATTGTTCCGTTCGGTAGGGGAGAAAGAGTTTCGATTGATTCAGCAGAACGGCTTCAAGAGTTTCCCGGCGCGTATGCCAGGCAGACGAGGAATGAATCTCGCGTCCGACAAAGAATACGCGATGCAGATTGCTGCAAAGCGGAGCAATGAAGACCGCAGAAATTACATCGTTGAATTTGAAGCGGACGACAACTATTTATCCTGGTTCAGTACGAAGACCACAGACGGACATCAGGAGTTTAATATACCCGCCGAACAGATAGACGAGTTCAACAGCCATATTACAGGGCTGATATCCGTCGTGGGAGTCTTCGAATAACAAGGCGCTTTTTAGATAATAATCATGCGAGCCTTGACGCCGTCCATCTCATTCAGCGCTTTTTCGAGCTGCTTCATCTCATCGGTGTCTCCGGTCAGCTGAAGTATGAGCAGGCCTTCGTCGGAACATACGCTTCCGGCCTCGTGCAGTCCAAGCCTTACCTTTATCGAGCATCCGAAGCTGGAAAGCACTTGTTGTACGTCGGGTGAATTCTTACGCCTCTCGTCGATTTTTACGGCCATAATGTAGTATTCCATGTCGTTACCTCCTGTATAACAATATTGTTATATAAACCTTTCGAACCGTTCCGCGCCCGCTTTGCATATAGGGCATACGCGCGGAGGGCTGTTGTTTGCGCAAAGATACCCGCATACGCCGCACCGGTATACGGGGTAGGGCAGCGAAGAAAACGCACGTCCCTGCGAAGCGTCAGCCGCTTTGGTTTCCGGGCTGCTTATAGCACTTTTACCTTTCGCGGTACGCCGTTCGGGAACCTGACTTGCGGGGTTCCATTTATCCGTTACATACAGCGCGCAATAACACGCTCCGTACTCCGCGAGGTCGTCGTCGCGGTAAACGCAGGGGCATACTATGTCCATGTTATCTTCGGGAGCGCCTTTTAATAGGCGGCACGGGCAGCTCTCTATGCCGTATCGCGCTTTGTTTGCAACAAGACCTTCCGCAAGCCCTTCCAAAAACTCCTCGTCGGGATTGAGCGTATACCCACCCGCTGCGGCGTCGCTTTTAAGCTTTTCAAGGCGCTTCTTTACGTCGTCCGTCATGTTACTCGCCTATAAGCCGTTTCAGTTTCTGCTCGTCGTAACCGACAATGCAGTAATCGGAATTTACGACAATAGTCGGATAAGACTCTGCAGGGTTGTATGCCCGCTGCTCTTTTAGCACGTCGGCCTGTTCGTCGGAGGACAAAAGGTCTACGTCGACGTACGAAAACGACACGTTATGATCCCTTAAAAACGCTTTCGTCTTCCTGCACCATCCGCATGTGCTTAATGCGAAAATCCTTATGTCCCCGTAATTATTGCCGTCCACTTTCGTAAATTGCGCCATAGAGTATTCCTTTCTATAAACGTTACACATTCGATATTATCCCATGCACGGCAAAAACACAATAGATTTAGCAGTGCCGCGCTTTGGATAATAGAACGTTAGAAATAATCCCGGAGATATTTCCGGGATACTCTCAGTATTTTATGAACTTGGAGCCCGGCACGCCGCAAATAGGGCAGCTTTCCGGCACTGACAGCTCTATGTTGCCGCAGACGGGGCAGAGATAATAGAATACTTCCTGCTCACTGTCTATGCTTTTGAGCGCTTCTTCGTACAGCCGCGCGTGAACCTCTTCAGCCTTCATCGCGTATGTGAACGTGCGCACTGCAGCCTTGTTGCCTTCTTCGGACGCCGTCTTTACAAACCCGGGGTACATATCCGTGTATTCGTGCGTTTCGCCCGCTATGGCGTCTTTAAGGTTGTCCGCCGTCGTGCCGATCTTGCCCGCTATCTCGAATTCCTTTAAAGCGTGAAGCGTCTCCGCATCGGCAGCCGCGCGGAAAAGCTTTGCCGCGTTCTTTTTGCCTTCAGCCTCTGCCTTTCTGGCGTACGCCGTATACTTTCTGTTTGCCTGCGACTCGCCCGCGAACGCCGCCATCAAGTTTTCCATCGTTTTGTTGTTTTCCATTGTCATCCTCCCACTTAGTAGTTTTATTTACACCCAAAAAGCCTCACGACTTTTTGGGGACCCCGATAAAACAACGCTTGATTCGCATTGGTTTTGATAAGCTTTAGTTTATTATATCATTACTTTTGAATCATAAACAGAGAAACGCGCGCTTTTCAGTTTTGGCCTCACATATCCCTGCCCAGTCCATACGCTGTTTTCAAATGCGCGGGCGCTTTGGATTCGCGCTGTTCCATGTCGTGTCTCGACGTGCCATCCAGTATGACCATGCGCTTTTCCTCCGCCCGGTCTCTTATCCTGTCGCCCAGCATTACCGTCTCCATAGCCTGCGCTTCGCCCGTTTCCTTAAGCGCCTCCATAGTGTTGCCCGCTATCGCTATGACAAGCGCCTTTTTAAGCTTCTTCATCTTTGTGGCCGGCCCGTATGCGAAGCCGAACGTCCACACCCTGTCGAACCAGCCGACGAGCTTTGCGGGGGCCTCCGTCCAGAACACGGGGTAGATGAACGCTATGGCGTCCGCGGACTGTATCTTATTTTGCTCGCGCAGCACGTCTTCGTCCACGGCGCCGCCTCCTGTGTAGAAAGCGTCGCGCAGATATTCTCTTTCCGAAAACTCCGCGTTGAAGCCCATGGCGTATAAGTCCGACATTTCATACGTATGCCCGGCATCCGCAAGGCCGCGTAAAAATTCGTTTTTCACTTCATACGTAAAGCTCTGCTCGCTCGGGTGGCAGTACACGACGAATACATGCATACACATATCCTGAATCTTTTATTGAGTAGAATTATATCCCACAACGAGGGAGAGGGCAATATACGGGCAAAACCGGAAGGCGGCATAGAAAAAGAGATACAGGGATGAACCTGCTCTAATGAAGTATGCGCATTATACGATAAATAAAATAAGGCACTCAAAGCCCAAGATACTTAGGCGGTAATATTACATCAGGAGGATAAGATATGGAGTGGACACAGGACCTTTCTGTCGGGGTTGAGCAGATCGACAGCCAGCATAAAGAGCTGATTGCAAGAGTGAATTCGTTTTACGACGTTATGAGCGGCGCGGAAAAGAACGCGAAGGTATTGGAAGTGCTAAATTTCCTGGAAAGCTACGTCATATCGCACTTCAATGCCGAAGAAGCTTTGCAGGTAAGGTATAACTATCCTGGCTATACGGCGCATAAAAAGCTGCATGAGGAGTTCAAGGCTACCGTTAGAAACCTGCGCAAGGAGATAGAGAAGGGCTTCACGCCTGCCACGCAGTCTATGGTAGGCATGACGCTGACGAACTGGCTTCTGCTGCACATCACGAAAGAAGACAAGGCGCTGGGAAGGTATATAAGAAGCAAGTAATAATAACAGAAACAAAAAACGCCGAAAGGCGTTTTTTTATATCGGGGTCCCCGACAAGATGTAGGGCTTGTTGGGGTGTTATCCGTTGTCAAAATGCGTTTGCCAGCGGGTTACGCCTCGCTTAGGAAGATACCATTGTAGGGAAGGACTATCCATTCCCGACTATTTTATCTCCTGATCCAAACGGGCGAACAACGGCGAATCGAAAAACTCGGTTAACGTTATCTCAAACCCGTCGCACAGCTTCTTAATGGTAACTATGCCGGGATTGCGAGTAGTTCCGTTTACTATATCATTTACCGTCGATTGCGTAACGCCGGAAATATTGCTAAGAGCGTTTACGGTAATTCCCCGTTCCTTGCATAATTCAAGTATACGCTTTACGACCGCCTTGGAAAGATTCACACAAATACCTCCCAACGGAATTCCGTTTGACAACAGCGTATCATTTTACGCACAAAATGATTAACGGAATACCGTTGACATGCGTGCGGAGATATTATATGCTAACGGCAAACCGTTAATACATCGACGCGGGGTACTATATGAAACAAAGCATGGAAATAAAACTGCGCGAAGAGCGCGAAATATTAGGCCGTTTAATCGACGAAGCGCTTGAAAACGGCACGCCGATATCCGAGACAAAGAGCATAGCTGAGCAGTGCAGGAAGGTGAACGAGATAATCAATGAGATGAAGGCGGAGGAGGGGGAAACGTCATTCTGAGGAGCGGAGCGACGAGAAATCTCGTCGGGTTTTTGCCAAATTACATGGGATCCTTGCCTTCATTTCATTCCGTCTCAGGATGACAAAAAAACGGGACGGTTTAACCGTCTCCAATAATAATACTGCACAGATACGAAGCGCCGTGGCAATGTTTCTTTTGCTTCTTTTCTTTAAGAAAAGAAGCGGGGGAGCGGGGGC
>JAEZIZ010000077.1 GCA_023415915.1 Bacillota bacterium | reverse complement strand
CCGACCAGCGCATGGATTTCGCCTTTTTTTACCTGAAAGGTAACATCTTTAAGAGCGACGACGCCAGGGAACTCTTTCGTAATATCGTCCATTTCCAGGATATACTCCGACATTCGATCACTCCTTGTCCGCAAAATATAGATTCATTATTCTCGTCCCTTGCTCCGGCTTATCTTGGTTTAATAAGCCTGCATTCCTATGTGAGGAATTTCCCGTTAAAATGGCGGCAGTATCCCCTGCCGCCATTTCTACCTACGGGTTCATCAGTGTTTCCTTAACTTACTCAGTCTCTTCCAGCGGAATATCTTCCATCTTGTAATATCCGGAATCTATCACCACTTCTTTCCAGTTGTCTTTGGTGACCAGCTGGAGTTTGCAGCCAAGTGTAGGCACTTCTTTTATCACGCCATTGTCATATGTCGTGTTTGTCTCCGCTTTTCCGCCGGAGAGAATGGCGTCGGCCATCTTAACGATTTCATCCGCAAGAATACGCGTGTCCTTGAATATGGTCATGTACTGCTCGCCGCGTGCGACATGTCCTAAGTTGATCTTGTCGCAGTCCTGGCCGGTAACAATCGGGTAAGGCTTGTCGGCTGTGCCGTATCCCGACCCTTTAAGCGAAGCGATGACGCCATGCGCTGTGCTGTCGTTCGAGCAAAGAACGGCTTTGACATCCTTGTCAGCATAATAAGCTGTGAGCAGGTTGTCCATCCTTGCCTGAGCCGTAGCGGAATCCCATGCCTGAATACCGATCTGCTCCATTGTCGTCTGACCGGATGTGATAATCAAAGCACCACTGTCGATATACTTCTGTATAACGTCCATATGCGCCTGATGTATTATGTGGGCGTTGTTGTCGTCAGGAGAACCGCCGAATATTTCAATATTGAACGGGCCTTTTTCTCCTTTATCCAACCCCAGCGCACTCACAAGGGCTTCGGCCTGCATTTTGCCAACGCCATAGTTGTCGAACGTTGCGTAGTAATCGCACTTGTCGGTGTTTGTAAGCAGCCTGTCGTAAGCGATAACGGGTATGTTCGCCGCTTTTGCCTGCTCCAGCACACCGCCCAGCGCGCCGCCGTCAATTGAAGCAATAACGAGAATGTCTACGCCCATCGTGATCTGGTTCTCGATCTGGGTATTCTGTACGTCTTGCTTATTGTCGGCATACTGAAGATCGACCTTGTAGCCCTTGGCTTCCAGCGCGGCCTTCACGTTAGCGCCGTCCTCGTTCCACCTCTGCAACGATTTCGTCGGCATTGTCAGCCCAACGGTCTTTGCCCCATCGGCATCTACGGAAGCCGGAGCAGCCTCAGAAGGAGCTTCGGAAGCCGGAGCAGCCTCAGAAGGAGCTTCGGACGCCGTAGCGGGAGCCTGCGTACATGCCGCAAACATCACAGCCACCATGGCGAACGCGAGCAAAAATACAACCAACTTTTTTGCCATTCAATGATACCTCCTATCATTTGATATGTTCATATTACGCTTGGTATGCATTATCATGAATAGATAAAATTATTGAACGTGGGATATATTTTAACTGTGCAAATAAATGCCGGAAAACATACTGGATATTCTTGCGGTCAAAAAAATCCATGTCTTTTTATGTTAATAAGTACAACTGTTATCATTTTGTAAAGTTTGCCGCGCTTTGGTATGCCGTAGCTGTTGCACAGATATGACATGAGTGCTATACTTTGATTACTGAAATTGCCTCTTACATCAGGCAAATCACAGGCATATTTTATGGTGGTGCAAATTATAATTATTTGCGGATGAATATATGGTACAAAAAAAATCGAATACGCTTGTTTTAGACTATGACAAAAGATCAGCCCAAAGACTCAACCAAAGAAAGAAACGCCGCAAGCGGCGTACCGCCTTATATATTACCGGCTGCATACTCTTCTTGTGCGTCGCCGCGGTGGCGGCGCTGCTTATACTCTATTCCGACACACATATAGCATACGCTGTGGAATTGGGCGACCCCGTGCCTTCGGCGCAGGTGTTTTCAATAAGCGGCAATTCTTCGGTGGAGTATTTAACCGACTTATCCACAATTGACGTAACAAAAACAGGAAGCAATTGGATTCACATATCCGTAAACGGTAACGACCGGCTTGTCAATCTTGTCGTTAAGGACACGGTCGCGCCGGTTGCGCAGCCTGTTGAGCTAACGATATCCATAAACGATACAATAACGCCTGACAAACTGATAACGGGCCTTGCTGACAGGGACAAGGTGAATATACAGTGGCAGCGCGAGCCCGAGTTCGGCAAGGCCGGCGATTATTCCGTTGTTTTGACGCTTCGTGACATGAGCGGCAACACATCGACCGTTACGTCCACTCTGCATATAAGAGCCGTCGTTGACACGCTTGAGTTTGAGGCGGGCGGCAACCCTCCAACTCTGGAGGATTTTCTCGTTGATAAGTCGCTCAACGCAACGATGCTCACCGATATTTCCTCTCTGCCTCTTGCTATCCCAGGGCAATACGACGTTTCGATAGAAGTAAACGGCGTTACGTATACGTCCGTTCTTTCCGTTGTCGATACGACAAACCCCGTGATAACGGCCAAACTGGTGCATATAAAGCCGGGCGCCCAGGCGAAGCCGGAAGACTTTATCGCTTCCGCCGAGGACGCCACTACGCTTTCGTATTCATATAAAACCGAGCCGGATTTTACGAAGACCGGATTCCAGGACGCAGTCGTGGTCGCGACCGATCTTGGGGGCAACAGCGCGGAAGCCAAGGCTTCGCTGCTAATATCCAACGTCGCGCCCATCACCGTGGAGATAAGGGACACCCCGCTTGCCGCTGCGGAATTCGCGGAAGCCGCAGGTAAGGCTTCAGCGTCGCTTGCGTCCGAGATGATACCCAATATGCTCGGTGAATTTGACGTGGAGGTTATAATCGACGGGCAAAGAAACATTACAAGGGTAACGGTTGTGGACACCACGCCGCCCAAGGCTGAACCTGCCGATGTGAATTGGTATTTAGCGCATCCCCTTGCCCCCGAAAAGTTCGTCAGCAATGCGTTCGATTATACGCAGATTGCATATTCCTTCAAGCAGGAACCGGACTGGAACTCGCAGAGCGCTCAAAGCGTTACCGTCGTGCTTACGGACGCCGCGGGCAATTCGTCGGAATGCACTTCAACTCTGAAGCTTACGCCCGATACCGAAGCGCCCGTGCTTTACGACGTAAAGGATCGCTATGTCTATATCGGGAAGGCCGTTGCCTACTTCGCCGACGTTTTTGCCGAAGACAACTGCGACGCCGAAGTGGACTTACAGGTTGACAACTCTAAGGTGAATATAAACGCGGCTGGCACGTATGAGGTGACATACATAGCCACGGATTCATCGGGCAACACGACCCGGCAGTCATGCAACTTTACGTTCGTGGAACAGACAGTCTCGGACGAGAAGCTTCACGAGGCAGCCCAGCAGGTGCTTTCCGAAATCACCACGTCTGATATGTCGATCGGCAAGAAGGCATATGCAATTTTCAAGTATGTCAACACGCATATAAAGTACAACGGCATCTCCAACAAGAAAGACTACAATTTCGAGGCGTACCGCGGCATCACTGAAGGCAGAGGCGACTGCTTCACGTTTTACGCCACCGCGCGGTGCCTTTTAAACGAGATAGGCGCGCAGACTATGTGCGTCGAGCGTTGGGGCAGCAAGACGAAAAACACGGAACACTACTGGGTGCTTGCAAATCTGGGTACGGGCTGGTATCATTTTGACGCAATAAACGTAGGGCCGCGCAACTTTGATTGCTTCATGAAGACGGACAAGGAGCTGCTGGGACGGGGCCCCAATTGGTGGAGCTTCAACAGAGACCTGTATCCCAAGACGCCCGCCGAATCATTTAAACTGGAATAACGCGCAGGAGTAACGCTTACATGATAAACGTGCTTGAATATCTAGATAAAACCGCCGCCGAATACCCTGATAAAACGGCGTTTGCAGACGATAATACTTCCCTTAGCTTCAAACAGCTCTACGACGGCTCAAGAGCGATAGGCTCGTTTTTGTACTCGCGCGGCATATACAAGAAACCCGTGGTAGTGTTCATGCAAAAATCGCCTCAGGCAATACTCGCGTTTTTCGGCGTAATAGCGGCGGGCTGTTATTACGTCCCCGTCGACGAGGAAATGCCCGCCCAGCGGATAAACCTCATATTCGAGCAGCTCGGGCCGCAGGTTGTAATATGCGATGACGCGTCGAAAGAAAAGCTCTCGGGCTACGGCTTTTCGGGAGACGCTTTGCTTTATGACGATATCGTAAACACGCCGATTGACGAAGCGGCGCTTTTGTACGTACGCGAACGCGCGATAGATACCGACCCCATATACATCGTGTTCACATCCGGCTCGACAGGCATACCCAAAGGCGTAGTTGCCTGCCACCGCTCGGTAATAGACTATATCGAAGCGCTCACCGAAGTGCTGCGTGTGGATTCCGAAACGGTGTTCGGCATGCAGGTGCCGCTTTACGTGGACGCGTGCTTAAAGGAGATTTACTCGACGCTCAAATTCGGCGCTACTACGTGGATTATACCGAAGCAGCTTTTTATGTTCCCCGTAACGCTTATCGAGTACCTCAACAACCACAGGATAAACACCGTATGCTGGGTCGTCTCGGCGCTGACGCTCATATCGGGGCTGGGAGCGTTCAAGCGGGCAAAGCCCGAATATCTGCGCACTATCGCTTTTGGCAGCGAGGTCTTCCCCATCAAACAGTTCAACCTGTGGAGAGAGCACGTGCCCGGCGCGCGGTATATAAACCTATACGGGCCAACTGAAGCCACGGGCATGTCGTGCTGGTACGAGGTTGACAGGGAGTTCGCGCTGGATGAAACGATACCTATAGGGCGTCCGTTTAAAAACACAGAGATACTGCTATTAGACGAAAACGACCGGCTTGCGCAAAACGGCGAGCCCGGCGAGATATGCATACGCGGCACGTCGCTTACGCTCGGCTATTACCGCGCGCCCGAAAAGACAACTCAGGCGTTCGTGCAAAACCCGCTCAACACAAATTACCCCGAGCTCATATACCGCACAGGCGATATCGGCAGGTACAACGAGCGGGGCGAGCTAATGTTCATATCCCGCAAGGACAACCAGATAAAGCACATGGGCCACCGTATAGAGATAGGCGAGATAGAAGTCGCGGCAAACGCCCTTAACTCCGTGAACGTTGCGTGCTGCATATTCGACGACGAAAAGAAAAAGCTCGTGCTCTTCTATACGGGCGACACCGACGAGGCGCTTATTTCGAAGGCGCTTAAAGAAAGGCTGCCGCGCTATATGATGCCGAACCACATATACAGGCGCAGCGCGATGCCGTATACGCCCAACGGCAAACTCGACCGCATAGCTTTAAAGCAGCAGTATACGGCGCAAAGCAAATGATACTTGCCACGATACTTCTGGCTTTTGAGTGTTCGATATAACTATAAGGAGCAGACATATGGAAGCATTGATGAATATACTTAAAGACCTGCATCCCGACGTGGATTTTGAGACAAACGACAAGCTCATAGACAATAAGATACTCGACTCGTTCGATATCGTTACAATAATAGCCGAAGTGGACAACGCCTACGACGTAGCCATACCGGCCGAGGAAATCGTGCCCGAAAACTTTAATTCGGCTGAATCACTATACGCACTTATTAAACGCCTGAGCGAAGAAGACTAAGGAGGGCGCATGCTTTTTACATCAGGGATATTCCTGCTGTTCCTGGTGGCGGTGTTTGTTATCTACTACCTGATACCCAAACGGTTTCAGTGGATGCTTCTGCTTGCCGCCAACGCCTTTTTTTACGCATACGCCGGCTGGCAGGGATGCGTATACATAAGCGTGACGATTTGCACTACGTACGCCATTGCGCTGCGTATGGAAACGCTGCGAATAAAGCGCGAGCGGTATTTTGCGGATACCAAGGCTTCTTTATCGCCCGACGAGCGCAAGGCTTATAAAGCAGCCACAAAGGCAAAGACGCGCGGCTGGCTTATCGTCTGCCTTTTGATAAACTTCGGCATACTCGCCGTACTGAAATACGCCAATTTCGCTATAAACCTCGTAAGCCCGCTGTTTACGGCTGCGGATTCGCCCTCGGTATATATGGACCTTCTGCTTCCCATGGGCATATCGTTCTATACGTTCCAGACTATGGGATACATTATCGACATACATCGCGGCAAGTACCCTGCGCAGCGCAACATCGCAAAGTTCGCGCTGTTCGTTTCTTTTTTCCCGCTGCTTGTGCAGGGGCCAATCACGCGCTACGACGAGCTTAGCAGTACGCTTTACGAGCCTCACAGCTTCGACAAAAAGCAGGTCTCGTTCGGATTGCAGCGCATACTATGGGGGTACTTCAAAAAAGTCGTAATAGCTGACCGCATACTCGTCGCCGTAACCGCGCTTATTAAGGACACGGCTGCGTATCAGGGCGTGTTTGTCGTGTGTTTGATGGTGTTTTATGCCGTCGAGCTGTACGCAGACTTTACGGGCGGCATAGACATAACGATAGGCATTGCGCAGGTGCTGGGCATAAAGGTGCAGGAAAACTTCCTGCGTCCGTATTTTTCCAAGAACATCGCAGAATACTGGCGGCGCTGGCATATATCGCTTAGCTCATGGTTCCGCGAATACATGTTTTACCCGATATCTGCCTCGAGGCCGATGCTGGAGCTGTCCAAGAAAGCAAGGGCGAAGCTCGGCAACGGCTTTGGCAAGCGCGTGTCCGTATATGTGGCGACTATTGTAGTGTGGTTCGTCACCGGCCTGTGGCATGGAGCCGCGTGGAATTTCGTCGTATGGGGCGTGCTTACAGGGCTCATCATTATTATTTCCCAGGAACTCACGCCGCTTTATGAAAAGTTCCATTCAAGGTTTCCGGGACTCGCGGACACTTTCGGGTACAGGCTGTTTCAGGTGGTGCGCACGTTTTTCCTGTTGTCGTCGCTTCGCATACTCGACTGTTACCGTGACGTTCCTATGTCATTTAATATGTTCTTCTCGATATTTACGAACTGGAACTGGGACCAGCTTTTCAGCGGCGTACTGTTAAAACTCGGGCTTTCCGCGTGGGACTACATAGTAGTGCTCTTAGGGACGGCCATTCTTATAGCGGTTTCGCTCATACAGCGACGCGGCGGCGTGCGCGAGCAGCTAAGCCGCAATACTTACGCGCTGCGCTACGGCCTGATTGCCGTTTTGCTGCTTGCTGTGCTGGTTTTCGGCGCTTATGGCATAGGCTACGATTCCAGCCAGTTTATCTATAATCAGTTTTAGGGGCCTTACATGAAGAGAAACAAAAAGGCGTTTATATACTTTGCAGTAACTGCCGCTGCGGTACTGGGCATATTGTATCTGCTCCAGCTGCTTTTTATGCCCAAATATAGGGGCGCAGTGCGCGAAGGCGCTCTAGTCGCCGAGTATTATAACGAAAAGACGCCGCACGACGTAATATTCATAGGCGACTGCGAGGTGTACGAGAACTTCTCCCCCGTCGCATTGTGGGAGAAATACGGCATAACCAGCTATATCCGCGGAACGCCGCAGCAGCTCATATGGCAGTCTTACTACCTGCTCGAAGAAACGCTTATGTACGAAAAGCCTAAAGTTGTCGTTTTCAACGTGCTGTCGATGAAATACGGCGAGCCTCAGAACGAGGCGTACAACCGCATGACTCTGGACGGCATGCGGCTGTCTCCAGTAAAGATAAAGGCCGTAGAAGCTTCGATGACGCCGGAAGAAGATTTGCCGTCGTATATCTTCCCGTTTCTCAGGTTTCATTCGCGCTGGAGCGAGCTAAGTTCCGACGACGTTAAATATATGTTCGGCAAAAAGCCCGTTTCGCACAACGGCTACCTTATGCGCGTAGACATAAAAGCCGCCGGACAGCCGCCCATACCGCAAAAACTTGCGGACTATACGTTCAGTGATGTATGCTATAATTATCTCGATATGATGGTTGAGCTGTGCAAAGAAAACGGCATACAGCTTATACTGATAAAGGCGCCCAGCATATACCCCCATTGGTATGATGAGTGGGAAGAGCAGATGGTCGATTACGCGGACAGAAAAGGGCTTATGTATATCAACTTCCTTAAGCTTAACGAGCAAACGGGCCTCGATCTTAGAACGGATACGTACGATTCGGGGCTGCATCTTAATATATACGGGGCCGAGAAGCTCTCGGCATACTTGGGCGGCATACTGAAGCGCGACTTCAATCTTACCGACCATCGCGCCGATAAGGAGCTGTCAAAAGTGTGGGCCGGCAAGGTTGCCGCTTACTATGAAGAAAAGGCCGCGCAGGAGAAAGAGCTTGCCGAGTTTGGTTTTTTAAAAAGTTTGGTGGTAGAAAAGGAGAAAGAATGAAAAAGGTTGTAAGTGTTTTATTGGCATTGACATTTGTTATTGTTTTAGCAGGCTGCGGCGCTCAAGGCGGCGTCGTTGTGGACCCGGGCGCCCAGGCGGCGAACGCGCCCGGCGCCGTGCAGCAGCCTCAGGAGCCCGGCGTATCTCCCGTCGCCCAAAATCATACTCTGTTCTTTGAATCCAACGGAGTAAAAATACGCCCGTACGACCTTGCCGAAGCGGTGCTGGGCAGCCTCGGCAAACCAAACAGCTCATTTGAAGCGCCGAGCTGCGCGTACCAGGGCGTGGATAAGTTCTATACGTACGGCGGCTTCCAGCTTACGGTAAACGA
The DNA here is from genome assembly GCA_023415915.1 of Bacillota bacterium. GTDB lineage: Bacteria > Bacillota > Clostridia > Christensenellales > SZUA-584 > DTFZ01. The sequence goes on along the minus strand of JAEZIZ010000077.1, from coordinate 12,195 downwards.
GATAGACGGCGCCGACCACGTGACTATTATAACCGTAACGGACGATACCGTCTCGATACCCCAAGGTGTGAAGATTGGCGACACGCAGGACGCGATGCTGCAAAAGATGGGCAACAACTATCAGGAATGCGGCGGCTCGTATGAATTTGTCGAAGATACGACCACTCTGTCGATACTCGTGCAGGAAGGCAAAGTCACGCAGATAATGTATCTTTACAATACAGGGAGCGGCGCGGCTCAGGTATGCCCGACTACCGATGTTAACTGATAGCGCTAAAAAAACGCTGGGCATAATCGGCGGCATGGGTCCGCTCGCTACGGCGGACCTGTTTTATAAGATAATAGCGCATACCGACGCGAGCTGCGACAGCGGGCATATTCATATTGTTATCGACAACAACCCTAAGATACCCGACAGGACGAAAGCGGTGCTTGAGGGCAGCGACGCGCCGTTTGCTTATATACTCGAAGCCGCGGAGCGTCTTGAGCGCATGGGCGCAGATATACTGCTGCTCCCCTGCAACACGTCGCACGTGTTTTACCAAAAGCTGTGCGGGGCAATAAATGTGCCTGTGCTCAATATGATAGAAGAAACGGCCAGGGAGGTTAATGCTCTCGGTCTAAAAAGCGTCGGCGTGCTGGCCACAACGGGGGCTCTGCGCGCAAGGCTGTATGAAAACGCTTTAAATGAGTTCGGCATAAAAGCCGTTCTGCCTTCAGAGGGCGGACAGGCGGAGGTAATGTCCGTTATCTACAACGGCGTTAAGGCGGGAGCGGAAAATTACGACACCGCAGCTTTGACCGGCGAGCTTAAGCAAATGGCATTAAAAGGCGCGGGATGCTTCATACTCGGCTGTACCGAGCTGCCCATAGCGTTTGAAAAATACGGCATAAACTTTCCATACATAGACCCTGCGCTGATACTCGCAAAGGCTGCCATTATTAAAGCAGGGTACGCTGTAAAATAGGCTATAACATCATAATACATTATCATTCCGTCATAAAAAACCGGAGCAAACTGTTCCGGTTTTTTATATCACTCTCCATTGTTTTCGCCGAATATCGTTCCATATGAATCGTACCACTCTTTTCTCCGGTTTGGCTCTTACAGGCGAACAGAACGTTTTGTGTTCTTCGCTCATAAGATAAACGAGAACCGCTATAAGGGGAATCAATAAACATGCCTACAGCACATTCAAGAAGAAGCGGCGTGCCGCCCGGTATTGCAGATATACGGGGCGATACCGCGCAGGCAAGAAACGCATTTTATGGCCTTTATAATAAAGACCCGGACGCAGCCATAGACGCGCTTAATGACTCAAAGCTCGGTTTCCCCGCGCTTTACATACTGCGGCCGGAGATAATAAAGCTGGGCCTCGAGCCGTATTTAAGCTCACGGAACGCAGCCGCGCTTAAGCTGACGGAGCAGATAGCCTCTGCCGCCCGGGGTACGTTTGAGGCAGCCCCTGAAGACATGCCAGTACTCAAATGGATGTTCACAACGGGCTGTAAGGAATCAGGACTCGGCAGCGAGTATGAGCGTATTATTGACGCCGCGGCGATACTGCTTGTCAAGGCGTTCGGCGACAGATCCAGCCTCGGCGCTCTTATTGATCTCATATTTGAAAGGCACAGGAGGGGCTCTTATACCTACGACGCCGAATGGGCGCTGTTTGAAAGCGGCGACGCTCAATGCATTGCGATGGCGGCGGACCGCCTGCTTTCAAAAGATAAGCGCGACGTTGCGCTTGCGCGCAGATTATTAAAGTTCCTACCCTGCTGCCGCGACGAGAGCGCAAACCCGGCAAGCCAGCGCCGGAGCGTTCTTAGCTGGCTTAAGCGCAACAAGCCTTATTTATACTATACCGGCGAATCAAACCAGATGTGCGAAGCTCCCTGCCCGTTCAGGGTATCGTACGAGTCAAAATACCTGCAGAAAAGCTTCGGCGGCGATAACGCCCTGTCGATGGACGAATGGCAGCGGCTTGAAAAATTGAGCGAAGTTGACGCTGATACACAGCGGCTGCTCGGAGAGTGTTCACAGTATCTGCACAGTAATAACCGCAGGCATTGGCATGATTGGATGCACAGCCCGTTGCCCGTACAGATAGAAGCGTCAAAACGTATCCTTGGAAAGCGTGGCCGCAATGATTACTATTAACGGCGAGCGCATTAGCGCCATACCTTTTGCGGAAGGTTTCTCCCCCAGCCCGCTTCAGCGTGAAATATTCGATATAATGTCCGCAAGCCGTAAAAACTACGCCTACGATTCGGAGCACGTGCTTATTACCGAGCTTAGAGTGCGCCAAAGCATCGTAAAGGCGTCGCATGATCTTGCCCGCAGCGGCTTATCGTTCAAGGTATTCCGTGATTCAAAAGCCAACCCCGAATTCTGGAACCGCACGTCCGAAGGAGGCTTTGAATTAAGGGCTGGCGTCTCCCCCGCTGACGCGATTGCGGATATCTACGCGCGCGGCTCGCTTTACGGCACCGAATGCTCCACGGCGATGATAATAGTTTTGTATAAGGCGCTGCTTGACGTGATGCCAAGGGAACAGTTTAACAGGCTTTTTTCGAGCATATATCTTATGAACTGGCAGCACCTTGACCGCGACCTTGCATTGGTTATGGACCGTAACCCGGTCGACGAGATACCCGGAGACGCCCGCTATTTCAGCAACCCCGACGTAGACCCCCTAAAGCCCGAGTGGCAAGGGGAAAACGTGTATTACCTTGGCAATGGGCTTTACTACGGGCACGGTATGGGAGTTAAGAACGCCGATGAAATAATACGAGCATTGAACCGGGTAAGAAAAAGAGACGCGACCCGCTCCGCGTACCTTAACGAACTGGTCAAACGTCAGGACTACGGGCAGCTCGCGAGATATATGTAAGCGCGCTTTTGTTGTCTTGCCTTAAATCAGGGGCACGTCACCGTTATGTAATAGTCCTTCGTGTTGCCCGCCTGCGCCAATACCATTATATGCACCGTAACGCTTTGGCCGCTGAGCAGCGTAACCCTTTTAGATGACCTCTTTGCGCCGTCTATATACACCGCCGCGTTATACCCCGCGGGCCTTACGGATATGCTGGCAGTTTTCTTCGCCGCGGGCAGCGTTACCGTGTAACTCGCAGTATACGGGCTGAACCCGGGCGACAGCCCGGGGCTTGTTTTAAGCGTTTTAAGGCTTGCGTTTGAGGAGGCCGCTCTTATTACGGTTACCGTATACGTCCTCCTTGCCCCGTTCTGTGCCTTAACCGTTATTTTTACCGTCTTTCTCTGGCCGTTTTTAAGCGTCAGCCTTTTCGATCTCGGAGAGATCTTCGCGGCAGGCGCCGCCGCTTTGCCCGATAACGTCACGCTTTTCGTGTTTTCATCAAGCAGCAGCGTATAATTCAGTATATTGGGATCGAACGGCTTATCGAACATACCGGCGGAAGCTGTGAGCGCTCCCAGCGTGTTGTCGGAGGATTTAGCGCGTGTGATTTTAAACACGTAAGTCTTCGTCTTTCTGTTGTAACTGACCGCTACTTTCACGGTCGCCGACTTGCCGCTGGCAAGGCTTACAAAATAGCTGTCCCTTACGGCGTTATTTATCTTCATCACTGCGCCGTCGTATTCTTTAATCGGCGTTATTGTGATGCCGCTCTCGTGTTCCCCGAGCGTGATATTGTAGCGGACAGCGCTCTTGGAAAACGGCTTCATAAGCGTTCCCGCGGAAAGCATTACGTCATCGAGATAGTTCGAGTACGGCTGCCATTTCGCATACAGCGTATCGTTACCCGTAACAACATCCGTGCCGAAGTTCCACCTTGTTTTGCACGAGCTGTCCTTGTACCAGCCGGCGAACGCGTACCCCTGCCTGCTTGGCTGGGGCGGCTCGGGTATCAGGGAACCATACGCCGCGATAACGGGCGGTACGGCGCTGCCTTCTTTTGAATTAAATGTTATGGTATACTCGTTCACCTTCCAGCGTGCGGTATACCACCTATCCCCCGCCGAACCTTTATACACGGTCACGCTTGTCGTGGGCTGCGCTAAGTCAGTGCCCGTCCAGCCCAAAAACGTATAACCTGCCCTTGAAGGGTTGCGCAGCGTGAAGGTTGAGCTCTCCACCATATATGACGACGGGTTATCGGAGGATGTTTTCCCGCCGTCCAGATCGTAATGGATATTATAGATTTGCGGTCTCCACCCGGCGTACAATGTAACGTTGCCCATTATGGAAAGGGGGAACCCGACCGGAGACGTATCGCAAGCTGGCGTGGGATACCACCCTAAAAACACGTAGTACGGCCTTTCAGGTACAGGAGCCGCCGTCACGTTTGAACCGTATATGATTGTTTGAGTATTTACCGGATTACCGTTGCGTGCGTCGAACTTTACGGTGTAACTCATAGGCTTCCATTTAGCGTACAGCGTAATATCTCCGGTTACAGCAGTACCAAAATCCCAAGACGTGGTGCATGCCGCGTCGGCGCACCAGTACTCGAATGTATTGTGATCCCTTACCGGGGCAGTCGGCACGGGTAGCCTTAATGCGTTCAAACGCGCTCTATAGGTTACGGGAATACTGCCGTCTTTTAAATCAAGCGTCAGCAAACAAAACATATGTTTATTGAATCTGCCGTATGTTGCTAACTTTCCCCAACTACCTGCATGGTCAATATGATAATATACATCCGTGTAAATAAACACATTATTGTTCGGATATGTTCCCAGAACAGGCATATCGCCCCAGAAATATATACGCTCCAGATCCCAGCACTCCACAAATGCTCCATCACCGATTCTTGATACCGTTTCCGGTATGTCAATCTCTTTCAGGTTCTCACACCTGAAAAATGCTTTATCACTAATTGTTGTAACGTGCCCACCAAAGCGCACCTCTAAAAGGTTAGTACAGCACCCAAACGCCCCTGTGCTTATAACGGTCAGCGAATCTGGCAGAGAAACATATGTAAGGCTACTGCATGTATGAAACGCGTAATCGCCTATATTGTTTACAGTTTCGGGGATACTAATCCCTGTTAGAAATACAGAGTTTTGAAATGCGCGACTGCGAATTGATGTCACGCCATCTAATATGGAATATGTCCCCATTTTTCCGCTGGGATATTGCACCAACGTTTTTAAATCTTTGTCATATAAAACACCATCTACACTTTTATAATGTTGGTTTTGTGGGCTTGCATAATAACTTTTAATTGATGTACATTCGTAGAAAGTATTTTCGGCGATATTTTCTACGCCTGCGCCTATTGTCACGCTTGCCAGCTTGCTGCATGCTCTGAAGCAATAATACTCTAAACTCACTACACAATCAGGAATTATAATCTCGGTTAAACTGCTGCATCCATCAAATGCTGCAGCGCCGATGCTTTCAAGGCTTCTTCCCAAGACAACATCTGCAAGACTTATACAATCACTGAAGCTGCTGTACCCTATACTTTTAACCGAGTCGGGAATCGAAATACCAGTTAGATTTTCGCAATTCGAAAAAGCTGATTGTTCAATACTTTTAATGCTGTTTCCCAATTTTATATTTTCTAATTTCGTACATCCTGAAAAGGCGTAGATGCCGATGCTGGTTATAGTGTCGGGCACTTCGACGCTTGTCAGCACAGTTTTGTTGCTGAACGCTCCTTCGCCTATCGCCGTTACGGTATAACCGTCTATCTTGCGGGGTATTATTATATTGCTATCGGTACCTGTATACTTCGTTATTGTTACTTTCTTATCCGTTCTTGTGTATTCATAGCCCGTCGGGTTTACGTCGAATACGGCTTTTATTACAACATCCGACTTCGGCATAGTTATCTCGGCGAACTTGTCAAATTCGTCTGATAATTCGACGTCGCCCGATATCACCTCCCAGCGCATGAACTGGTACCCGTTTTTTGCCATTCCACTGATGCTGACGGTTTCTCCCCAGGCATGCGCCTCTTCATACTCGTATCCTTTTTCGTCGCACTGTATGGTCAGTTTATATTTTTTCTTTTCAAATACGGCGCTTATCGCTACGTCATAGTTGGGCATAACAAACGTCGCTGTCGGGCTTAAGGCATCGTCCAATATAACTTCACCTGAATCAACCTCCCAGTTTTTAAACGAGTAATGCTCGTTTGCAAAAGCCGTAATCGTTACGGTTTCAAAAAGCTTGTATGCCCCCGAGCCTTGTGCAATGCCCATTTCGCTGTCGGCTGTCAGCACAACGTCATGCTGCAGTACGGAAAACGGGTTGCCAATTAGCTGCGGGAAGTCATACCCGGCAGCAAACGTCCATATCGTTTCAAAATCATAACCAATGTACGTCGCCTGCTGTTTTAGCTCGTCAATCGTCTTTTTATACGCCGTATATGTTTTTCCGTAACCGATGCCAATATAGTCTTCAAATGTATCCGCATAATAGCAATCGTTTATCTCAGCTATCTCAGCTGCCGTCTCGGGTATGTAACCCGCAATGCTTCCGCCGTATGTTTGCCTGCTTATTATTTCGCCAACGTTGTAGCATTTATTAATGCCGGAGTCTCCTGACGCATAACCTGCGATACCGCCAACTGCAGGTGCATTAGCGGTAAGCATTTCACTTATCTTTCCCGCATTAAAGCAGTTCGTTATTTCAGTATCGCAGATAAATCCGGCAATGCCTCCCAAATATCCATTAGAAACCGTGAAGCCCGCGTGCACGTCCCCGGTATTATAGCATTGACTTATACATAGGCTTCGGTCAAACCCGTTTGCTTTTCCCGCTATTCCCCCTACAGTTGGAATGGGCATGGCAGTAATGTTTCCGTTGTTAGCACAGCGGCTTACGCTGACTCCATATTCCATATTGCCTATTATACCGCCCACATTTGCGCTGCTTGACGAGTCCCCATATATCGTGCCTGAATTCACACAATTCTTTATTATGCATGTTTCATCGCTGTTGTTTGACGCATGCCCGACGATTCCGCCTACACATATAACAGATTTGCTAAACGTGTAGATATCTACCAAGCTGCTGCAGTTTTCTATCAAACAGCCTGAGCCGACATACGCTGCAAGGCTCCCGACTTTGGCGCCTGTATTGCTGCTGACGCTTATGTTCCCGCCTTCAAGCTTAATGTTCTTTATCGTAGTCCCTGTTGTATATCCGAAAAGCCCCAGATAAACCGTCTCTTTTGGATAGTCGATATCAATATTTATATCCGCAATACTTTTCCCGTTACCGTCATATGTGCCGGAAAACGGCTTGCCCGGCGCTCCTATAGGCGTCCAGTTCGGGTATACCGACAGGTCAATATTCTGCGTCTGTAAATAACACCCGCTGTTATAATCCGCGTTGCCTGAGTTGACGAGAGCTGCAAGCTGCGCAAGTTCGCCCGCGCTTGTTATAAGGTATGGGCTTGTTTCCGTTCCCCTGCCTGCAAACGGGCAATCTTCCGGCGTCCATCCTGCGTACAGCGTCATGTCGCTTGTTACGGCTTCGTCAAAATCCCATTCGCTCACGCAGCCTTGTTCGGTGTACCAGCCGCTGAATGTATAGCCATCCTTTACGGGGTCTTGGGGCTTGGAAACGGCGCTGTTTTTAACGACCCCGACGATCACATTTTCCGTACAGTTCTGCGCATCGAAAGTTACGTTAAAATACACGTGAATCTCACAGCTTGCAGATAAGCCGCCTGCCGTAGCGGTTATTACCGCGTCGCCGCCTCCTACCGCGGTTACGAGCCCGCTGCTGTTTACCGCAGCCACGTTCTCGTCCGAGCTTGTCCATGCTATGGAATATACCGCGTCAGAAGGCTTAACGTCTGCCGTCAGTAAAATGCTTTCGCCTCTGTTCAGCGTTGCCGACTGCTTATCCAGCGTTACGCTCTCAACGTTGGGCGGGGTTTTGTATATCGCGTACAATGTTGCGTCCCCGGTAAACTCAAACGAATCGCCGGGGAAATAATCCGTGCCAGACCCATCCGGCTGTGTGTTCCACTGAATAAAGCTTTCTGTTCCTTTAATAAGTCCTGTACCATTTGCAACTTCAATTGTCGAATTTTCAATCTGTCTCACCGTTTCAGGCACAGTACCTATCCCCTCGTTAAGATCGTATTTAAGTTCAAATACACTTAAGCTATTAAGATAAGCGTAAACAGGTGCGCACCATGATTCAGGTATAGTAAGACCGAAAGCTTTATTTTTTGTTACAGTATTTGTTGTATAAAGTGCATGTGTTGTAGTTACAGGAGGCACCGATGAACCATTCTTCAAAAATACAACTGTATTATTGCCTTGTATTAATAACGTTCCATCGGAGCTGTTTTGAGCATCCCCTATATCAAATTGTCCGTTTTCTCCCATTTGGGCAAAAACTGTACCATTATGTATTGAAACTGTGCAGCCTGAACTACCTTCTCCTCCTCCAATACCTGCACCGCCGTGCGAAGCGGGATCATCAGCAAACCTATCTCCCCCTATTGCTGTGATTTTACCTCCGGATATTGATACTTGACCACCTATACTATCAGCCCCAGTTCCTATTCCGGCACCGCCGCCTTCTCCTCCGAATGCGTTAACGACACCTCCTAAGATACTAACATGTCCTCTTGTACTGGAGTACCCGCCTCCTATTCCTGCTGAGCTTGCCCCGCCTGTTGACGTTACCATCCCACCTTCAATAGTGATGGTAAAATTGCCACAAGCCCCAATCCCTGGATATTCCCCTGCGCCCGAAGCAGTTACAGTTCCGCCTTTTATTAGTATATCGCCGCTTAAGTTGTGTCCAGCTCCAATCCCTGTTGAAAACTCTTCGGCTATAGCCTCAACTATTCCACCTTCTATTATTATAGTTCCGCCGTAAGCGTTGGAACCTCCGCCTATACAAGCAGCTCCTTTTCCACCAACAGCATGTATACTTCCATCAAATATAGTGATCTGGCCTCCTCCGCCGTACCATCCGCCGCCAATACCTGCGCCACTGCCGCCTTCTTCAACATACCCGCCGGTTGCCGATATCGTACCTCCGGTTATTGATATATTACCAGCTCCGCCACTGCTCCTGCCTCCTATGCCTGCGGCTTTTTGACCTCCAGTTACATCTATTGACCCTGTCCCTGATATTTCAAGAGTTGTGCCGGTTCCCACAAATATCCCCGGCATATTACTGCCGCTCTTTATATACGAATCGCCCATTAATATGAGCTTGTTACTGTATTGTGTAAAAGACAGCGCGCAAGCCCCGTCATATGCGCTGTTGTCTATCTTAATGCCGTCAATCGTAAGATTGGTGCCGTAGCCGCAGTTTATCTGCACGTTTGTGAGTGTGAGGCCGCCGGTGTTTGTAAGCGTTACGGTAAGCCCTTCTTCTATAGTAATAACGGAGTCATTGCCATAGCTTCCGATATCATACGTACCGTCGGCGTTTATCGTCCCTCCCGCCGCGAACGCCGGCACGGGGAAAAGCGAAATCAAAACTGCGGCGACAACTATAAGCGATATTGACTTTTTAATCATATCTTGCCTCCGGAAACCGGGTATAAATATGGTGTGTAGAAATATTGTAAATGTACTGATGGTTTTCATTAAATGTTTATTTTTGCATTATCTTATCATAAATTGTCGACTATAACAAATAGTTTTTATATTTTATGTTTTTGATTTTAATGCAAAATGTAAATAAAAAAGGCTTAGATTGCCAAGCCTGTTTGAGAAATGTTATAATATGAAGCTTTTTCGTTAATAACGCCCGCTTATCAGGCGCCTTTAAGCTTGCCGTCGATACGGAAATGACCGTCTATGACGTTATGATAGTACTTGTTACGGTCGGAGGAGTTCTTCAAGTCTTCATATATCTTCGGCGGTACATCATAATATCTTCTTGATATGCCGTCGTGGAACTTTATCCTTAATACCCCGCTATCCGCGTCATAATCCAAATCGACGATTTTTCTGGAAAACATTAGCTGCATAAATTATATTGCCTCCTGTAGCGTTGCAAAATCTGACGAAACATTGCTTTATCAGTATAACTTAAAAAAAAGCAAAATACAAACTTTAAGAAAATCTTTTTTTAGTGCTTTATCGTTTATTATCCCTTAATTTTATTAACGTTTGTATCGGATTTTAGTTCACCTAAAAATAATTTTTATATACAATCAGCCTATTGCCCGTGGGTATACATACCGTGACCCGCGCAATACGAAGCAGCATTGGCCAAGGTTTTCAGCAGTATACGGGCTGTTCACTCCTGCTATCTTAAGAAACCTTTTAATATCTCATCTTCAGCCTGCTTCTCGGAAAGCCCCAGCGTTTTAAGCTTGATAAGCTGCTGCGACTCAAGCCTTCCTATAGCGGCTTCGTGTATAAGCACCGCGTCCTGATGAAGCGCCGAAATCTTAGGCGTCGAGGTCACATTAGCATTGTCCATTATAATGGCGTCGCACTGTATGTGCCCCCTGCAGCTGCTGCGCCCTATAAGATCGAAATAGAATGACTGCCTTGAGTACCCCCGCGCGACTGAGCGGGATATCACCTGTGCGGACGAACCCGCGCCGGCAAGCTCTATTGTTATCCCCGACCCGGCCGTCTGCTCCATATCGGTAAGCAGCCGTTCGGTTATTACGAGCTTGGAACCCGCAGAAAGCTTTATTTCAGTATCCCTTTTAGTGCTGTCCACGCCTCTTATCTGCACGAGTTCAAGCTCTATTGCCGTGTCCTCCTCGGCGTATATTATAGTTTTCGGGTTGAGCACCTTTTTCCCTTCCGCGCCTTCCCCGTAATGCTTCTCGACGTACTTGAACTTTGCGCCTTTGCGTATGAAAAATTCGTGTATGCCGTCGTGCTGTGAGAGTTTGTCACCGCCGTTGTGTATGCCGCAGCCCGCGACCACAAGCACGTCCGAGTTTTCGCCTATCTCAAACGTATTGTATACGAGGTCGTTTATTCCCTCCTCCGTGAGTATGACGGGTATATGCACGCTTTCGCCTTTTGTGTTGGGCTTTACGATAATATCTATGCCCGGCCGGTCGGTTTTCGTAACAATATCTATGTTCGCGGTGGTGTTTCTGTCGATACCCTTCCCGTTCCTTCGTATGTTATAGGCGCCTTTGGGTATATCATGCAGCCCGGCTACCTTTTCAAGCATCAGCTTATCTAGCGCATTCAGCATCAACGTAATCCGTCCTTTCACAATTAGACCTGCACAGGCATTGATCGGCCGAGCTTCTCTTTAAAATCCTGTCTTTTGGTATGTTCTTTTGCACTTCGCCATTCTTTATGAGTATTATCTCGTCCGCGAGGCTCAATATCCTCTCCTGGTGCGAGATAATTAATATCGTGGTGTCCGTCTTAACATTCATGTCTATGAACGTCTCGGCAAGCTTTTGGAAGCTCCACAGGTCTATGCCCGCCTCCGGCTCGTCGAATATCGCGACGCGCAAATCACGCGCGAGCACGGTGGCTATCTCTATCCTCTTCATCTCGCCGCCCGAGAGCGTAGCGTCCATATCGCGCCCCATATAATCGCGCGAACAGAGCCCAACGTTATAAAGTATGTCGCAGGCGGAGCCTTTCCTTTCGGGAGAGGCAAGCGCAATCATGTCTTTTACCTTTATACCCTTGAATCTGGGCGGGTTCTGGAACGCGTATCCTATGCCGAGGCGCGCCCTTTCCGTTATATCGACGTCTGTTATATCCCTTCCGTCGAGCAATATACTGCCGCTGGTGGGACGAACTATGCCCATTATCACGTTCGCAAGCGAGGATTTGCCGCTTCCGTTGGGGCCGGTGAGCGCGTATATCTTCTTATTATCAAGCGCCAGGTTTACGTCCTTTAAAATGACATGGCCGTTTTCCGCGACAAGCCCTATGTCTTTAAGCTCAAGCATATTTACCTCTCGTTCCCGATCCGTTTTTCCGCATTATATTATTATTCGATGCTTTTCGCAAGGTTTAAATTGTATTGCGCCATAAAGAGCATACTCTGGTGTTTTCGGATGATATTCTTATATTCAGCTGATTTGCAATATCCGGCAATTTGTTGTATATATATTATATATAGTACTTTATTGTTTATCACCGTCAGCATTACATGTGAAAGACTAACTATTAAAAGTCAACCCCGAGATTAAGTATGGTGGACAAAAAACATATGGCTCAAAAAGGGTATAGGAAAACAGACGTCTGCAGGACGCCGTGCGGGCTATCGAGAGAAAATCAGG
>JAEZIZ010000134.1 GCA_023415915.1 Bacillota bacterium | reverse complement strand
TAACCCAACACGTTTCTTCGCTGCCATAGCTCTTTTCCGCCTTTTCCGTTACTATGGCAACATTCTACACCCGGCATTGGCCTATTTTACGGACTTGTCATTGATGATTCATCCTAATAGCCATATTAATTTTTGATGTGGGGTTTTTGGGTTGCTTTCTAAGATAACGAGCTTTGGACTGTTGGGCCTTGCGGGCTTTCCGGTGTTCGTCGAGGCGGACATATCGTTCGGCATGCCCGGATACGAGATGGTGGGGCTGCCCGGCGAGGCGGTGCGCGAATCGAAAGAGCGCGTGCGCGCTGCGATAAAAAACTCGCGTTTTGATTATCCGCAGACGAGGATAACGGTAAACCTTGCGCCCGCGGACACAAAAAAGCAGGGGCCGATATACGACCTTGCGATCGCTCTCGGGCTATTAAGCGCCAGCGGACAGATAAACGCGCCCGACGAAGAATCCGTATTCTTGGGCGAGCTGTCGCTGGACGGGGCGCTGCGCGGCATAGCGGGCGCGCTGCCCATGGCAATATCAGCGCGCGAGGCGGGATATAAGAACCTGTTTATTTCCGAGCAAAACGCACAGGAAGCGAGCTATATAGAAGGACTTTGCGTTTACCCGGTGCGCGATTTGACGCAGGTAGCGGCTCATCTCTCGGGCAGGGAAAGCATTAAGCCTCTTGAAACGCGCAGGTATTTTCCCGACGAGGGAGAAGTCTGTAAAAACGATATGTCGTTCGTACGCGGTCAGCAGCACGCCAAGCGTGCGCTGGAGATAGCGGCAGCGGGCGGGCACAATATACTGTTCATAGGCCCCCCGGGCTCCGGCAAGACCATGCTCGCGAGGGCCGTACCAGGCATACTGCCCTCGCTTACGTTTGAAGAAGCGCTGGAGATATCGAAGATACAGTCGGTATGCGGCATGAGCGAAGGAAAGCTTGCGTCTGTGCGTCCGTTCCGCAGCCCGCACCATACGCTTTCCACTGCGGCGCTCACGGGCGGCGGGCACCACGTAATGCCGGGCGAGGTGAGCCTCGCACACGGAGGAGTGCTGTTCTTGGACGAGCTTGCGGAGTTTAAGCGCGAGTCGCTTGAGGCGCTGCGCCAGCCGCTCGAGGATAAAACGATAAGCATAGCAAGGGCAAACGCCAAGGTGACTTACCCCGCGGGCGTAATGCTGATAGCGTCTATGAACCCCTGCCCGTGCGGAAATTTCGGCAGCACCGACAAACCGTGCCGCTGCACTCCAAGGGAGATAAAGCAGTACCTCTCGCGCATATCCGGGCCGCTGCTCGACAGGATAGACATGCACATAGGCATGGAGGAGATATCGTACGCCGAGCTTACGGGCGAGCGTACGGGGGAAACGTCCAGGGAAATACGGGCAAGGGTGAACGCCGCAAGGAGCATACAGCGGCGCCGCTACGCTTCGGAGGGCATACACAGCAACGCCGAGCTTACCGGCGAGATGACGGACAGGTATTGCGCGCTGTCAAAGGAATGCAAAGACCTGATGGAGGCGGCTTACAACAGGTTCGCATTAAGCGCCCGCGCTGTAAGCAGGGTGCTCAAAGTATCGCGCACTATAGCGGACTTGGCGGGAGAGGATAGTATAGGCAAGGCGCATATAGCCGAGGCTATACAGTACAGGACGGACGTAAAGTATTGGGGATGAAGGAGAATATGATGGATACAAAAGCGTTCTACAAAATGACATACGGCCTTTATATAGTATCGACGTCGTTTGAGGGCAAGGACAGCGGCTGCGTGGTCAATACGCTTGCACAGGTCACGTCCGAGCCGCCCAAAGTATCGGTGACTATAAACAAGAACAATTTTACGAAGCAGGAGATAGAGAAGTCGCAGCGTTTCGCGGCTGTGGCGCTGACCGAGGATGCGGATATAAAGCTCATAGGAGCATTCGGCTTTAAAAGCAGCAGGGATACGGATAAGTTCTCCGGATTTAAGTCCGAACGCGATTCTCTCGGCATGCCGTATATCGCGCAAAACGCTGCCGCGCGCTTCAGCTGCAAGGTAGTCGACAAGCTTGACCTTGGAAGCCACGTGATGCTGATAGCGGAGGTGGAGGACGCTGAGACATTATGCGAACAGGAACCGCTTACGTACGCTTATTATCAGAACGTAAAGAAAGGAACCACCCCCAGGAACGCGCCCTCGTATCAGCGGCCGTCTTCCAAAGGCTGATGAAGCTGCTGCCCTCTGCTTTTTGGGGTGTGCTGTTTATTGCATCCGCTTGCAAATCACTATTATCTTATAAGGCGTTGTCTGCGCGGGTATGCTCCTTATCGTCGCGCCATATATAACGATTAAGTCCCGGTTTTCGAGGCTGCCGGAAAAGCGCTGGTCGTTTTCCAACAATATTTGTGTTGACGGCGAAACATTTAGTTTCAGCATACCGTCGCTGCTTATTAGCTGCGAATCAAAGCGGTCCACCTTTACGTTGCGGAGCGGCGATGCTTTCGCCATGGCTACTGCCCGGTGTTGCGGCGGGTATATCAATATAACAGGCAGCGTCGCGTCGTAAAAGCCGGTAGCGCTGTCCCCGACGTTAAGCGCTTCTCGGCCTACGAAGTACGTAGCTGGTGTTGCCACAAAGTTAACTATATTGCCGCCGCCGTCCGTCAGCGTTATCAGCTTGTTGCATCCCTCTTCCTCGTTATACGTCCAAAAATCTTCTATCGCCGTTACCGTGCCGGAAAAATACCCGTAATATTGCATATAAGCGCTCCTTTGCCTGCTTCTTTTATTAAGGTATGCCAAAGATAGGCATTCCGTTATTTGTATGGGCAATTAAAGTTACATTATTATGCTAGTATTGACGTAATATGTATTGATGGTGTTATAATAGACGCGTTCAGTCCTGACGGCGGCAGGAAGCGAAACGCGCTTCATCGGTTGTTTACGACGGATGCATACTGTGTAAGAAAAAGTACACGGCCGGGATATTATATAAACTATAAGCACATTGCGGGAGGTGGCGGTTGGCGTACACCGAGCAGGAAAAATACTGGATATGGATGGCGTCTATGCCCGCGATAGGCCCGAAGGCGTTCTATTATATATTGAAGGAATTCGGGGACGCGGGCACGTTTTTTGATGCGGTAAAAACGGGCAGTGCGCTTGAAGACATATCCGCAGATGCCGCGAGAGCCGCCAGAGCCTACTGCTCGGAGCAGCGCGTCGCCGAGATAATGTCGGAGCTCGCCGCAAAAGGCATAACCGCCGTTACGAGGCTGTCGGGCGAATACCCAGAGAGGCTAGCCGGACTGCAGTTCCCGCCGCCCGTATTGTTCGTCAAAGGAGCTTTAAACGGCGTACTGGATACAAAAAAGCCGCTTGACACGATAAGCATAGTAGGCACCAGGCGATGCACAAGAAAAGGCTTTGAGCTTGCGCGCCGGATAGCAAAAGAGCTGGCGGAAGCGGGCGTGGCCGTCGTTTCGGGCATGGCGCGCGGTATAGACACAGCGGCTCATTCGGGCGCGCTCGAAGCCGGCGGAAAGACAATTGCGGTGCTTGGCTGCGGAGTTGATGTAATCTATCCGCCGGAAAGTGACGATATATATTACAAAACAGTGGAAAACGGAGCGGTAATCTCCGAACTGCCGCCGGGAACACAGCCGCTTGCCGCGAATTTTCCGGTGCGAAACAGGATAATTGCGGGATTATCAAAAGGAACGCTGATTGTAGAGTCGGAAACGGAAGGCGGCACAGCGATAACCGCTTCTATGGCCGTTGCATTGGGGCACGACGTGTTCGCGGTGCCCGGCCCGCCTTATCTTAATACGGCGTCTCTTTCAAACCTGCTGATAAAGCAGGGCGCCTGCATAGCATGCAGCGCGGGAGACATACTTGAGTTTTATGGGCTGGTAGGGAAAAAAGCGCCTGCTGCGGATACGGAGACCCCGACAGGACATGGTTGGGGTGTAAATGCAAAACATATACAGCTTGATTTTTTACAGCGTCAAATATATAATTTGCTTCTGCAAGGCGATACAAGTGTTGAAAGCATTGCTCTGAGCATAAAATATCCTCAAAGCGAGATAAATTCGGCGCTTACGCTAATGGAGCTCGGCGGCCTCATAAAGCGGCTGCCCGGCGGAAAATACGGAATCTGACCCGAAGAATTGATTACGGTATCGGGCAGAATAAAAAACCCAAGACTTTAATCAAACAAAAAAGGTTACGGGGTCACCGTAAAAGCTTTAAGCTTACGGTGTAAAGAATAATATTTTGGAGAGAAACATGGCATCTGCACAAAAATCCACAGCAAAGAAGGCCGCGCCCAAACAGGCGTCCGCGAGAAAAACGGCCTCGGGAAAAGCCGCCGCGAAAAAGAGCGCGCCTAAAAAGGCTGCCGCGTCGGGCAAGAGGTACGATCTCGTTATAGTGGAGTCGCCGGCGAAGGCAAAGACAATAAGCAAATTTCTGGGCTCGGGCTACAAGGTTCAGGCGAGCGGGGGGCATGTAAGAGATTTGCCTAAGAGCTCGCTGGGCGTGGATATAGAGAACGACTTCGAGCCTAAGTATATACAGATAAGAGGAAAAAAGGACGTCGTTTCAGGCCTCAAGGCGGGCGCAGCGGGCGCTAAAAAGATATACCTCGCTACCGACCCCGACCGTGAGGGCGAAGCGATATCATGGCATATAGCGAACCTGCTGGGCGAGGATGACAAAATCAGCCGCATAGAGTTCAACGAGATAACGCAGCACGCAGTGACGAACGCGATACAAAATCCGAGAAGCATTAACCTCGATTTGGTGGACGCGCAGCAGGCGCGGCGCGTGCTCGACAGACTCGTGGGATACAAGCTCTCGCCCCTTTTGTGGCGCAAGGTGAAAAAAGGACTGTCGGCAGGACGGGTGCAGTCGGTTGCAGTGCGCATAATATGCGACCGCGAGGAAGAGATAAACGCTTTTAAGCCGGAGGAGTTCTGGACGATAACCGCGCTGCTCCGCGACGCGGCCGGGACGCAGCAGTTCGAGGCGAAATTTGCCGAACGCAACGGCCGCAAGAAGCTTGAAAACAAACAGCAGACTGACGATATACTCGAAGCGATAAAAGGCAGGGACTTTGTAGTCGCGAGCGTGAAGAAGGGCGAGAAGAAGAAGAGCGCTCCGCCTCCCTTTACTACGAGCTATCTTCAGCAGGCGGCAGCAAGCGCGCTGGGTTTTACCGCGAAGCGCACTATGCTGGTTGCGCAGCAGCTTTACGAAGGCGTCGAACTGCCGGGCGAAGGCTCGGTAGGCCTTGTGACGTATATAAGGACGGACTCAACTAGGGTGTCCGACGAGGCGCTGAAAGCTGTGCGCGAGCACATAGAAAAGGCTTACGGCAAAGAGTATCTCCCCGATAAGCCCAATTACTTTAAAAAATCCAAGAAAGCGCAGGACGCGCACGAGGCTATACGCCCGTCGCATATGGAACTTGCCCCCGACGCACTGAAAGACACGCTGACAAAGGACCAGTACAAGCTATACAAGCTCATATACAGCCGGTTCGTAGCGAGCCAGATGAAGCCTTCCGAATACGAGACCATGGCGGTGGTGTTAAACGCCGGGGATTGCGTGTTCAAGGCGGCGGGCTCGCGGCTTACCTTTAAGGGATATACAGCGGCGTATTCAAGCGACGAGGAGCAAAAGGACAGCATACTGCCCGCGCTGCGCGAAGGCGAGGTCTGCCCGATGGTAAGCATAACGCCCAAGCAGAACTTTACGCAGCCGCCGAGCCGCTACACCGAGGCGACGCTGGTAAAGGCGCTCGAGGAAAAGGGCATAGGACGGCCGAGCACGTACGCGCCTATAATATCGACCATACAGGAGCGCAAGTATATCGCGAAGGAGGGCAAGGCATTAAAGCCCACCGAACTTGGCGTGATAGTGAACGACCTGATGAAAAAGAACTTCTCGGACATCGTCGACGTGGAATTCACGGCGGAGCTCGAGAACGAACTAGACGACATAGAGAACGGCGGAAAGCAGTGGAAGAAGCTGCTGCGCGATTTTTATACGCCGTTTGAAAAGACGCTGGAGGCTGCGGACAAGACGGTGGAGCGCGTAGAGCTTCCCGTAAAGGAATCCGACGTGGTATGCGAGAAGTGCGGCAGGACCATGGTATATAAGGACGGCAGGTTCGGGCAGTTCCTCGCGTGCCCCGGTTACCCCGAGTGCCGCAACACCAAGCCGATTGTCAAGTATAAAGACACGCCCTGCCCCAAGTGCGGCAAGCGGATAGTGGAGAAGAAGTCGGCTAAAACGCGCAAGACTTTTTACGGCTGCGAAGGCTACCCCGAATGCGATTTTGTTTCGTGGGATATGCCTATACCCGATAAATGTGACGCTTGCGGGAGCATGATGGTGCTGCGCCGCATGTCGAACGGTAAGAGCTACAAGAAGTGCTCCAATCCGGAGTGCTCAAAAAACCAGCGAAAGAAAGCTGATGAAGAAGAATAGCGCTATTGTAATAGGCGCGGGGCTTGCAGGCTGCGAGGCCGCCTGGCAGCTCGCGCGCTTCGGCGTCGATGTAACGCTTATTGAGCAAAAGCCGCTTGTATTTTCGCCCGCACACAGCCAGGAAAGCTTTGCGGAGCTGGTGTGCTCGAACTCGCTGCGTGCGGAGGGGCTTGCGAACGCCGTGGGGCTTTTAAAGCAGGAGATGAGGGAGCTTGGTTCGCTGATAATGCGTGCCGCGGACGAGACGAAGGTCCCCGCGGGCGGCGCTCTTGCGGTGGACAGGAAAGCGTTTTCTGAGTATATCACAAACGCGGTGCGCTCGAACGGACATATAGAAGTTGTTACGGAGCAGGCAAAGGAAATACCCGAAGAGGGCGTCGTTATCGTGGCGGCGGGGCCGCTTGCCTCGGGGCCGCTTGCGGACGACAT
This sequence comes from Bacillota bacterium, assembly GCA_023415915.1. Lineage (GTDB taxonomy): Bacteria > Bacillota > Clostridia > Christensenellales > SZUA-584 > DTFZ01. The sequence goes on along the minus strand of JAEZIZ010000134.1, from coordinate 27,153 downwards.
AGCACGCAGGACGAACGGCATGCTCTCGTTTTACGACGCGGCGGCGCCCATAGTGACAGCCGAGTCGGTGGATATGGGCAAGGCGTTCTGGGCGTCAAGGTACGGCGAAGGCAGCGATTATCTTAACTGCCCGATGAACGAGGAGCAGTACCGCGCATTTTGGGAGGCGCTTGTAAACGCCGAGACGGCGCATGTGCACGGCTTTGAGGACGATAATGTGTTTGAGGGCTGCATGCCCATAGAGACTATGGCAAAGCGCGGCTTTAAAACGCTTTGCTTCGGGCCGCTGAAACCGGTTGGTATTACGTGCCCCGACGGCAGCAAGCCTTACGCGGTGGTGCAGCTGCGGCGCGAGGACGCCGAGTGCCGGCTTTTCAACCTCGTAGGCTTCCAGACGCATTTGAAGTTCGGCGAGCAGAAAAGAGTGTTTTCGATGATACCCGGGCTTGAAAACGCGGAGTTCGCGCGCTACGGCGTGATGCACAGGAACACGTACATAAAGAGCCCGGGGGTTTTAAATGAGTATTACGAGATGAAAGGCCGCCCGGGGCTTTTCTTCGCGGGACAGATAACGGGCGTGGAAGGATATGTGGAGAGCGCCTCGTCCGGGCTGCTCGTGGGGCTGTTTGCGGCGTGCGATATAACGGGAAAGCAAAGGCCGTATTTTAGCAGAGATACTGCTTGCGGCGCGCTTGCGGCGTACGTTTCAGGCTATTGCGGAGCGGACTTTCAGCCAATGAACATTACTTTTGGCATTATGAACAGGCTGGAAACTAAAGCGCACAAGCGGGATAGAAAGACGGCCGTATCCGAAAGGGCGCTTGGTGAGATAAGGCGTATACGGTACGGAGTTTTTAATATATGATAATAAAGAAGGATATTCAGGGAAGGGTTTGTCCCTCCCGCGTATATATACGGGGTCCCCAAAAAGTCTTGAGACTTTTTGGGGTGTAAAACGGGGTCCCCGGCAAGTCGCAAGACTTGATTGGGTGTGTATAAGGGGAGAGGTTTTGCCTCGTCCCGTATAACGGTTTTCGGAATCAACGCGATTTCGGGAATGTTTTGGAGGAAAAAGACATGATGGAAGGCACTACGATAGTAGCGGTGAGGCGGGACGGCAAGTGCGCCGTTGCGGGCGACGGGCAGGTCACGTTCGGCCAGAATACTATAATGAAGCACAACGCAAAGAAGGTGCGGCGGCTTTTTGACGATAAGGTCGTTGTAGGGTTTGCGGGCTCGGTTGCCGACGCGTTCACGCTTTCCGAGCGGTTCGAGGCAAAGCTCGAGCAGTACAGCGGCAGCCTGCAGCGCGCTGCGGTGGAACTGGCGCAGGAATGGCGCGGGGACAAGGTGCTGCGCAAGCTGGAAGCTATGCTCATAGCGGCGGACAAGGACGAACTGCTCGTCATATCGGGCAGCGGCGAGGTGATAACGCCCGACGACGAAATAGCCGCCATAGGCTCGGGCGGAAGCTACGCTCTTGCGGCGGCAAAGGCGCTGAAGGAGAATACGGATTTATCCGCGCTGGAGATTGTCAAAAAAGCGATGGAAATAGCGAGCAGCATATGCGTGTTTACAAACAACGTGATAACCGTTGAGGAGGTATAGCATGTCTCATCTGACGCCAAAAGAGATAGTCAGCGAGCTTGACAAGTATATAATAGGGCAGGACAAGGCGAAGCGCGCCGTTGCTGTGGCTCTGCGCAACCGCTACCGCCGCAACAAGGTCGAGCAGGAAATGCGGGATGAGATAACTCCCAAGAACATAATAATGGTAGGGCCTACGGGCGTAGGCAAGACGGAAATAGCAAGGCGGCTCGCCAAGCTGATGAACGCGCCGTTCATAAAGGTAGAGGCCACGAAGTTCACCGAGGTGGGATACGTCGGGCGCGACGTAGAATCGATGGTGAGAGACCTTGTAGAGGCGTCGATACGCATGGTAAAGGCATCGCGGCATGAGACCGTGCTCGCCAAGGCCGAAAAGGCGGCGGAAGAAAGGCTAGCTGATATACTCGCGCCCTTGCACCGCAAGCCCGCTCCGGCTACTAACCCTTTCCAGGCGCTTTTGGGGCAGGGGCAGAGCGCGCCTCCCGAGACGCAGGAAGAGCGCCAGAAACGCATGACGAAGCGCGAGGAGACGTTGGCTCAGCTGCGCGCGGGAAAGCTCGAGGAAACGATGATAGAAGTCGAGGTACAGGACAACTCGTCGATAGGCATAGAGATAGCGGGACTGGGCAGCGACATCAACATACAGGATATGCTGGGCGGCATACTGCCCAAGAAGACGAAGCGGCGCAGGGTGACGGTATCCGAAGCGCGCAAGATATTCACGCAGGAGGAAGCCGACAAGCTCATAGACATGGACGAGGTGATAAGCACTGCGATAGAGCGCGCCGAGCAGGACGGAATTATATTCCTTGATGAGATAGACAAGATAGCGGGCAAGAACATGGGGCAGGGGCCCGACGTATCGCGCGAAGGCGTGCAGCGGGACATACTACCGATCGTTGAAGGCTCAACCGTAGTAACAAAATACGGGCCTGTCAAGACGGACTACATGCTGTTCATAGCGGCAGGCGCGTTCCATGTATCTAAGATATCCGACCTCATACCCGAATTGCAAGGCAGGTTCCCGATAAAGGTGGAGCTGAAAAGCCTTACTGCCGACGATATGAAGCGAATACTGACGCAGCCCAAGAACGCCATTATAAAACAGTATCAGGCGCTGCTTGAAGCGGACAACATACGCCTCATATTCAAGGAAGACGCGATAGACGCTATAGCGAAGTACGCCGTAATGGTTAACGAAACGTCGGAAAACATAGGCGCGCGCAGGCTGCATACCGTCGTGGAATCGCTGCTGGAGGACATATCATTCAACGCGGGCGGCGACCACCCGATGATAGACGTAGAGATAGACGCGGCCTACGTAAAAGAGCACCTAAAAGAGCAGATAAAGGACAACGACCTGCAAAAATATATACTATAGAATATCGCGGCGCAAGCTGAAACATAATAATGCCAGACCCTGTTTTAAACACCCTAAAAAGGTTCGCCTTTTTGGGGTGATTTTAACGAAAGCCACCGGGGTATAAGGAGTGCATTATTATGAAAGCGATAGTGATGGCGGGCGGCGAGGGCACGCGCCTTCGGCCTCTTACGTGCGGCGTGCCAAAGCCTATGGTTAAGCTGCTCGATAAGCCGCTCGCGGAGTATACGGTTGAACATCTTTTAAGGCACGGCATACGCGACATGGCGTTTACGCTGATGTACCTCCCGTCCGTAGTCATCGACTACTTCCAGGATACAAAGTACGCGAATATAGAATATTTTATAGAGGACGAGCCGCTGGGCACTGCTGGCAGCGTCAAAAACGCTTCCGGCTTTGTGGACGGCACGTTCGTTGTAATAAGCGGAGACGCGCTGTGCGATATTGATATAACGGACGCCGTAGTGTTCCACAGGCGCACTGACGCTAAAGCTACGCTGGTACTAAAGAGCATGGGCGAGCCGCTCGAGTACGGAGTAGTCATCTCGGGCGATGACGGCAGCGTGGAGCGGTTCGTAGAAAAGCCGGGCTGGGAGGACGTGTTCAGCGATACCGTAAACACCGGAATATACATACTCGAGCCCGACGTGCTCGATATGATACCCTCGGGCGAGAAGTTCGATTTTGCCAAAGACCTTTTTCCGCTTATGCTGAAGAACGGCATACGGGTGTCGGGCTACATAGCGCAAGGCTACTGGTGCGACGTGGGCAACATAGAGAGCTATTTAAAGGCGCATGAAGACCTGCTGAGCGGAAAGGTCAAAGCGGATATAAAGGGCAGGAACCTTGACGGAATACGCGTAGGCGAAGACGTACGGATAAGCGGCTCTGCGCTGATGCAGTCTCCCTGTTTTCTGGGCGACGGCGCGGTAATAGGCGAAGGAGCGAGGATAGGAAGGTTTTCATCGGTGGGCGCAGGCTCGCGCGTAGGAGCGCACGCCAGCATAAAACGCAGCGTGCTGCTTGGCGGCTCGAGCGTGGGCAGATACTCAAAGCTCAATTTGTGCGTAATGGCTGCGGGCAGCACGGTGGGCGATAAGTGCATAATAAACGAGGGCGCGGTAATTGGCGAGCGCTGCAAGCTGTCGGGCGACAACGCCGTTTCGCCGCGCGTCAAAATATGGCCCGACAAGTGCCTGTCTCACGGCGCGTCCGCCAACGAGAACATAATATGGGGCTTTGGCGAACGGCCAAATTTCCTATGTAAAAACGGATTCGCCGGCGACATAGGTGTGGATATAACGCCGCTGCGCCTTGGCAGGATATTCGGGGCGGCGGCGGAATATATGTCGGGCATGAGCGCCGCCGTATGCACGGACGGCACCCCTTACGCGGACGCCGTGCTAAAGCAGGCGGCGGGCATATTCACGCAGAGCGGCGCGGACGTATATTCCATGAAAAACGTTCCAAAGCCGGTGTGCGCGCAGGCGGCTTCGCTTTTGGGCGCGGGGCTGTGCATTGCTGTTAAGTCATATAAGGGCGCAAAACTGTTTGTTGACATATTCGAGCCCGACATATTCATACTTTCCAAAGGCGCGAGAAAGAAGATAGAGGCAAAATACTTTGCCCAGGGCGAACAGACGGCAAATAAGGCGTGCGGCAGGGAGATTTCTATGGACGCGGCGGAGAGCCTTTATCTAAACACGGCGTTCCGCGGTATAGACAGCGCCTCTATAAAGAGCGCGGGGCTGAGTGTCGTAGTGCGCGGCGGCAAGGACGTTGACGGGCTTGCGGCGAAAGCGCTGGAGCAGTGCGGTATACGCTCGGTACGGCATCACAGCGATCTGGACGAGCCAATTACGGGCGTGCTGCGCGAGGAGGGCGCGCGCTTTGCAGTAAGGATGTCTCGCAACTTTACTTTTGGCTCGCTGTATCTGCCCGACGGGCGCGTGATAGGCGAGGGCGAGTTCGAGACAATGGTGTATTACCTTATGTTCAACAGCTTAGGCGGCGACAGCGTTACGCTTCCGTCAGGCGCTTCACGCAGTACCGTTGCCGTCGCGCAGATAATGGGGCTTAAAGTCTCCTACGCCTCCGAAGAGGAAGCGCTGCGCTCGTATGGTGCGGACGCACGGCGCATGCTTTTCGACGGCGCTTACGCAGTGTGCCGGCTTGCGGAGCACATGGCGCGGACCGGTTTGTCGCTGGAAGAAATAGCGGGCATGATAGAGCCGGAGCATAAGCGTGTGCGCGAGATAAGCTGCGGCTGGGACGACATAGGAAGGGTGATAAAGGAGATATACCGCGAGGGAGCCTCCGCCGCGGCGGAAGGCCTGCGGCTCGACGTGGAAAACGGCTACGGCTATATCTGCCCGCACGCGACGCACCCGAAAATAGTGATACGCACCGAAGGGTATACTGAGGAATACGCCGAGGAATTGTGCGAGAAGTACACCGATATGGTGAAAAAGATACTGAAAAAAGATAACAACACTTCCGATAAATAATATTATGCTGGTTGCAGGGGAGGGTATAAAAAGCCCTCCTGCCCGCTCTAAAAAGATTGTTCTACTTCTGGTTTATATGACTTTTTATATGGCACGCCGCCTTGTTGATAATTCTCTTTTTCATCTTGCCGTTAGTGACATAATAGTTTATATCATCCTCCAAATTGCGAAACAATTGCTCTATGCCTTTATCGCTGAGATGCTTTGTATAAGCCGCGCCTTTTTCTCCCCAGCCCGTAGCGTTATAGACGGCATATATGCAAGAGCCACCCGGTACGTCCCGCACGGACATACTCCATTTGATTATCGCTTTCCCGATAATATGCTTGATATACTCAATCTCCGCCCTGTCGGCGTCGTATTTGCTGCATATCCACACCGCGCGCCCTTCAAGCGGTATGTCCGTCTCAAATACGCACGCTTCCTCCGCGATTCCCGAATCCGTATATACTATCGTGCATATGTCGCTCCAGCCGTCGATCCAGTCTTCTTCCCTTACGGGGCAGAGCAGCGGAAAAACAGTTTTCGCATCGGCCTTCAATTCCATCTTTCCTTCTCTTACGATACGGAATACGTCAGTTACTTTTTTCATGGCTAAAACCTCCATAATATGTATTATTTACTTCAACTGTTTTTGATGGTAAACTATAAAGCTGTAGACAGGTCAACATTTATTTTTGGGGGATTATGAGTGATAACGGTAGGGCAGGCGGCAGGCATGTTCGGGCTTTCGAGGACGGCGCTGCTGTACTATGAAAGCATAGGCCTGCTTGCGGCAAAGCGGGCGGATAATGGTTACAGGATGTATGATGAAGAAGATATAGAGCGTTTAAGGCAGATAGTAACGCTGCGCAACGCGGGCGTGCCCTTAAGCGAGATACCCGGCTGTATTGCGTCGCCGGATTCGGGCGTATATTCCATACTGATAAAAAGTCTCGGCGAAATAAACGACCGTATAGAAAACAGCAGAAAGCAGCAGGCAGTCATAATAAAGCTGCTGAAGGATTCAAACCTCAGGCAAAAAAGAGAACTTAACGCGCAGGAGTGGATGGAAATACTGCGCCGGGCGGGCATAGAAGAGCATACTGCGCTCGAGTGGCATATACGCTTTGAATCGCAGTCGCCGGAGCAGCATCAAAACCTCCTGCGCGCGCTCGGATTCAGCCGCGAGGAGAGGGAACTGTTCAGAAGCGTATATGAATCGCTCCGCGGCGAATCTTCCGCGGGACAAAACGAGACAATATAAAGCGGGACATAACGAGACAATATAAATAAGATTACAGGAGAAGCAAATATGGAATCGATATTTCCGGAGCCGATACTGGGCCTTCCCGAGGCGGACATACCAATCAGCGGCGTGCGCGCTTACCTTTCGCAGAACAGCAGCCATCAGATAATATTCATGGAGTTTGGGGAGGTCGCCGACCTTCCTGAGCATTCCCACGCAGGCCAATTTGGCGTGGTGCTCGAGGGCAGGATAGACCTTATCATAGAAGGCGTGCCGCACACGTATCAAAAAGGCGACAGGTACTACATACCGGCGGGCGCGAAGCATTCGGGCAGGATATACGCGGGTTACGCGGACATAACGTTTTTCGACCAGAAAGACAGATATAAGGCAAAATAATCATTTTTAAAGTCCGGCCGCGTTTTATATAATTACAAATTGTAAAAATGTTTAATGCAGACAGGCAATACAGTTTGGCTTCATTGCGCTTGCACAAAAAATGTAATTGATTTATTATATAGGGGCAGGAAGAGAGAGAGGAATATACTTGACGAAGCAGAATTCGGTGCGTATCATCCCGCTTGGCGGAGTAGGCGAAGTGGGAAAAAACATGACAGTTATTGAGTACGGCGAGGAGATTATAGTTATTGACTGCGGGCTGTCGTTTCCACGGGAAGACATGTTGGGAGTGGACTACGTAATACCCGACGCGGCGTACCTGAAGAAGAACAAGGAAAAAATAAAGGCTGTGCTAATAACGCACGGCCATGAGGACCATATAGGAGCGACGCCCTACCTGCTGCAGGAACTGGGCGCTCCGGTGTACGGAACGGACCTTTCGCTGGCGCTCATTGAGACCAAGCTTGCCGAAAGAAAGATTGAGGGCTTAGATTTCAACATAATAAAGCCGGGAGACACAATAAACGCGGGCCTTTTCAAGATAGAGGCGATACAGGTAAACCACAGCATAGACGCCGCGCTGGGCTTTGCAATACACACGCCCATAGGCATACTGGTGCACACGGGCGACTTTAAAGTGGATTATACGCCGACTGACGGCAAGGTAATAGACCTGGCAAAGTTCGCGGAGCTAGGCAAAAAAGGCGTGCTCGTTCTGATGTCCGATTCGACGAACGCGGAAAACCCGGGCTCGACGATGTCGGAAAGCAAAGTGGGCGAGACGTTCGAGAGCTTTTTCAAGAAAGCCACGGGCAGGATAATTGTCGCGACTTTTGCCTCCAATATACACAGGCTGCAGCAGGTGATAACCGCGTCAAAACGCTTTGGCAGGAAGGTCTGCCTTTCGGGCAGGAGCATGCTTAAGATAGCAAAGGTGGCGAAGGAGCTCGGCTACCTTGAATACGATGAAGACCTGCTTGTTGAGCCGGAAGAGCTTGATAAGCTCGCCGCCTCCAAGATAGTCATACTGACTACGGGCAGCCAGGGCGAGACTATGTCGGGGCTGGTGCGTATGGCGGCGGGCGAGCATAAGAAGCTTCAGATGATACCGGGCGACCTTGTAATAATCTCGGCGTCGGCGATACCCGGCAACGAGAGGTACATATCCGACGTTATTAACATGCTGTACCGCAAGGGCGCGGACGTAATAAACGAAGCGATGGCGGACATACACGTTTCCGGCCACGCGTGTGAAGAAGAGCTGAAGCTGATGCTGTCTATAACGAAACCGAAATATTTCATACCAGTGCACGGCGAATACCGCCACCTTTACCGGCACGCAGGGCTTGCCGAGGGCGTAGGGGTAAAGAAAAAGAACATATTCATACCCGAAATAGGCAAGGTAATAGAAATAGGCAGGAAGTTTTCGAGGTTCACCGAAACGGTGCCGTCGGGCAGCGTAATAATTGACGGCCTCGGCGTAGGCGATGTGGGCAACGTAGTGCTGCGCGACAGGAAGCAGCTTTCGCAGGACGGCCTGTTTATAGTGGTGGTGACGATATCCTCCGAGACGGGTGAGCTCGTAGCTGGGCCCGATATAGTATCGAGGGGATTTGTGTATATGCGCGAGTCGGGCGATTTGCTCGAAGGCGCTAAAAAGCTTATTACGGAAGTCGTTGAGGACTGCGAAAAGAACAAGATAACGGAGTGGACGACTATAAAGAGCCGCATAAAAAAAGCGCTGCGCAGTTATCTTTACGACAGCACAAAGCGCAACCCTATGATACTTCCCATCATAATAGATATCTAAGGAGAGGGAAATGCTGGTATACGATAAGGCGCACGAACTCGCAAACGAGATTAAGCACTGCCCTGAATATAAAGAATACGAGCGCTTAAAGGCTGTTGTTATGGCTGACGAGCAGACGAAGGCGCTTATTAAGGACTATAAGAAGCTGCAGTTTGAGGCGCAGGCGGCGTATCTCGCCGGAAACGAGCCGCCGGCCGAGACGGTGGACAAGCTAAAAAAGCTGGGCGAACTGCTCGCTTTCAACAGCGGCGTTACCGAGTTTTTCGCCGCCGAGTACAAGTTCCAGACGCTTGTCGGCGACGTGTACAACATATTAAACAGCGCGTGCGACTTGGGGCTCGATTTTTTAAAGGAATAGAGTGATGATGAGAAAGCGTGGCGGCGGCAATTACTTTGCCGACGACGACAACAGCATATCGCCCTCGCATAATGAGACGCGGCAGTTCTCTATGGACGCAGGCGCGCGCGAGCCCGCCGACCTGGCGGAAGAGAGAGGCTCCATTAGAGAGTATACTCTTCCCGCGCTTATCTGGAGGTTCACCCGGCCTGCGCTTTTGCTTATTATCAGCGCGGTTCTCGTGTTCTGGCTGGGCACGGCCGTATTCGCTTACGTAAAAGGAAACTATTTCGACCCCGCGGGCAGCGACCCTTCCGCTGTGCAAACCATACAGATAAAGACGGGCTCGTCGCTTTCCAAGATTGCTTCTACGCTGTATGAGGCGGGTATAATACGCAACAAATTCGTGTTCCAAATGTACGCGGATTTCAACGATAAGGGTTCTTCGATGCAGGCGGGGACGTACAAGCTTTCGCCGGCTATGACTATGGATGAGATAATAGCGATACTCGAGGCGGGCGACGGAGGCCGCAAGACGGCAAGGGTAACGCTCACCGAAGGTATGACTATAGAAGACATGGCGGCGACGCTAGTGCAGAAGGGCGTATTCGATACAGCCGAAAAAGCAGAGTTCCTCAGACTGTGCAAAGACCCCACCGCGTTTAACGATTACGACTTCATCTCCGCATTCTCAGCCGGGGAAAGCGCAAAACAGCGCAGGTACATACTTGAAGGTTATCTGTTCCCGGACACGTACGAGGTGTATTTAGACTCCAAGCCCGAGGATATAATAAAGAAGCTGCTCGACAGGTTTGATCAGGTATTCACGCTGGGTTATTCCGAAAAGGCGCAGGAATTGGGTATGACAATAGACCAGGTGATGGCCTTGGCGTCTATGATAGAGTGGGAAGGGCTGCCGCAGGATTTCAAGAGGGTATCGGCGGTGTTCCATAACAGGCTTAATAAAGATATAGATATGCCGCTGCAGTCGGGCGCCACGCTGCGTTACATAACAGGAGAAAAGAAGCTGGCCTACCTGCCGGAGGAGCACGCTATAGATTCGCCTTACAACACGGATATTTACAAAGGATTGCCTGTCGGGCCGGTCTGCAACCCGGGCAAGCAGGCGATAGAGGCCGCCCTATATCCTGACGAGGAGTATATCGCAGATAAGTATCTGTATTTCTGCAACGAAGCGCCCGGTTCGGGCAAGCTTGTATTCGCCAAAACTCTTGACGAACATCATGCTAACCAAAAAGCTTTTGAAGAAGCCGTGGCGGCGCAGGCAAGCGCGTCGCCCAGCCCGACAACGTAATAATGATAGAACTTTTAGCGCCCGCGGGCAGCAGGGAAGCGCTTGAAGCCGCAGCGTATTTTGGCGCGGACGCCGTGTACGCGGCCGGCAAAGCGTACGGCTTGCGCGCTTTTGCGGGCAACTTTACAACAAACGAGATAAAGGAGGCCGCGGCGCTGCTGCACGGCCTTAATAAACGCCTGTACATCACGGTAAACGCCGTGTTCCGCGACAGCGACTTTATTGGCCTTGAAGGCTATCTGGAAGAATTAAGAGACGCAAGAGTGGACTCGTTTATCGTAACTGACCCGGGCGTTTTGTGCACGGCAAGGCGCGTAGCGCCCGAAGTCCCCATACACCTTTCCACGCAGGCAAACACCACAAACTCAAAAAGCGCGCAGTTCTGGCATAACGAGGGCGTATCGCGCATTATACTTTCGCGCGAGCTTTCGCTTGCAGAGATATCGTATATGAGGGCGAACACTCCAACTACACTTGAGTACGAGGCGTTCGTGCACGGCGCTATGTGCATATCGTATTCCGGGCGCTGCCTGCTCTCCAACTTCCTCACGGGCAGGAGCGGCAACAGGGGGGAGTGCGCACAGCCCTGCCGCTGGGAATACCACGTAAGCGAACGCGGGTATGCGGGCGAGTATTTTCCGGTACAGCAGGACGACCGCGGCACGTACATATTCAACTCCAAAGACCTTTGCATGATATCCCACTTAAAAGACGTTATAAGCGCGGGCGTTACATCGCTGAAAATAGAAGGCCGGATGAAGTCTGAATATTATGTCGCCTGCGTGACGGGCGCATACCGCCGCGCGCTAGACGATTGTATTCAAGGCAAGCCTTTTGACAGCGATTTGCTTGACGAAGTGTTAAAAGCGGGCAGCCGCCCGTATACCACGGGCTTTTTCTACGGCAACCCGCGCGAGAGCGGCCAGGACACAGACTTAAGCGCGCCGCGGCGCACGTACGATTTTATGGCTAAAGTGAAGGCGGCGCGCGATGAGAGGGGACTTTTACTGATAGAACAGCGCGGCAAGTTCTCCAAAGGCGACGAGCTAGAAGCGCTCTCGCCGCGTTTGAGCGGCTCGTTTGAGATAACCGATATTTTAACCCCCGAGGGCGAGAGCAGGATAAGCGCGCCTCACCCCAAAGAGATGCTTTATATCAACTGCCCTTACGACTTGCGGCCGGGGGACATGCTTCGTAAAAAGAACGCGTGACAACGAGAAAAACACTATATAAAAATCACGTTCAACATGCTGGCAAAGTTTCTATCCGAAAAATGTGAAAAAGGCTAAAACCCGAATATAAACATGCCCTTCATCTGGACTTTGCCAGTGAAGGGCGAGCGTTTAATGCATAGAACTCTCGCAGAAGCGCCAGCCGCCCGTACTGGAGGTACAGGCGATGACAAGCGTTAGTTTGGCATCGGCCAAAACCATATTATTATGTTTTATATAAGTATATACAAATCAAAAAACATGTTGTATGATGGTGATTGCATATATATGCCTGAACTTTTTGATTCGGGCCGGTGGTGAAATCCTTAAAAGCGAAGGCTTTTATGATAAAAGTTTATTAGGAGTGTGAACAAGGTTGGCGGAGAAATCAATTAGGATAAATGTTCCTAAGAAGAAAAAGAAACCGGTAAAAGTACTGACCATAGTGATATGCGTATTGGCGGTAATGCTGTTAGGAACAGGCATATATATTTGGGCAAACATATCGCAGATTTGGGGTAAGCCTGAAGTCAGCGCAGGCGGCGAAATGTATGAGACGGACCCTGAGGCCAGCGGGCTGCCCGACGCTTCATTCCATGGCGGCAAGGCTCCGGAAATCGACAAAGAGCCGGGCACTACCGACATAATGCTCATCGGCGTGGACAACAGGGAAAACGGGAAATTCTCCGGGCGCTCAGACGTACTTATCTATATGCGCGTCGATAAAAACAACGGTAAATTAAAGCTCGCATCGTTCATGAGGGATACGCTGGTGGAGATAGAAGGGCACGGCAAAAACAAGCTCAACGCCGCTTACAGCTTTGGCGGCATCGATCTCGCCAAGAAGACGTTTAAAGACAGCTTCGGCCTCGCGCCCGATTATTACATCATCGTAAACTTCTATGGTATGGAAGACATAGTCGAGGGGCTGGGCGGCGTTGATGTCAATATTGAGAAAAACGAACTTGAATGGCTTAATATCAATATCAACGAGATAAACAATGAAGACAGCGGCAAAGACGCTGACAATATCAACAAGGCGGGAGAGCATCACCTCAACGGGCGCCAGGCCGTGGCGTATATGAGGATAAGGCATCCGGGCGGCGACAACGGAAGGATAGCGCGCCAGCAGACGGTGCTTTCCGCGCTGTTTAAGAAAGCTAAGGACGTAGGCATGTCGGAAATACCCGGGCTTATCGACTCTATGGTTAAATATGTGCGCACCGATATACCTTTGGACAAGATGCTCGACTTAGCGAACACCATAAAAGCCATGGAGGGCACCGAGCTTGGAAGGTTCATGTATCCTGACAACTTCGTGAACGGCGGCTACAAGGGGATGTCGATAGTGCAGCCTAAAGATTTCGATACAGCTATAAAGAATCTGCACGATTTTCTCGAAAACTAGACGGAATTACATTTAATATTTTGAAAAACTGCGGTGGGGTGGTTAAACGCCCCGCCGCTTTTTGTGTAAAAAGTATGTACGATGTCCAAAAAATATTGTAATATTATTGAAATGCTTCTGGGAGGTATTGGGAATTGAGCAGGAAGAAATTATTAAAGATATTGCTGATCGCGCTGTGCGCGCTTGCGCTGTCGTTTATAGTCTGCATCGTATTCATATATACGAATGTCGCAAAGATATGGGAGAAACCGGGCGTGGACCCCGCCGTTGCTTTGGCTGTGGAGATAGACCCAGAAACAAGCGGTTTGCCTACGTACAAGGGCGGCAAAGTGGAGCAGGTCGAAGAGACTGCGGGGACAATGGACATACTGCTCATAGGCGTGGACAACAGGCGCGCAGGAAAATTTACCGGCCTCTCGGATGTGATGATGGTATTGCGCATAGACAAGGACAAAAACGTATTGAAGCTTGCTTCGTTCATGAGGGATACTTACGTGCCTATAGAAGGCCATAATATGAACAAGCTTAATACCGCGTTCAGTGAGGGCATAGACCTTGCGAAAAAGACGTTTCAGCAGAATTTCGGCATAAAGACAGACTATTATGTAATCATAAACTTCTACGGCATGGAAGATATAATAGACGCGTTCGGCGGCGTGGATGTGACGATAAACAAAGGGCAGGAGTTCGAATGGCTCAATATCAACATAAACGAAATAAATACGGAAGATAGCATGCACGCGATAAAGACTATAGATAAACCCGGAAAGCACCACTTAAACGGACGGCAGGCGGTGGCGTATATGAGGATACGCCATCCGGACTGGGACGATGGGAGGATAGCGCGCCAGCATAACGTGCTTTCTCAGCTTTTTAACAAGGCGAAGGAAATAAGCCTTGACGAGATACCCGGACTCATAGACGCAATGTATCAGTACGTACGCACGGATATACCTCTTGGAGATATACTCGAGATTGCCAAAAACGTTAAGGGCATCACCGGCGGGCTCAAAACGTTCAGGTACCCCGAGAAATATGACAATTTCAAGGTAAAGGGAGCAGGCTCAATAGTTCAGCCCAAGGATTTTGACACCGAGATGAAAAAGCTTAAGGACTTTTTGGAGAATTAGCAGCCTAAAAGCGACGCATGAGGTGTAGCCTTCCCCTGGAGGGGGAAGGTGGCGCGAAGCGACGGATGAGGGGATAACTGCGGGCATTTATAACACCTCATCAGTCGCCTGTCGGCGACAGCTTCTCCTCAAGGAGAAGCCTTTAAGAGCGCATAATATGATTAAAGAAAACCTTCACCTTTGAAGCGAGCCGGAGGCTCTGTGACTGGCGTTAGCTGGGCGGTAAAGGAGAATGGACTATAGTGAGGCAGACGACTATTGCGAACAGAGGAAGGTGGCGCGGCTTGCCGCGTCGGATGAGGCGTCCTAGCATGGAAATAAAGAGGCATCAACACTCAAAGCGCCTCGCGGAAGGCGTTTTTTGTATGGAGACCAGACTGCAGCATTGCGGCGCACAAAAGCCGTAGGGTTTATAGCTTTGTATTCAGCCTCTCTTCGCATCCTTTGGTTTTACGTAATGCTGGCGCTGTTTGCTGTTTGCACGGTTGAAAGAAAACGCACGCTTGAAATCATAGCGGTTTAAGGGAGCGAATGGCGCCATATAAGGAACTCCGAACGAATCGGTGGAAACAAGCTTGGCAAGCACGAAAGTGAGCCCGAGTATAAGCCCGTAAAAGCCCGCGAGTCCCGATAATAATATTATGAGCAGCTTAATTACGCGAAACGGGTTCATAAGCGTAAAATCCGGCACCGAAAAGGACGCCAGAAATTCAATGGATATCAGTATAAGAAGCACGGATGTAAACAGCCCGGAAGACATTGCCGCCTGCCCGATTATAATAGCCCCCACGATACCTATTGCCGGGCCTATCTGCTTGGGTACGCGCAGCAGCGCTTCGCGTATCAGCTCGGTGACGAATTCCAGTATAAGCGCGCCCACCAAAGCGGTATAAGGAACTTTTGCTCTCATCTGCGCAAGCAGCAGTACGTAGTCTGCGGGTAGTATGTCGTTATGAAAGGACTCAATGGCTACGTACAACGCCGCGCCGGTATAAGATATGAAAAAGGCGATATAGCGCAGTATCCTGATGAATAACGCGAAGTACCTGTTATCATACCGGTCGTCGCACGAATACAGAAATTCGGTAAACACTTTAGGTACGGACAGCGGAAGATTGCTGCCGTCCACGAGTATTACCATCTTCCCTTCCAAAAGCGTTTCCACAGCCAGGTCCGATCTCTCTATTACTCCCATCTGAGGCAGCATCGAATTTTTGGTTGACAGTAAATGCTGCAGTTCGCTCGAATCGACTATTGCATCGATGTTTATGCTGTTTATCCTGTTGCGGATATCCTTTACCAAATTGGGGTCGATTATGCTCTCGATATATGAAAGCACTACGCGGGTCTTCGTCCGATTGCCTACCGTCATTTCCTCGGCCCGAAAGCCCGGGTCTTTTACCCTGTAGCGCAGCAGCGAAAGGTTGGAGTCGAGATTTTCCACAAAGCAGTCGCGGGGGGACCGGAGCGTGTAGCTGAGCTCGGGAGGCGCAACCTGGCGGTGCTCCGTCTTTTTGATATTTACGGTAACATATTCGCGTTCACCGCTGAAAAGTATAACCGTCATCCCGTCGAGCAGATATTGCTCGGCAAGTGAGTAATCGTTTTCCAGCCTGGTGTCCTCGGCGAAAATAACGTTTTCCAACACATCTTTTGCCTTCGGCGCGTTCTGCGACGCGTTTATATGCTGAATAAGAGGCTTTATTACGTTCTCGGTGAGGGATACGGCGTCCGTAAGCTGCTTTATAAAAAATATCTTTAATAACCCTCCCTTATAGGGGATGGTCCTCACGCTGTAGCCCTTGTCTTTTATCTCCAGGTTCTTTACGGTTTCGTCAAATTGCCGTTGGTTGTTCATTGCTTTACCTCTATTCACTATAGTTTACCGTGCTTACAAGGTCCAGCTTTGCACTTACGCTTATGTTGAAAGCGGCGCTTTTATATGCCTCTTTCCAGTCAATGTTGTTTGCTTCTTCCGGGTACCTGATCCTGAAAAAAGTATGGAAGTCGAGATAGTCACACCCTGAGCTTTGCGACGTCATTATGGCTTTTGAAAGGTCGTCAAGCACCTTTGCCTCTAGTCCCGATTCTATTTCCTGCCGCGTTTGTTCCGATATCTTTATGTTGCTGCTCAAAGACAGCACCTGGGCGCTTATGTCGAAGCTCAAGTCAAAGCTGATTTTTCCGTCGTTATAATATGGCCTTATATCTTTGGCGGCGCTGCGCACCCTTATCGCCGCGCTGCCCGCGCTGAAATATATGTTGTAATATGGCTGGGGCGCATCAGCTTTGAGAAACAATACCCCTTTGCTTTCCTCGATGGGTATAAAGCCGGTGCAAATGCCATTATCAAAAATGGAGTAACCGATAACGGTAATGCTATCTTTCAAGGCGACATTGTGCAGCAGAAAGCATTTGTTGCGGGACGCTATTATTCCAAGCAGATCTCCAAGCGAAAAATCAAATGTCTGGCCGGAATCGACAAGGCTTTTTATAAGGGATTCTATTGCAAACCCGGCCGTCTGTTCGTTTTCCGGCTCATAGTTCATCAGTGTTACAGGTTCGGTAGGCGTAACCACCACATCGAGTGTCTTCCTGTATTCCGGCGTCTGGCGCACCCTGAGCATATAATCCTCGATACCGCTGTACGCCAGACTTTCCGTGAGTATTATCGTCTGCACAGCCCCAAGAAATATAGGGTTATCCGCGGACCTGTCGATATTTTCCCTTGCTTCGATATACGAGCTGCCCATGCCAGTAACCAGCCTGGATTTAGTGTCTGTCTTATTCTGCGTGCCGCTCTCACCGCCGGCGGAGATAGACGCGACTTTTACGTAAAAGGCGTGGTCGCCTTCCGCCGTCCTGTCCACGGCTACTGTGATCGCTATGTCTTTATCTTCTATGTCCCGAGCATCCCAGCATCCTGCAGCCGTTAATATGATAAGTATAATCAATACTGTTAACCTAATTCGTTTTGCGGGCATTTTTTCTCACCTTTGCAATAATATAAAGAGATACAGGAATGACAATCGAAGCCGCCGGTATCAGATAGACGGCGTAAAGGCTGAACATCTTGCGCAGGTTGTCGATACCGCTTGCAAATATGCCGAGTATGAAGAGTATAATACCCACCGCCACGACAATAGCGAGTCTGCTTAGCTTAGGAAGCATTTTGCATATATACTCGACTATAGCGCAATACACTATTATTATATAGACAATGGAAGCGGCAAAGCCTACCGTAAGGTAGAATATATCTATCCTTGAGAGGAACTCAATGGTAGGTATCTCCACCTGGCGCAAAGCTGCTATCAAAGAGTCCGTATAGTTTACTATATCGTCCATGCCCACTATCATTATGCTAGTCTCGACAATGAATACGAAAAAAACGCCGCATGCGATAACGGACAGAAACGCGACTTTGGGCGCTTTCTTTTTTGCTGAAAGCGCGAACGGAACGATGGTGAGCAGCTCCAATCCGAGATATGGAATTATCGCTTCTTTCATTGCCGCAATATATCTTCCTGTAGCGTACGGGTTGAATAAAGGTTCAATATTTTGAATCTTTCCCTCAAGAAGCATTGCGAGGTGTATTAAAAATGCGGTGACAAATAAAAGAACGCCTGTCATTTCGGCCATGCGCGCTATATTCCTTACGCCTTTATATGCCGCGTATCCGAATATTGGTATGCCAAGCAGCAGCTCAAACCACGCCGGAGTATTATAAAGAAAGTTGTTTCTCAGCAGATTAGTAAACGAAGTCAGCAGATATACGGCTACAACAATAAAATACGCGATAAACAAGGCTCCCAGTATATAAGCGCCTGTTTTTCCTATTATCTCGCCGGAATATTCAAAAAGCATCTTGCCGTCGTACATACTGTTGAGCTTGACTATCATAAACGCGCCAATACCGAATACAACAGAGTTTACCAATATGGGCAGCCAGTTTCCTTCCCTTGCGGCCGACGCCATGAGGCCGGGGATATACGCCGACGTTTCGCCGACCAGAATAATAAATATAAGCAGAGCGAGCTGCCTGTTATTGATCAACGCTTGTTACCTGCCGCGAAAGAATTACTAAGTATTGTTTGCAGATATAGAAAAAATATCCGCTGCGCCGTATGATATGCGGCGGATGAAAAGTATCGAAAGCATATTAGCTATGAGGCTAAAGCGCCTTTGGGCTGCAAAGCACGCCGGGCAGGTAAAATAGCGCGCGCGGGTTTAGGCGCGAAAGCAGCGCGGCGATAATAACGTTTTTGTATTGTTATCGCCGATATGTATAAAAGCGCCAGTGTCTAAATGCTGAAATTGAAGAAAAAATGCCGCAGCATCGAAACAAAGCCTATCTTTTTTTGTTGATTCTCAATTACCCCTGTGTTATAATTCCATCTGTATTTCACACCGGCGCGGATTTTTGCGGCCGTGCCTTTGGGTTAAATCTTTTTTCATGGCCCAAAGGTTCCGCAAAAAGGCGAAGCGGCGGGAGGAGAAACCAGGAGGAAAATAAAAGTGTCAGTCATTTCAATGAAGCAGCTTTTAGAAGCTGGCGTCCATTTTGGGCACCAGACAAGGCGTTGGAACCCCAAGATGAAAAAGTACATCTTCACGGAGCGCAACGGCATTTACATCATCGACTTGCAGAAAACTGTAAAGATGGTGGAACAGGCGTATTTTTTTGTGCGCGACGCGGTGATGGAAGGAAAGACGGTGCTGTTCGTAGGCACAAAGAAGCAGGCGCAGGAATCGGTTGAACAGGAAGCGAAGCGCTGCGGCATGTATTTCGTAAGCCAGCGCTGGCTGGGCGGCATGCTCACAAACTTCAAAACTATACGCAGCCGCGTGAGGCGCCTTGAAAAGATAGAGAAGATGGAGGAGACGGGCGAATTCGCGCTGCTCCCCAAAAAGGAAGTTATAAAACTCAAGCACGAGCAGGAGAAACTCATAAAGAACCTCGGCGGTATAAGAGACATGAAAGAACTGCCGGGCGTGCTGTTCGTTGTTGATCCGAGAAAGGAGCATATAGCCATCGTTGAGGCGCGTTCATTGGGCATACCGATTGTGGGAATTGTCGATACGAACTGCGACCCCGACGAAGTGGATTATGTGATACCCGGAAACGACGACGCTATCCGCGCCGTAAAGCTGCTGGCGTCCAAGATAGCGGACGCGGTGCTCGAAGCGAAGCAGGGCGAACAGCTGACCGACGCGTCCGAACCCGCCGAAGAAGCAGACGGCGAGGAAGACGTTGATATACTTGACTCGATCGATGAGGAAACCGGCTCCGAAGAGACCGAGGCTTAAGCAAGCCGTGAGACTCGATGGGGTGAATTGTTCGGGAAAGCAAGCCCTCAAAGTATTACTTTTAAGGGCATAATAATTGTATTAAGTTTATAAGGAGATTTTAAGATATGATCACTGCGAGTGATGTTAAGGCGCTGAGAGAGAAAACAGGCGCCGGCATGATGGATTGCAAAAACGCGCTTACACAGGCAAACGGAGACTTTGAGGAAGCCGTAAAGATACTGCGCGAGAAGGGGCTCGCGTCCGCCGCGAAGAAGGCCGACAGGATAGCCGCGGAAGGCGTGGTCGAGAGCTATACTTCAGACGCGGGCGGCGCTCTTGTAGAGGTTAACTGCGAGACGGACTTCGTCGCGAAAACGCCGGTATTCGTGGATTTCGTGCGCAGCATAGCAAAGCATATAATGGAGAACGACCCTTCCGACGTCGCGGCGCTTATGGAGCAGAACGCCGGAGCGAATTCGGTATCCACACTCGTCAAAGAGAAGATTGGCGAGATAGGCGAGAAGATAGACATACGCCGCTTTACACGCTTTGGCCTAAGCGGCGCGGGGCTTGTGGACAGCTATATACACATGGGCGGCAAGATAGGCGTGCTGGTGGAGATAGGCTGTGAATCGGCCGCCGCCGCGGGCAACGCCGAACTGAAGGCGTTTGCGCACGACGTCGCAATGCAGATAGCGGCCGCTAATCCGCTATACTTAAACCCGTCGGACGTGCCCAAAGAGGTGATAGCGAGCGAAAAGGAGATACTGCGCGTGCAGGCGCTCAATGAGGGCAAGCCCGAAAAGATCGTCGACAAGATGGTAGAAGGCCGGATACAGAAATACTATAAGGATTTCTGCCTCATAGAGCAGGTGTTCGTAAAGGACCAGAACAAATCGATAAAGCAGCTCGTCAAGGAAATGTCGGGCAAGCTGGGCGAGAACATAGAGATACGTCGATTTGTGCGCTATGAGATGGGCGAAGGCCTTGAAAAACGCAAGGACGACTTCGCGGAAGAGGTAATGAAGCAGACGTCCAAATAACGACATGCTTTAGGGAGAGTGGCAAAGGGCGCACTCTCCCTTTTTGCAAGTACCCAAACGGCTGATTGCCATAAAATGTTCGCGCTGCGCTGAAGTGCGCATGGTGCGCATAATAAATCCGTTGCTGCCGGATTCCAAAAAAATTTAAACTTTTCAGCACTCAGGTATGGTAGAATAAATCAAAAAAAGGAGATGCAGATGAAGCAAAAGCCTGTTCCCAAGTATAAACGCGTTGTACTGAAGATCAGCGGAGAAGCTCTGGCAGGGAGCAAGGAGTCGGGTTTTGACTTTGATATTATATCTTCCGTCGCAGACCAGGTGATAGAGGTGGCAAAGCTGGGCGTAGAGATGGGCATCGTCGTGGGCGGCGGTAACATATGGCGCGGCCGCAGAGGCGTGGGCATGGACAGGACGACAGCCGACCACATGGGCATGCTCGCAACCGTGATAAACGCGCTCGCGATGCAGGACGCGCTGGAAAGCAAGGGCATGCAGACAAGGGTGCAGACAGCGATAGAGATGCGCGCGATAGCCGAGCCGTACATAAGGCGGCGGGCCATGAGGCATCTTGAAAAGGCCAGGGTAGTCATATTCGCGTGCGGCACGGGCAATCCGTATTTCTCAACGGATACGGCGGCGGCGCTGCGTGCGGCGGAAATCGAGGCCGATTTGATACTGCTCGCAAAGAACGTGGACGGCGTATACGACAGCGACCCCAAGCTTAACAAGGACGCGAAAAAGTACGACTATATAAGCTACATAGACGTTATTAACCAGGGGCTTTCCGTAATGGACACAACGGCGGTGTCGCTGTGCATGGACAACAGCATACCTATAATATGCTTCGGGCTCGATATTAACGACGGTATAAAAAGAGTCGTATTAGGCGAGAACATAGGCACAAGAATCAATTAATCAGCTGCGCAGCGATAGGCAATAAAGAGCTGCGCTCGATCAATAAATATACTTCAAAGCGAAACGCAGCCCCGATAAAATGTATATTCCGGGGCGATAAAAAAGGAGGGTTTTGTTATGCAGGTTAAACACGAAGCGCTGGACAATGCGAAAGCGAAGATGGAAAAATCGGTTGCGGCGCTTAAGAAGGAGCTGTCGCATATCCGGGCGGGCAGGGCCAATCCTCAGCTGCTCGACGGCATAATGGTCGATTACTACGGTACGCCTACTCCCATTAACCAGATGGGCAACATTTCTGCGCCCGAGCCGCGCATGATAGTCGTTTCGGTATGGGATGTAAAGATGCTGTCCGAAGTGGAAAAGGCTATAATGAAGTCCGACCTCGGCATAAACCCATCCAACGACGGCAAAGTCATAAGGCTCGTCATACCCGAGCTTACGCAGGAAAGAAGGGCAGAACTCGCCAAGACCGTTAAGAAAAAGGGCGAGGAGGCAAAAGTAGCCGTAAGGGTGATAAGGCGCGACGCCAACGAGGCGTTCAAGAAAAGCCAGAAGGCTAGCGAAATAACCGAGGACGATTTTAAGGATCTTGAAAACGAAGTCCAGAAGCTGACGGACGAATTCATTAAGATAATTGACGGCGTTGTCAAGGATAAAGAAAAGGAAATCATGGAGGTATGACGCCGGACAGCGTGCTGGGGCTCGAGTCGGGCGAAGCGGAAGATAAGCTGCGCTCGGCGGGTTATGAAGTTGTGCGCCGCGAGTATACGTCGAAACGCGGCGTGGAGGGCGCGGATTCCGAGCGCGTTATACGCGTGCGCGCCGCCGGAAACAATGTAATAGAGATAACCGTATCGCGTTTCAAGACAAGGGTTTAGCGGGCGGCATGAGGGCTGTGCTTTCGGGTTTATGCTCCGCTTTTAGAAAAGCCGGAGGGCATTTCCAGCGCGTGTGAGAGTTTGTGTGAAAAATCGAGGTATTTGTTGAGAGGATTTAAGGACGTACTGTTCGGAAAAAAGAAAATAAATGAAAGCGTATACGCCGGCATAGATCTAAGCCGGCTTCCCGTGCATGTCGCCGTTATAATGGACGGCAACGGGCGGTGGGCTAAAAAAAGAGGCCTTCCGCGCGCGGCAGGCCACCGTGCGGGCGTAGAGCGAGTGCGGACTATTATACGCATGAGCTCGGATATCGGCATAAAGTATCTCACGCTTTTTGCGTTCTCCACCGAGAACTGGAAGCGCCCCGACCAGGAGGTAAACACTCTGATGGGGCTGCTGCTCGAATACCTCAAAAAAGAGCTCGCTGAGCTTAACGAGAAGAACGTACGCATACTGACGCTGGGCGACTTATCAAGGCTGCCGCGCGAGGTGGCCGAAGAGATAGAGCGCGCAAAGCGCACGACGAAGGACAACACCGGGCTTACAGTCAACATGGCGGTAAACTACGGAGGGCGGCAGGAGATAACAGGCGCCGTAATAAAAGCCGTTGCGGAGGGCAGAAAGCCGGAGGAAATAACGGAGGAATACATATCTTCGCTGCTTTTCACCGCGGGCCAGCCCGATCCCGACCTGATGATACGCACGAGCGGGGAGTCGCGCATAAGCAATTTTCTGCTGTATCAGCTTGCGTACGCCGAGCTTTATTTTTCGGATACGCTGTGGCCCGATTTTGACGAGATTGAATACAAAAAGGCGCTCGACGCCTTCGCTTCGCGCAACCGCAGGTTCGGCGGCATATAAAAGTGCCGTTTATTAGCTGCGGGAGTGGTTTTGCGGCCTTTAAAGGAATATAATTCTTTATGGGCGGTTCGGAGGGGATCTATTGCTTAAGAGGACGCTTTTCGCTATACCGGCGCTGGCGCTGCTTATATCGGTCATATATTTCGGCGGGCTATATGCAAAGATAGCCGTATCCGCCGTGAGCTTGCTTTGCATGCACGAGATGCTTGGCATGCTTGCCGCGGATTCAAAGCCTTTCCGCGTAATAGCTTACGTGTTTGCGGCGCTGCTTTATCCCGCTTACGATTACCTCGGCGGTTTTACGGGAGCGGCCGTGCTTTTTCTCGCGGCGGTAATGGCAGTGCTGATAGCGCTGATATTGCTTGGGCGCAGCGCAAAGGACGGCGCTATGTCGGTATTTTCGCTGGCATACCCCGGCATGTTCTATCTTTTTCTTATAGCCGTCGTGTGCATACCCGCTATCGACGTCTACAGGTTCCTTATGATAATAGCGTTCGGGTCGGCTGTAATCACCGATTCTTTTGCGTATTTTACGGGAAGGCTAATAGGTAGGCATAAGCTTGCCGAGAGCATCAGCCCCAAAAAGACGGTGGAGGGCGCTATCGGCGGCGCGGTGTTCGGCATACTCGGCGTTTATATGTTTGGATATTTCGGGCAGGAAGCTTTCGGAGTGAGCATACCTGAGTACTGGTACCTTATACTCGGGGCGCTGCTGACGGTATTAGGGCAGATAGGCGACCTCGCCGCGTCAAAGATAAAAAGGTTTTTTGGCGCCAAGGATTTTGGCAGGATAATGGGAGCGCACGGAGGCGCTATGGATAGGCTGGATTCTATGCTGTTCATAGTTCCGGCCGTGTACGGATTTTACATAATATTGTTTTAGAAGGACTGCAGATGAAAAAGATTGCGATCTTAGGCGCGACGGGCTCCATTGGGCGGCAGGCGCTGGACATAATCGAGAAGAACCCGGGGCGCTTCAGAGTGACCGCGTTAACGGCGCACAGAAGCAGCCAGGAACTGCTCGAAACGGCAAAGAAATTCGGAGCGGGCTATATCGGCTTGACCGGCTGCGCCGGAGATATCGAATTTGAAAGACAAGTCCCCAAGGGCATGAAATTAGGCTTCGGCATACAAGGCCTATTGGAATCGTGCAGCGCGGGCGACCCCGACATAGTGCTTATAGCCGTGGTGGGGATAGCGGGGCTTCCGCCGCTTATTGAATGCCTCGACAACGGAACCAACGTGGCGCTTGCCAACAAGGAGTCGCTCGTGTGCGGCGGCCATATCGTGACCGAGCGCCTCAAGACTTCTAAGGCGGAGATATTCCCGGTGGACAGCGAGCTCTGCGCCGTGTACCAGTGCCTTAAAGGGCTCGATACGACGGGCTTAAGGCGCGTAATACTCACTGCTTCGGGCGGGCCGTTCTTAAACTGGAGCAAGGAAGATATAGAAAACGCCACAGTAGAGCAGGCGCTTAGGCACCCGAACTGGCGCATGGGCAAGAAGGTTACCGTGGACTGCGCGACGTACATGAACAAAGGTCTGGAAGTAATAGAGACGAAGTGGCTTTTCGGTTTAACGCCCGATATGATAGACGTAGTAATCCACCGCCAGAGCATAATACATTCCATGATAGAATATAAGGACGGCGCGGTGATAGCGCAGATGGGGCCGACGGATATGCGCCAGGCCATACAGTACGCTTTCGGCCACCCGGAGAGGCTCGATAGCGTTGTGGGGCATCTCGATTTTGCGAAAATAAAGAGCCTTACTTTTGAAGAGCCGGATATGGACAAGTTCCCGTGCCTTCGCCACGCGAGGGACGCCATTCGCGAAGGCGGATCGTTGCCGCTGATAATGAACGCCGCGAATGAGGCTGCCGTAGATCTGTTCTTAGAGAAGCGCATATCTTTTGGCGATATCGAAAAGAGCGTTGCGTACGCAATGAACAAGTTCTCCCACCTTAAGGGAAACACGCTGATTGAGATATACAACACCGACAAGGAAGTCAAGAACTACATATACGACAATTTTGCGAAAGTACGTATTTAAGGGCTGGCGCTGTTATATAATTAAGCATCGGCAAAAAAACGGCCTGAAAGGAGGATGCGATTGGATATACTGGTTACCGCCATCAGCATACTGGGCGCAATAATCATTGTAGGCGTGATAATAATGACGCATGAGCTCGGGCATTACAGCATAGGGCGCGCCTGCAAATTAAAGATAGATGAATTCGCGGTAGGGTTTGGCCCCAAGATTAAGTCCTGGGTAAAAAACGACATCAAATATTCGATAAGATGGTTCTTTATAGGGGGGTTCACGAAATTCCACGGGGAAGACGAGGAAGCCTCGGATAAGGACTCTTTTAACAACCAGCCTGCGGGTAAGCGGGCTTTGGCGATAGCCGCCGGGCCGGTATTCAACATAATATTCGCTTTTATACTCGTAATCTTCACGCTGTGCGTATTCGGCGATTTTCAGCTGACGGTGGGCGGCGTTTGGGACGGCAGCCCCGCGCAGGCGGCGGGCATTGAACCCGGCGACGTTATCACCGAGATGAACGGCGTGGATATAGACTTTGCGATGGAGCTTACCGACGCGCTAGGCGCTTCCCAGGCGGACACGCTTTCCATCACGGTGCTAAAGGACGGGCGCGAGGTGCCTTTAACGATACAAAAAGCATCCGGGCTTACGGACAACACCGGCAAAACGTATCAGGACAAGATGGCAGGCATAAGCTTCAGCCAGCAGCCTGTGACATACGGCTTTTTTGAGGCTATTGCGCTGTCTTTCAAGTGGATGTACTTCATCGTAAAAGGCACGATAGCGGCGGTTATCGGCTTGTTTGCCGGCAAGGGCACGGAGAACGCGATTGGCATAGCGGGCATAGTCTATTATCTGGGAGCTGCGATAAAGAGCAGCCTGCAGAGCGTGCTGCAGCTTGGCGTCGCGATAAGCGTAAGCCTTGCGATTATGAACCTGCTGCCGCTGCCCGCGCTCGACGGTGGGCGGCTTGTGTTCATCGCAATTGAAAAGATATTCAAAAAGCCGGTGCCGAGAAATGTGGAAGGCATAATACATTTCGTGGGACTCGCGGCGTTCTTCCTGCTGTTCATACTCGTGACATATCGCGACATTTCAAGGATATTCGGTGGATGACATGGAAAGCAGGACAAGGCGGGTATCGTTCGGCGGCGTTATAATAGGCGGCGGCAGCCCCGTGCTGATACAGTCCATGACTAATACCGACACCACCGATGTAGAAGCAACGCTTGCGCAGATAAAGAGGCTGGAAGACGCGGGCTGCGAAGCCGTGCGGTGCACTTTTAACAGCAAGGCCTGCGCTGCCGCGTTCCGCAAGATAAAGGACAGCATAAGCATTCCGCTGATAGCGGACGTTCATTTCGACTATAAGCTCGCACTGCTCGCGATAGAGAGCGGCGCCGATAAGGTAAGGGTAAATCCCGGAAACCTTGGCGGCATGGACAGGCTTAAGGCAATAATAGACTGCGCGAGGCAAAACGGCACGGCAGTGCGCATAGGCGTCAATTCCGGCTCGCTCGAAAAGGACCTGCTTAAAAAGTACGGCGGCCCCTTACCCATAGCGCTCGCCGAGAGCGCAATGAACTCCGTGCGCTATGTGTACGATATGGGGTTTTATAACGTCGTCGTATCGATAAAGGCTTCATCGGTGCCTGCCGCGGTGGCGGCGAACCGCACGTTCTCGGACGCCTGCGACGCTCCGCTTCACATAGGCATAACCGAAGCCGGTACATACAACAACGCGATAGTAAAATCGGCGGTGGGCTTGGGAGCGCTGCTCTTAG
>JAEZIZ010000111.1 GCA_023415915.1 Bacillota bacterium | reverse complement strand
CGTTTACGGGTAGCAAGTAACAGCCTTTCGCAAGTGCCAGATCGTACCAACGCCCTTTAGGCGTGGCTAGTAGTAAAGGGTTATACCCGTTAAAGAAAAACCCCCGGCTCGCCGGGGGATACTTATTGGGAAAAACGGCGCGGCGTCGCTACATTTTATGACCAGGCGGATGTTGTCAAGTCATTAATATATTCGCTAAGCTTTGGTTCCGCATTGAATATGCTTTTTAGCTTATTATATTCGTCTCTTGCCCGCTGCGCCCTTTTTTCATTGAAGGAGCCTTTTACCGCCCTTATCATTACGTTTTTGGGTGTTTCGCTGGTCGGGACATATTCAAACAGGTCGATAAGATACCCCGCTTCCTCAAGCAGAAGGCTTCTCATCGTATCGGACAGCATATCAGCGATCCGCTCTTTATACACGCCGTATTGTGTCATGGCTGTAAGCGGGTGCTTTTTTATATCAGACCTCATATCATGCTGGCAGCATGAAACGGTCATAATGAATTTTGCCTGCTCAAGTATCCCCTTGGCTATAGTCATGTCGGTAGCCGTGTTGCACGCATGCAGGCTGTATATAATATCCGGCACTTTGCCAAGGCTTATGTTAAAAATGTCGTCGCATATAAAACGCATATTATCAAAGCCCAGGCTTTCAGCGGCATGCATAGATTGCTTTATTACATGATCATTATAATCAATACAAATGAAATCTACTTTTCTGCTAAATACGTTGAGCAGGTAATAATTCGTTATGAAGGACAAGTAGCTTCTGCCGCAGGCGCAGTCGACAAGTGTGAGTGTCCTTTTCGAGGACAGCTGCTTTATCGCTTTTTCTATTTGAATTAAGAAATCGAAAACCTGCCGGCATTTGCCGGCCCTGTGCCAATACTGTTCGCCATTACTGCCAGATAAGCCTATAACAGAAAGAATTGTTTTCAGTTCTTCCGGATTAATGTCCGCTGTGTTCATATTATACCTTCCTTTTAAATCTTAAAAATGTGCTGCGCCGACCGAATTATCGGAGCATAAAAAAGTACGGGGAAAAAAGAAAATCAACTGAACATTAGGAATGAACAACAATTGCTGCAGCCCATGCGCTGCAGATCTCCTAATAATTCAATTGACAGCTTTTTTCTTCTCCGTACTGCTTAAGGTATAATAGAGCTTTCCTTAAAAAGCCGGACTGAAAGCCACCTTTCACGATTATGATATGTTTAGCCGCTTTTATTAAAGCATATTTACCAAATAATATCAATACCGTCTCCTGATATACAAATTTCTTTTAAGGCAAAGATATAAGCGCATGCAATAACGGCAGCGGTCGCGGTATTGACACAGGGAAGCGCTCAAATGTAATATGGAATAGTATTTAACGGTTGGAGGCAGAGTTTGGCCGAAAAAAATAAAAAAAGGCAACAGTATGTTTTCCATAAGGAAACGTTCGATAAAACGACAGCGGAGCGAAGGCAGCGCGTGATAGACGTAGCGGTGTCGGAGTTTGCAGCGCGCGGCTACAACGCCACGAATATAAACGACATAGCGAAAAAGGCTGGTATAAGCATAGGCGCTATGTACAGCTATTTTGCGTCCAAGGAGGACCTTTTTCTCGCGGTCGTTAACAGCGCGTATACGCTGCTGGAGACTGTTCTTAACGAAGAGCGAGCAAAGCACGCCGATATATTTTCGCTGCTCGAAGGCATGCTCGCAGCCTCGCGCGAATATGCGCTTCGCTGCCCCGAACTCAACCAGATATACTTAGACCTTACCACGCAGGGGCTTTCGCAGATGGCGTCGAGGCTTTCCAACAAGCTTGAGTCTATAACCGTGCAGCTTTACAGGGATGCGCTGCGGCAGGCAAAGGAGCAGGGGCAGATAGACAAGGGTTTGGACGAGGAAGCGGCCGCGCTGTTCATTGACAACATATTCGTTATGTACCAGTTCTCCTTCTCGGTGGATTACTACAAGGAAAGGATGAAGATTTTCCTGGGCGGCAAACAGGGCGACACTGCCGGCGTGGAGAAGAGTATAATGTCTTTTATACGCAAAGCGCTGCAGCCTTGATGCGGCGAATAAAGCTTAAAGCTTTTTTAGTGAAAACAGCTCCTTACAACCTATCAGCAAGCGATATATTCATACTATAAGAGAGAAAAAATATGGTATAATAGTTTAGGGTTATGCAAGGCATGGGTGGTGGATATAAGGAGTGTAACATGAGAAACGCGCGTAGTGTAATAAGTTTGTTTTCGGGCGCGCTGCTTTTAACCGCCTTAAGTTTTGCATGCGGCTGCAGCAGCAAAGAGTATATACCGGAAGTTTCGGTTTCCATCGTAAGGGCTGCGCCGGCAACCCCGCAAGCTACCGTGCGGATTTTCGGCGAAGTATCAGATAACGGCGATATAAAGATAAACAGCAGCGTGCTTGCAAAAATCAAAACAAAGACCTACAAGTTCTCAGAAGCCCCCACCATACTGATATATCATACTCACGCCACAGAGGCCTTTTTTCAGGATGAAAACTATACTTATGAGGAGTCTGCCGAGTGGCGCACGGAAGATAACGAAAAGAACATCGTGTATTTAGGCAAAGTGCTTAAAACACAGCTTGAAGACCTGGGCTTCAACGTTATACACGACACTACAAACGTAGAGCCTCCCGAGCTTAGAAGCGCGTACAGCCGTTCGCTCGAAGTGATGAAAAAGTACGAGGACGTCGATATATACCTCGATTTGCACAGAAACGCCGCAGACCCCGAAACAGTACAGAACAACGCCGTTATTTTGGACGGCAAGAGCTGCGCAAAGCTTTTTTTCGTGGTAGGCACGGGCATAGGCACATACGAGGGCGAGTATGACGTCGCGCCCGATTGGAAGGCGAACTACGCGTTTGCGCTGTCCGTGCAAAAGAAAGCAGAACAAAACGCTCCGGGCATGATGAAGCCCATACGCACTAAGGTGGGAAGATACAACCAGCATATGGGCATGTGCCTGCTGGCCGAGGTGGGCAACAACGCCAACACTATGGAAGAAGCGCTCAATACTCTGCCTTATCTTGCAAAAGCTTTAAGCGAGGTAATAAGTTTTTAACTTAAAGCGCTATGAGTCGGTTATCAATGCCGGGCGATGTGATGCTTGCAAAGCGCGCGGCTTATCCGGTAAATTATTATATTATTTTTATTGAGGGAGAAGTTATGGACAGCAAAAGGATACTTGTTATTGGCAGCCTCAACATGGACATCGTTTTGAGCCTGCACCACATGCCGCAGCCCGGAGAAACCGTAATAGCGCGGGGCAAGAACGAGCACCCGGGCGGCAAGGGAGCTAATCAGGCTTTCGCGGCGGCAAGGCTGGGCGGCAACATAGCGATGATAGGCAGAGTCGGCGCGGACAAGTACGGGGAAACGCTCGTATCGAATCTGAAAAATGCGGGCGCGGATACAAGCGGCATAATAATACAGCCGGATACGGATACCGGCCTTGCGTTCATATATGTCGATGAAAAGGGAGAAAATTCCATTGTCGTGGCAAGCGGGGCTAACGCTTTGCTTACGCCGCAGGATATACGCGATACGGAAAGGCTGCTTGATGCGTGCGACATAGTGCTTGTTCAGCTAGAGATACCGTATGAAACGGTAGCTTATGTTATAAGCGAGGCTCGCCGTAAAGGTAAGACGGTAATGCTTAACCCCGCGCCCGTAATGAAAGGGCTCGAAGGCCTTATAAAGATGGTAGACATACTGACGCCCAACGAAGGCGAGCTCGAAGAGCTCTCGGGCGTAAAGGCCGACAGTATAGAGAATATAGAGAGCGGAGCGAAGACGCTTATAGAAAAGGGCGCCGGCTCGGTAATCGTAACTCTGGGCGAAAAAGGAGCGCTGCTCGTCGACAGTGACAGAACGAAGCTGTTCCCCGCAAGGAAAGTAAAAGCTGTGGACACGACTGCCGCGGGCGACGCGTTTTCGGCGGCGGTATGCGTCGCTCTGGCGGAAGGCAGGAGCATGGACGAAGCGACAGTGTTTGCCAACAAAGTATCGGGCATAGTCGTCACGCGCATGGGCGCTCAGCCGTCCATTCCCAGCCGCTCCGAAGTGGACGCGATAAGCTGACATAAGTATTTTTTATGCACCGTTTAAGAAGTTAATCAATAAAAAGCATGAATAGCCGTAAGTTTATACGCAACGGATCATACGCCCCGGTTGATGAAATATATATGAAATGGTACGTTTGATTATATATGTTAAAGGAGAAAGCGAATGAAACTGAGCTATTGGAAAACCATACTTGTCGGCCTTGCGTTTATGACTATCTGCGCGTTTTGGCAGCTGTACGATTTTAAGATCCCGCTCATACTGAAAAACACATTCGGCGTAGGGGACACGATTGCGGGTGTCATAATGGCGCTGGATAACGTGGTCGCTCTGTTTCTGCTTCCTTTACTCGGAGCGGTTTCTGACAGAACGAGTACGAGGATAGGGCGCAGAAAGCCGTATATATTGCTGGGCACTGCCGCGTCGGTAGCTATTATGATGCTGATTCCTTACGCGACGCATACCCGGCAGCTCGCGGTATTCGTAGTCGCGCTCGGCTTTCTCCTCATTTCAATGGCGACGTACCGCTCTCCGGCAGTCGCGCTTATGCCCGACGTTACGCCCAAACCGCTGCGCTCTAAAGGCAACGCCGTAATCAACCTTATGGGCGCTATAGGCGGGGCGCTGATACTGCTTGTTAACTCGTTCTTTGCGAAATATACCGAGGGCCCCGAACCTAATTACTGGCCGATATTCCTTGTTACCGCCGGTATAATGGTTGTCGGCACGCTGATACTGAATTTTACGATAAACGAGCCCAAGCTTGTAAAGAAAATGCGCGAGGACAGCGCCGCGATGGGCATAGACCCCGAAGAGGCCACGGAAGATATAAAGAAAGTGCAGGCAGTAAGCGAGCCGCTGCCCGCGGACAAGAGAAAAAGCATGCTGTTGATACTTGCCTCGATATTCTTATGGTTCATGGGCTACAACGCCGTCACCACCGCTTTTTCAAAGTACTCCGTCAGTTATCTGCTCGTTCCCGAAAGCACCGCTTCCATATTGAACATGATAGCCGTGGTAGCGGCAACGGTATCGTTTATACCGGTGGGCATAATCTCCACAAGGATAGGCCGCAAGAAGAGCATACTGTTCGGCGTAGTGCTGCTTGCGGTAGTATTCGGCACCGCGACGCTGTATACCGGATATTCTCCGCTGATGTATGTGACGCTGGCTCTGGCGGGCGTTGCGTGGGCGTCGATAAACGTAAACTCGCTGCCCATGGTGCTCGAGATGTCCAAGGGCGCCAATGTGGGTAAATATACCGGATATTATTATTCCGCTTCAATGGCGGCTCAGGCTGTAACGCCTTTCCTTTCGGGATTCCTACTTGAGTTTGTCGATTACAAGACGCTGTTCCCTTACGGCGCAGTTTTCGTAGGGCTCGCGTTCTTCACTATGCTGGCGGTAAAGCACGGCGATTCTAAGCCTGTAAAGCAGTCGAATCTCGAGGCGCTGGGCGCGGGGGATTAACTTAAAGGAGCAATACGTTGATATTTATTGTCATAGGCTGTATAGCAGTAATCGCTGCCGCGATATACATATTCCTGCTCGCGCC
>JAEZIZ010000049.1 GCA_023415915.1 Bacillota bacterium | reverse complement strand
TCCGCAAGCCCTGCCGCCACTACGTTCTTGGCTATATGCCGCACTGCGTACGCCGCGCTCCTGTCCACCTTTGAAGGGTCCTTGCCCGAAAATGCTCCGCCGCCGTGCCGCGCGTAGCCGCCGTATGTGTCCACGATTATCTTCCTGCCAGTCAGCCCCGAGTCTCCCGCCGGCCCGCCTATTACGAACCTGCCCGTCGGGTTGACGAAATACTTCGTATCGTTGTCGAGCAGATTCGCGGGAACCGCGTGTTTTACCACGTGCTTTATTATGTCTTCCCTAATCTTTTGCTGCGAAACGTCGTCCGCGTGCTGCGCCGATACCACGACGGTATCCACCCTTACCGGCGTCGTGCCTTCATACTCCACCGTTACCTGCGCCTTGCCGTCCGGCCGCAGGTATTCAAGCGTGCCGTCTTTTCTTACGCCGGCAAGCCTCTTGGTTATCCTGTGCGCAAGAGTTATAGGCATCGGCATCAGCTCTTCGGTCTCACTGCACGCAAAGCCGAACATCATGCCCTGGTCGCCCGCGCCCTGTTCTTCTTTGTTAACTCCCATAGCTATGTCGGGAGACTGCTCGTTTATCGAGAGTACCACGCCGCACGTATCCGCGTCGAACCCGAACTTGGCGCGTGTAAAGCCAATGTCCCTTATCGTGTCGCGCACGATTTTAGCTATCTCTACATAGCACTTTGTCGTTATCTCTCCCATTACAACCACGAGCCCGGTGTTGACCGCCGTCTCGCACGCCACGTGCGCCAACGGGTCTTCCTTCAGTATCGCGTCGAGCACCGCGTCGCTTACCTGGTCGCATATCTTGTCGGGATGTCCTTCCGTCACCGACTCCGATGTAAACAGCCTTCTCATTACTTTTATAGCTTCTCCTTTTTATTTAATTAAAAAACCCCGCGTCAGCGAGGCTAGGAAATAATCTATAACCTCATCTATCGGGATTTGGCACCTTGGCTTTTAAGCCGGGTTGCCGGGTTTCACAGGGCCCGTCCCTCCACCTCTCTTGATAAGGGGTTTTTTATCGCAATAATAATAGCACATTATCACCCCGTTGCAAATCCCCAAATCAGCCAAATAAGGAGACCTGCGACGATATTTCCCAGAAAAATGACCGGCAAGGCCTTTTTAAGCCGTAAATCGAACAGTCCCGCTATCATGGAGCCTGTCCACACGCCTGTCGTAGGCAGCGGTATAGCCACGAATATAAACAGAAACCAGGTTTTATACTTATCTATCTTACCGCCTTTTTTAAGCAGCCGCTTATGCTGCCATGTGCCGAACCGGTTAAGCAGCTTTATTCTGCTGTTCATAAACCAGTCAAGCACGCGGCGCGTGAACATAATAACAAGCGGCGAAAGCGCAATACAGCCGAGTTCCGCTATTATAAAGCACTGCCATTCGGGTATCCCCAGGCTTATCCCTACTGGTATTGAGCCTTTAAGCTCTATTATTGGCACCATGGAAAGTCCGAATACTGTAAGATAGCTCCAAAATGTTACCACAAAAATATACCGCCCAAAAGCATAATATTCATTCTATAATATTGCGGTTGTGCAGGCAACGTTTTTGCTGATATAATTACAAATTAGTAACAATTCTTAAGGCGAAAAACAGGCTGCGGCAGTTTTATGCAGCGTTAAAAGGATTAGGAAATGAAAAAGGTTTTAGGGCATCTTCGCCGTGCGGACGAAGATTTCAATATGATAGCCGAAGGCGACAGGATAGCGGTAGGCCTCTCGGGCGGAAAGGATTCAATGGCGCTGCTCTACGCGCTGCATCTTTACCGGAACTTCTCGCGCCACAGGTACGAGATAGGCGCGTTCACCGTAGACCTCGGGTTTCCCGGCTTCGATACCGCGCTGATTGCGGACTACTGCGCCTCTCTGGGAATAAAACACACACTTGTAAGTACGAGCATTGCTAAGATAGTGTTTGATATCCGCCGCGAGAGCAACCCGTGCGCGCTTTGCTCAAAGATGCGCAAGGGCGCTTTGTTCGGCGAGATGAAACGGCAGGGCTATTATAAATGCGCGTTCGCGCATCACCGTGAGGACGCAATAGAGACGTTGTTTCTAAGCATGCTGTACTCTGGGCAGCTCGCCACATTCAAGCCCTTAACGTTTCTTGACCGGCAGGGCGTCACGCTTATACGGCCGTTTGTGTACCTGCCCGAGAAGGAGATAAAGGCCGCGGTGAGAAAGCACGGGGTTCCCGTAGCCGCCAACCCCTGTCCCGCAAACGGCAAAACGAAACGCGAAGAGACAAAAAAGCTGCTTGCACAGATTTGTGCAAGCAAGCCTGATGCGCGTGAAAAGATGCTTACCGCTCTTAAGAATTCGCAGCAGTACTGTCTGTGGGACTAGTATCCGGAGCCGTCGTTTGTATCGGCTCGGAACCCGCGGTCTCGTCGGCCGGTGCGGAAGGCTGCTCGCTCTGCTGAGGTACCGACTGCGGAACCATCAGCGTCACATTAGGTTGCTTCTTGTCGTATCCGTTGTCCTTTACTTCAAACACGAGCCCGTATCTTATCTTGCCGCCGGCTTTTTCAAGAGACATGCAGGCAAGGTCGTACGTCTGCCCTTCCACCGAAGCTTTCGTTCCGTTATAAAAGTAAGAGTACGCCTGGTCCTCGGTAATGCTTGAGTCCTTATCGGGCGTCATATAAACCACGAGCAGCGTGTTGCCCGCCGCAGCCGTGAGGCTGTTGCCCTGATCGTCCTCTATTGCGGCCATCGTTTCCTGGCTGTATTCGAACTTCCCGATCGGCGTATCCACCGTCATCGGAGGCGCGCACGCGGCCAGCGCCAAGCATACAAGAACCATCAGCAATGCTAATTTTTTCATAACCCGTTCGTTGTTCCTTTACCTGAATTTGTATCATTTATTGCACAATTATATATCACGGGGAGACAAGCCGCAACATTTTTGTCCCTTTTCATTGTTATTTTAAATTATTTATGCAATAATTTTCTCCATGGAATTGAGCAAAGATATGATTACAGCGCAGGCAAAAGCGCTGGGCATTGACGATATACGGTACGCGAAAGCGGGCGCCATATCGTCCAAAGACGGCGAATTGCTGAGTTTAGACTCGCTGCTTTCCGGCGCTGAGTGCATAATAGTGCTGTTCGCGCGGTATCTTCCGGCGCTCGAGCCTGCTAAAGGGCATATGGCGCTGTCGCCTTATTATGTAGCTTCCCATCGCGCGCACAGCGGAGCCCGGCAGCTAGCCGCGTTTATAGAGAGCGCAGGCGGCAGGGCGCTGCATACGTCTTTGATTTCGGCGAAGGAGGCCGCGCTGCGCGTCGGCGGCTTTATAGGCGACAACGGCTTTTATTATCACGATATATACGGCTCTTTCGTGTGCATACAGACAATACTGACCGACTCGGTGCATCCCGAAGAATACGCGATGCTTCGCTCTGAGTGCCTGCACTGCGGTGTGTGCCATAGCGGCTGCACAGGCGTTGGCAGCATTAAGGAGTGCGTGCGCAAATATACGGATGGGCTAGTGCCCGGAACGCTTCGCGGGAACGTCTATCAACTGCTGGGGTGCGAGAGGTGCCAGAGCGCCTGTCCTCTCAATACCCCGGAGCGCAGCGCGCCGCATGAATTCAGTCTTGACGAACTGCTCAAGGGCAGGTGTATGGGGCGGCTTAAAGAGCTTGCGGGCGCAAATATGGCGCGGCAGCGCCGTATAATATCCCAGGCCGCGCTGTATGCTGCCAATTCGGGCGCATATGAGCTGGCAGCAAAGCTTAAAGAGCTTTCACTTAACGCCGATGAGCCCGTGCGCTCCCACGCCGGGTGGGCGTATAATAAACTTACCGGAGACAGCGATGATAACGCTTAGGGCATACGCAAAACTGAATCTGGCGCTCGCCGTAACGGGCGTAAGGGCGGACGGCTACCACGAGCTTGACACCATAATGCAAAGCATATCGCTTTACGATACCGTCACGGTGGAAAAGGCGCAAGGCATAAAGGTTACAATGGACAAGCCGTGGGCCAGTGAGCAGAGCAATGCTGCCTACAAAGCCGCTGCCGCATTCATCAACGCGACAGGCTCGGGCGGAGCTCTCATTACTATAAATAAGAACATACCCCGCATGGCGGGACTCGGAGGCGCGAGCGCCGACGCGGCCGCAGCTCTTATTGGACTTAACAAACTATACGGCTCGCCACTTACAAAGGACGCGCTGCTTGGCATTTCCGCATCCATTGGTGCGGACGTGCCGTTCGCGCTCACCGGCGGAACGGCGCGCGCCAGGGGCATAGGCGAAAAACTGACTCCGTTAAAGCCCGAAAAGCCGTTCTATTACGCCGTGGCAAAGCCGTTTGACGGAGTATCCACCGCGCAGGCGTTTGAAAAGTATACTTCTTCGGGGCACATAAGCATGGACGGCGTGGAGTTCGCCGTAGTAAAAGGCGATATATCATTGTTTGCAAGGTATTCTGATAACGCGCTCGGGCTCGCTTCGCTCGCGATAGCTCCGGGAATATTAAAAGCTGCGGCGGCGCTGAAAGCGGCGGGCGCACTTAAGGCGTTCATGACCGGCTCAGGCAGCGCGGTGTTCTCGGTATTTGAGACGTTTGAAGCCGCCAAGAACGCGGCGCAGCTTGTGGGCGGCGGCTTCGAGCTGTGCGGAGCTTTTGCACCGACGGCATGCGGCGTGGAGATAACAGGAGAAAATCTATGAGCATATTTTTCGATACTCTCAGCCGCGCGCTGGAGCGGTATGGTATTCGCCACACTCGCGAGCAGATAAGCCTCTGCGAAGAATATTTTAAGCTCGTTGCGAGCGCCAACGAGCATATGAACCTGACGCGCATAACGGACGAAGAGCAGGCAGCGCTGCGGCATTTCGCGGACGCCGCACGGCTGCTTGAGTTTTTCACGCTGCCCGAGGGCTGCCGCGTGATAGACATAGGCTCGGGCGCGGGTTTCCCCGGAATTCCCTTGAAGATATTGCGCCCGAATATTGACCTTACTCTGCTCGATTCTTCGGGCAAGAAAACGGATTTTATAAGCGCTTCGGCGGAGAGCCTTAATATAAACGTAACCGTGGTTTGCGCGCGCGCCGAGGAAGCCGCAAAAACCTATATCCGCGGATATTTCGACGCCGCGGTTTCGCGCGCCATGGCTCCGCTTGATATGCTGCTCGAGTTATGCGTACCGTTCCTGTGCACAGGTGGCACATTGGCCGCCTGGAAGGGCGAAAGCTACGAAGAGGAACTTTCCGAAGCAAGAGGAGCGCTTGCCACTTTGCATTGCTACGAAACTGGCTCACATTTTATCGATCCCGGAGCTATTATACTGATAGAAAAGCAAAAACCCACGCCGGATATTTACCCGCGCAGGTTTGCGAAGATAAAGCAAAAGCCGCTGTAACTTTCCTTGCGTTTTCGGGGTCATTTTATGCTGTAACCCTTCTTACACGTCGTAGGGGAGAGTCTCCGCGCCTTTGCATACCGCAGGGGCGATTTCCAATCGCCCATCTTTACGCTACGCCCTCTCGACGGCCGCCTGCTTTAATTTTTGACAACAATAAAGGCAGCCGGTTTTGCAAATATTCCGGCTGCCCTCATACGGCTCTTTCAGCCCCAGACCGAAAGGCCGCTGGTTCAATAATAGCGGCGTCTGACCTGGTCTTTGCCCCCACATCCGCCGGCCGGACATTTCGCCAGATTTTGGAAACTAATCCATTGACTATTTTGCCTCTCGGGATTCCTCCCGGCCGGACTTATCTCTAAACCGCGCCATGATCTCCGATAATCGGGTTACGTGGGTCGTTTCGCCCGCGGCTGGCATCGACTTTCAACCACAGACCCGCCGCCTTATGATTATAAATCTAGCCAGATTTTAAGTCAAATATACATGAAAAAAGCTTTAATTCAGCTTTTAGATGCGCTGTTGATTTATTTCCTCCACGTGCTATAATAAACTATGGTTTTACAAGGCAAAGCTGTAATACTTGAGTACATTAAACCTTCATGAAAGGACGGTGGTATGCGTGGACGCAGACCCTAAACGAACACACATAACACATAAGCGGCGTGCATACCATACGGCAAGCTAGAGTTATGCGCACCGCTTAAACCCGAAATGTTTTTGGGAATTTTAGATAAGAAAGGCGGTGCTTGCCAATGATTCAATTCTACAAATTAACGGAAGGCGTGCTGGAGTGCCTCAACGAGCACTGCAGCGGTTCCTGGGTCAACCTTATCGATCCTACCAAAGAGGAGCTCGAGCGCGTGTCGAGGGAATGCTCGGTCGAGATAGACCTTCTGGCTGCGGCGCTCGACGAAGAGGAGACCCCGCGTATCGACAAGGAAGACGACGCGACGCTGATACTGGTCGACATACCCGTCATCGAGCCGGAAGGCACATCGTTTTTGTACAATACGATGCCTTTGGGCATAGTTATAACAGAAACGAATATAATAACCGTATGTCTTGAAGAGACGACAATACTCGAAGATTTCTACAAAGGCCGCGTTAAGAGCTTTGACTGCACGAAGAAAACGCGCTTCGTTTACCAGCTGTTGTTCAAGAACTCTTCGAAGTACCTGCAGTACTTAAGGCAGATAGAGAAGGCGAGCACGCAGGTTGAGAACGCGCTGCACAAATCGCAGAAAAACCGCGAGCTGATACAGATGCTCAAGCTGGAAAAATCGCTCGTATTCTTTTCTACGTCATTGAAGGCTAACGAGCTCGTTCTCGAGAAGATGCTAAAAACAAACGTATTGAAGCGCTACCCCGACGACGAAGAGCTGCTCGAAGACGTTATAATCGAAAACAAGCAGGCCATAGAGATGTGCGCCATTTACCGCGAGATACTCACCGGCACGATGGACGCGTTTGCGTCCGTAATATCCAACAACCTTAACATCGTAATGAAGTTCTTAACGTCCGTTACGATACTTCTCTCTATACCGGCGCTGTTCGGCGCGCTGTGGGGAATGAACGTCGACGTGCCGTTCGGCAACACGACGGGCGGCTTTTGGATAGTGTTCGGCATAGCTATAGGCTCGACGGCCGCGGTGGCGTTCTATCTATGGCGGAAGAAGATGCTGTAATACATATTCGGCATAATACGAAAACAATCAGCGGGAGGACATGATGCCGTTACTTAAATACGTCTGCGAAGACTGTAAGCATATATTTGAAGAATTGACGAGCCCGGATAAAAAGCCGAGCTGCCCTGCGTGCTCGTCGCAAAACACTAAGCGCTATTATCAGGGAAAATGCTATTTTGGTGGAGGCGGTAACTCAGGCGGCGGCTGCAGCGGGGGAAACTGCAGCTGTTGCAAGGGATGTTCCGCTTAAGGCCTGATCTGGAGGGGTCTTATGCACGAAGGCCACAGGCAGCGACTGACGGACAGATATTTAAACGAAGGTCTCGAAGGTTTTGAGGACCATGAAATTCTTGAATACATACTGTTTTACGCGCTGCCCCGTGTGGACACGAACGATATCGCGCATAGGCTCATAGAAACGTTTGGCAGCCTTTTCGGCGTGCTGGAAGCCGACCCAAAAGACCTTCAGCAGGTGGGAGGCATTGGCAAACGCGCCGCCGCTTATATTACAATGTTTCCCCAGGTATTCAGGGCATACCAGCGCAGCAAACTCGGCAAGCGTCCCTCGATAAAGACGATAAAGGACGCGTGCGAGTTCGCAAAGGCGCTGCTTTTTGGCAAGGCGTTCGAGCAGTTCTACGTAATCTGGCTAGATACGCAGAACAGGGTGATACATTACGAGAAGCTTTCGGAAGGCAGCATATCCGAATCGCCGGTGTATATGAACAAGATTGCCGCGGGCGCTCTGCGCCATCATGCCGTAAAGGGGCTTGTCGCCCACAACCACCCGGGCGGCAGCGTTACGCCCTCGTCCGCCGACATCAGCACGACACATGATATAGTCAAGGCGCTGGGTACGCTCGGCATAGAGCTCATAGACCATATAATCGTCAGCGAAAACAATGCGTTCAGCTTTCAGGCCGACTCGCTTATGGGCAAGCGCTCGTTTAGCAGCGGCGAAGCCTACGCCGCCGAATACACGGGCGTAAAGCAGCCGCATAAGCTGTTTCCTGAAGACTGAATTCACATATTTTTGGAGGGGTATATGACCATTACTTTCAAAGCGGTTGAAAAACCAAACGCTGATTTGATAGACAACATACTGCATATCGAAAAGGCGGCTTTCGGCAACGGCGCGCTTAACGAATACGTAATTATTCCTCTTATGCGCCACGGCAGGATATACGTCGCAGTCGACGAAGAAGACGAGGCTGTCGCATGCGCGTATTTTTTACGCGATATGGCCGATCCTTATCTTGCGTACCTATTAAGTATCGCTGTGCTGCCCAAATTCTCCGGCTTCGACATTGGCGTCGCTCTGCTCGACTTCGCGCTCACTGATATCAAGGAGCTGGGAATAGAAAAGGTGCAGCTTACCGTCGACCCGGCCAATTTCAAGGCGCTCTCTACGTATCGCGAGAAGCTCGGGTTTTCGGTATCCTCCTCTATTGACGAATACGGCACGGGCGACGAACGTCTGACTATGATAAAAGAGCTTTAAAGCTTTAAGTTAATCAATATTTCACAATTTTAACAACAACCGTTAACAGTTTGTTCATATCGGTAGTATATATTTGTATTTAACAAGCAAGCCAGCTTTTAAATATGGAAAGAGCGTCGGGGCCATGAGGCGCTCTTTTCCTTTTACGGCTACATTGGCCTTGCCAATAGAGAAGGCATACAGTCATTGTGAACAGAGGACCGTTCCCGCAGTATTATCTTCTCTGAAATAATTTATCCTTGTGTTTGTTAAGCAGGAAAAAAAGAGGCATGCCGAGCGCGTACGTAGCTATCGCTTCACCTGCGGCTACGTAAGCGGCGGATACCCAGTAGACGTCTTTAGGCAGAAAGCCGAACTCGGGAAGCGCGGCGAGCAGCGTAAGTTCCGCGCCTATTATAAGGCCGTTCAATATTATCGTGGGCAATGGCAGCAGCCACTTTTGCTTTATGCGGTATGTAATAAGGGCGGCAATAAGAGTGGCAAGCGAGCCGAAAGCGACGTCCCATATGCCTAGCGGGCTGAAAAGATTGGCGAGCGCGCAGCCGACGAAAAGCCCCGGCACGGCGGCGGGCGTAAAAAACGGAAGCACGCACATCGCTTCTGATATGCGTATCTGCATCTGGCCGTAAGCGAGCGGGGCCACGGCGACGGTAAGCACAAAATACAGCGCCGCTATTATGCCCGCTTCCGCCATGAAACGCGTGGAAAATACGCCGCGTTTCACGCTAACCCACCACAATGTTCGCTATCTTGCCGGGTATAATAATAACCTTTTTAACCTCGCGCCCAGCGAACATGGAAGAAAGGCTCTCGGTGTTCATTATATACGCTTCTATTTCCTCTTTCGTGGCGCCGGAAGCGACTTTAAAAGTCGCGCGCAGCTTGCCGTTTATCTGCAGCGGCATCTCCACGGTGTCGAGAACCAATGCGCTTTCGTCGCAAACGGGGTACGGCTGGTTGAAAACGGAGTATTCTTCGCCTATCGTTTCCCAAAGCTCTTCGGCGAAATGCGGAGCGAACGGAGCTATGAGGCGTATGAGCGCGCTTATCGCGTCACGGCATACGTCTTTGTCGGGCGATAAGTCCGCGTATTTATACAGCGCGTTGGTAAACTCCATTATGCGCGCAATAGCGGTGTTGAACTGGAACGCCTCGATATCTGCGGACACGTGTTTTATGCAGTAATTCTGCGCGTACAATATCTCTGCTTTGCCCTCGCCGCTCGATTCCGTAACGTCCTTGAGCCGCAAAACTATGCGTTCGACGCGCTCTAAAAACTTCGAGACCGCTTTTATGCCGTCTTCGTTCCACGGGCCGCCCTCTACGTAAGAGAAGCCGAAAGCAAGATATGTGCGGAATACGTCGCTGCCGTATTGTTTTATATATTCGTCGGGCGATATCACGTTGCCGCGCGACTTGCTCATGCGCATGCCGTCGGGGCCTAATATTACGCCCTGATGCACGAGCGACTTGAAAGGCTCGTCGAAGCCCAAATATCCCATGTCGTGAAGCGCCATTGTGAAGAACCGCGCGTACAGAAGGTGCATGCACGCGTGCTCGGCGCCGCCTATATACTTATCCACCGGCAGCATCTTATTTATCCATGCGGTGTCCCACGCCTTCTCGGCGTTCCTGTTGTCGGGGTAGCGCAGGAAGTACCATGACGAACACACGAAAGTATCCATAGTATCCGCGTCGCGCCGCGCAGGGCCGCCGCAGTGCGGGCAGGTGGTATTGAGGAACGACTTTGATTTAAGCAGCGGCGACGTGCCGTCGGGCGTGAAGTCCACGTCGTACGGCAGCTTCACCGGCAGGTCGCTCTCGGGCACGGGAACCTCGCCGCATTTGTCGCAGTAAACTATAGGTATGGGCGCGCCCCAGTAGCGCTGGCGCGATATCAGCC
Source organism: Bacillota bacterium (assembly GCA_023415915.1). Taxonomy (GTDB): domain Bacteria; phylum Bacillota; class Clostridia; order Christensenellales; family SZUA-584; genus DTFZ01. Next base: position 4,239 of record JAEZIZ010000049.1, on the reverse strand, counting down.
AGTCGCGCAGGCGGTAGTTCACTTTAAAGTCTCCCGCGCGCATCGACTTTAATCTTTCTATTATTGCGTTCTTGCCCGCTTCGGAATCAAGGCCGGAAAACTCGCCGCTGTTTACCAAAACGCCGTATTCGACGTACGGCAGGTCGTCGGGCTCGCCGTTTTTCGACTTTATTACGCGCTCTATAGGCAGGCCGTATTTTGTCGCGAACTCGAAGTCCCTTTCGTCGTGCGCAGGCACGGCCATAACCGCGCCCGTGCCGTATGTCGCGAGTACGTAATCGGCCGCGTATATCGGTATGCGGCGGTTGTTTATCGGGTTTATAGCGTACGCGCCCGTAAACACGCCCGTCTTTTCACGCACGGTTGAAAGCCGGTCTATCTCGCTTGCGCGTGCGGCGTATTCAATGTATTCTTCGACAGCCTTGCGCTGCTCGGGAGTGGTGATCTCCAGCGTCAGCGGATGCTCGGGCGACAATACGCAGTACGTGCACCCAAACAATGTGTCCGCCCTCGTCGTGAACACGGTGAACTCGCCGCCGCTTTCTATTTTGAACGTTATCTCGCCGCCCGTGGATTTTCCTATCCAGTTGCGCTGCATTGTCTTCGTCTTTTCGGGCCAGTCGAGGCCGTCGAGGCCATTTAGCAGCCTCTCGGCGTAATCGGTTATCTTAAAGAACCACTGCGTTAAGTTTTTGCGCACCACCGTCGAGTCGCAGCGTTCGCAGCAGCCGTTTATTACCTGCTCGTTTGCGAGCACGGTGTTGCACCCGGGGCACCAGTTTACCGGCGCTTCCTTCCTGTAAGCGAGGCCTTTTTTGTAAAGCTGCAAAAAGCACCACTGCGTCCATTTATAGTAGTCGGGCATGCATGTCTTTATTTCGTAATCCCAGTCGAACATAGCGCCCATTTCGCGGAGCTGGCGCTCCATAGTCTCTATATTGGAAAGCGTCGAATCCTCTGGGTGTATGCCTGTTTTTATCGCGTAGTTTTCGGCGGGCAGGCCGAAAGCGTCGAAGCCCATCGGCTGGAAAACCTCGAAACCCTTCATGCGCATATAGCGCGCGTATGAATCCGAAAGGCCGTAGTTGTACCAGTGGCCGACGTGCAGCTTGGCGCCCGACGGATATGAGAACATCTCGAGTATGTACTTCTTTTTGTCCGCCTTCGACCTGTCGAACTTATACAGTCCCGTCTCTTCCCACTTCTTCTGCCATTTCTTTTGTATCTGCAAAAAATCCATATGTATCTCCCAAACGATTAAAGCTAGCGTTTTTGTTTAAGATTCCTCACATATCTATGCTCGGAATGACAAACGAGGCTTTAAACTTAGATTGCTTCGTACATTATTATATAACGAAATAAAAAAATCAAGTTTTATCTACCCGATAACCGTCGCTACCGCCATGGCGGAGACTCCTTCCCCGCTGCCCTCGAAGCCCATGCCTTCCGTCGTCTTGGCCTTTACGCTGACGGCGTCCGCTTCCATCTCAAGAACCGCGGCGATATTAGCGCGCATGGGGTCTATGTACGGCGCGAGCCTCGGAGCCTGGCAGACTATCGTCGCATCGATGTTGACTATGCCATACCCTTTTTCAGCGACTATATCCTTGGTGCGCCCCAGCAGCTCTAAGCTGCTAATGCCGCGGTACTCCTCTGTTTCGGGGAAATGGCGGCCTATGTCGCCCGCGGCGGCTGCACCCAGCAGCGCGTCTATGACGGCGTGCAGCAGCACGTCCGCGTCGCTGTGGCCTAAGAGCCCTTTATGATACGGTATCTCCACGCCGCCAAGCACGAGCTTGCGGCCTTCCTTAAGCCTGTGGGCGTCGCAGCCTATGCCCGTCCTTGATTGCCTGCCCGCTATCGCCATACCGTGCACTATATCCTCCCGCGTCGTAATCTTTATGTTGTCGTAACGCGACTCTACGAAGCTTATGGGCAGCCCCAGCCGCTCGAGCAATATGCACTCGTCCGTGCCTGTAAAGCCGTCGGCCTTCGCCTTTCTGTGGGCGTCCATAAGAAGCTCGTACTTAAACGCCTGCGGCGTCTGTATGTTGACGAGCCGCTCGCGATCGAGCGTGTCCGTAATGTTCCCATTTTCCACTGCCTTTATCGTATCCTTTGTTTTCACGCCCGCGGCGGCCGCGCCCGTCTCGTACGCTTTGTCTACACACGCGCGTATTACTGCAGGGGTTACAAAGCACCTCGCGCCGTCGTGCACCGCGACGACCTGCGCCCCTTGCGCGGCTTTCAGCGCGTTTTCCACGGAGTACTGCCGCTCGCTGCCGCCCTCGACAATAATATATGGAACAGTGAGCGCGCGCCGTGCTATGCAATTGGTTTCTTCGTTATCGCTTTTTCGGCAGACGATTATTACGCGGTCAAAGCGGCCCGCTGCCTCAAACGCTTCAAGCGAGCGCTCCAGCACGGTTTTGCCGCCTATAAGCATAAGCATCTTGTTTTGGCCCATGCGCTCAGAGCTGCCCGCGGCCAGCACTATGCCCACAGTGCTAGGCATGCTTAGATTCCTCCAGTATTTCGTACATGCCGTCAGCTTCTTCCTTGCGCACCGTCTCGGAGAGCTTTAGCACCTTTACCTTGAGCGTGTTGCTGCCAAAGCGTATCTCGATTACGTCGCCGACTTTCAGGTCTTTTCCCGCTTTTGCGACGCTGCCGTTTACGGACACGCGCTGCTTGTCGCACGCTTCGCTCGCCACCGTGCGGCGCTTTATTATCCTTGACACCTTTAAAAACTTATCGAGTCTCATATACACCTCTTTTCTGCACATTATAGCAGAAAAACGGGCGGGCGTATATTTTTAAGTGCGGCCCAAAGTTTTATATGGCAAAGGCAGGGAGCTCTGGTGCCATTTTACGAAAAAATACGAAATTATTACAAATTCAGACACAAACCTTGAAAAGAAACTATTGGCATTATATAATACAGCCTATGCATTATATGTTAATGGACAGAATAACCCGCTCAGCGCTGTAAACAGGGTGACGGCGGCGTATCGTAGTATATAAGCAGCAGCGCTTAAGCGTCATGAGAATCGAAAGTAGATGTTTATTTATGAGTTTCCTTATAATTTTATGCTACATACTGTCCCTGCCGCTCGTATTATACAGCTTGTATTTTATAATACTTGGGCTTGCGGCGTTTAAGAAGAGACAAAATCCCGTGGGTTCATACGCGCCTCAAAAAAGGTTCGCGGTGCTCATTGCGGCGCGCAACGAAGAGAAAGTCATCTCCAGCCTTATCGACAGCTTAAAGCGCCAGACGTACCCAAGCGGGCTTTATGACATTTTCGTTATCCCCAACAACTGCACGGACGATACTCCGCGCATTGCCGTACAGGCGGGAGCGCGTATACTTGATATACAAATGCCCGTTAAAACGAAAGGCGATGTCTTAAAAAAGGCGCTTGCCGTTTTGCAGCGTTCGGGCTATGACGGCTATGTTATTTTCGACGCGGACAATGTAGTAAGCCCGAACTTTTTGCAGCGCATGAACGACGCGCTTTGCGCGGGATACCAAGCGGCGCAGGGAAAGCGCGACAGTAAAAATGTGAAGGGCAATTGGGTATCCGGGTGCTACACTGTTTATTTCAGCACTATTAACATATTTATTAACCGCGCCCGCATGAACCTTGGGCGCAGCGCTAATATATACGGCACAGGATATATGGTGTCGGAAAGGCTGCTTAAGGAAACGGGATTTTCCGTAAAGACGCTGACCGAGGATATGGAATACACAATACTTTGCGTATTGAAGAACAGGCGGATAGTGTTTGTAGAGGACGCTATTATATACGACGAGCAGCCGACAAGGCTTTTTACCTCCATGCGGCAGCGCAAGAGATGGACGGCGGGCTCTTACATGTGCGTGTATTCATATTACTCAAAATTGTTTTCTGCGGCCTTCAGGAATAACAACAGGTGCGCGCTCGATGTGCTGCTTTTCGCCCTTACCCCGCTTTATCAGGTGCTGCTGACCGTGCTGTCAGTCGTCACATCGCTTGCTTCGCTGGCCGGTCTGGAAGCTTTCGGCGCGACTGCCCTGGTGATTGCTATCGCGGGCCTTGCGGCAGGTTATTTTGGGCAGGTGTTGTTTTCGGCGCTTGTTCTTGTTTTGCAGGGCGTAAAGCTGAAGAACAATATAGCCGGCATACTTATGTTCCCTGTGTTTTTATTAAGCTGGCTCCCCATTAATTTTTATTGTCTGTTTAAAAAAGACGTGGT
>JAEZIZ010000053.1 GCA_023415915.1 Bacillota bacterium | reverse complement strand
CTTCTATGTTTTCCAGTACCGCTTCGCCCTGGTTTTCAACGTTTATCGTGAACGTTACCACATCGCCGGGCTCGGCGAGCGTAAGATCTGCCGTTACTGTCGCGTGCATTTTGACTGTAAGCGCTTTTTTAATGGTTACAGAAGAAGTAGCGCCCGCAAAAGGAGTACCGTTCGCGTCGCACAATTGAAAATTAAGCTGAGCGTTAAGCAGATTGTCCGGCACGGTCATTTTAAATGTGCTGGTTAATGCAGAAACATCGAAATATTGATTCGTATTACCACAAAAGATTTTATAGCTACCTTCAGGCGCGGTTATCGTATAATTAAATATCACTTCTGCGCCCGCGGACAGTTCCGTTGTACTTGTTGTAACAGATAATGCTTCTCCCTCCGCCAGCGCCGTTCCGCCTATGCCTGCCAGCATGGACAGCAGCAGCGCGGCCGTAATGAAAACGGATATATACTTTTTCAAAACGTTTTCCTCCTTGTAACAGAAACGTATATGATCTTAGGAATAGAAAATATTCTATAGTAATAACCATCAAAAGTCAATTAAACCGAGATTAGTTTACAATTTTTACAACTTTTCAGCAAAGAAAAAAGGCCGGTAAAACGGCCTTTTTCAGTCCTTGTTAATTACGGCAGATAATAGAAGTTTTCGTCGGGGAGAGCGCCGCCTAAGGATTTCGGGTTGCTCTCAAACATCACGCTGAAATAGTCGTCAAGCTGAGCCTTGCATGCCTCGCCCGTGGAAAACGATATGCCGCACCGCGGAATCGAAGCGGACGCTATCTCTTTGGATCCGACGATGCCTGCCTCGGCTATGTCCGCCGCTGCGGCTTCCGAGTCGGAAACGACATAGTTCACCGAAGCGGAGTAATCCGCTATAAGCTTATCCATCGCGGCCTTGTTTTGCGCGAAGTCCTTGGTGACTACGGTTACGCCCATAGGTATGCCTGCATCCTCGCCGAATATGGCCTTCCATTCTTCGTTGACGTCTATCTTAACGGAGACGTCGCTGTTTTTGGCGAGCACCGTGGAGACAAAAGGCTCGGGCAGCAGCGCCAGCTTAACGTCTCCCGCGGCCATAGCGTTCGCAAGGTCGGCATGAGCGCCCATAAACTGTATGGTCACATCCTTGACGCCATTATCGTCAAGTATCTTCTGAAACACGTACTCGGGCGTAGCGCCCTGTCCCGTTGCGTATATCGTCTTTCCCGCAAGGTCCGCGAGGCTTTCCACCGTATCCCCGTTTTCGAGTATATACAGCACGCCCATGGTATTTACGGCTACAGTCTTTATGCCGCCGCCCGTCTTGTTGTATATTACGGCGGCGAGGTTGGAGGGGATCGTTGCGACCTGCACTTCGCCCCCTATTATCTTGGGGCTTATCTCGTCGGGGTTTGATAGCAGCGAAATGTCGTATGCTTCATTGGAGAACATCTTTATCATGCCCATGCCGGTAGGGCCGGAGAGCGTAGCGACTGCAACGGGAGCGTCGGAAGCGGCGGGACCCGCGCATGCCGCAAAGACAAGCGCTGTCATAAGCGCCAATGCGATGAGTAAAAACTTTTTCATGTCAAATTCCTTCCCGAGCATAAAGCTCTAAACATTATTTAAATTACAGGCCAGCATCTGGCCGCAAAATCTTGATATGGGGTGTAAATATATTTGTTCGCTAAAAGAACCCGTATGATTCTTCCCTTTAACAACAATCGTTTATGCTTGCGTTATATTTCTTTTTTGGATATCGACGTTTTCACCTGGACGTCTTTAAGCGCGCCTATCCTGCCCGTTAAGCTGTTTATCTCGTCAAGTTCGCCTGCAAGCACTATCGTTATCACCGATGCGCCGTATTCGGGCAAAGGCAGCCCCATACGCCCCTTAACTATGCCCTTAAAGCTCGCGACGAGCGCGTTCAATTCGCCCTGGGAAAGCTCCGGGTTTTCGAGTATCGCGCTTATTACCGCTATACGTTTCATAAGACTTCTCCTGATTTATTAATCAAAAAACCCGCCTGAAAGGCGGGTCGAAAAATCGCGAATAAAACTTACGCTATTTTACAACTGCCTTTCGATTTAGACCTCTAAAGCAAAGGGCTTTAGTTCGATCTGCATCGTCAGCACAGGTCTATGTTTTTTAAGAACGGTGAAAGATAATTCTCGCACCTATCTTATGTGAATAATATCACAAATAGTGGGATATGGCAATAGCAAAAAAGATTCTTTTGTCGCTATAAAAGCTCGAATACGGTGAATCTTTTGCAAAACCCCAGGCTTTCATAGAAGGGGAATGCGTCGTCGTTACCGCAAGCGACGCAAACGCGTATCTCGCTGCACCCGCGGCTTTTCATCCAGTTTATGCCGCGCCGCGCGAGTACGGAACCTAGCGACTGCCTGCGGCAGCATGGCTTGATATAGATAGAATCAATTTCGCCCCTGCCGCGATCTATGCTGCATATACAATAGGCTACAGGCCTATCGCCTGCAAACGCGGCTTCGATAAGCACATCTTCCTCCGGCATGAGCGTAAACTTTTCGCAGCGCCGCTCAAACGTCTGCCCGGCGTAATGCTGCTTGAAGCTGTCGGATTTTTCATAGTGCATGCTATTAAGCTCTTCCCAAATCTCCTTTACTATATGTATATCCGACGCGCTTATCTTTCGTATGTCATATTCCATAATAAGCTCCTTTGCGTGTAGTGTTGCTTTTAATAAAATACTGCATAGATAAGCCAAACGCGAACCTATGCAGTAACGGTTCCCCCAGCATGCTGCCCGGAGAAGCTTATGAATTAACTCAGGCTAACTTTTCGCCGGTTTGTTTTTGCCCGCTATAATAAGTATGACGCCTAAAATTGCGACGATTGCCCCTGCGATTATCCAGAACAATTCGGGATTACCGAGAAACGCAAGGTTAGGCGCGCTTATTACGGGGGCGATCAGGCTGGTGAACACTACGATGCCATAAATCAAGGAGATTGCGCCGACAGCGGTTAAGATAACACCAACGACCAACATTGAATTACCCTCCTTATATTTATGTAGTGCCGCACTATAAAAGCATAGCACTATTATATAAGATACTATGTATAATGCAAATATAAATTCACATAATATAAAAATTAAGGATAAATAAGGCATGATATTACAAAGCGGAATCTTGCAGACAAGCGCAAAACAGCTCCGCTCTTTACAAATATATATTAAAGCCGTTATAATAGGGGATAATTAATAAAAGCCGTGACGCAGGGCACGGCTCAATCGCTTTGATTGCACAGCGAGCGGGGAGACGGTGAAAGCCCCGACATGCGGCGTTTGAGTTATCGCCTGCCATGCCGCTTTGCCGAAACTGCAGTAAGCAAAGACGGGAGCGCCCGTTACAGCGCGCAAAAGATGCGGCAATAACGCCGTAATTTTGGGTGGTACCGTGAGAGATGCGTCTTGCCCCGATAGGGACGGACGTTTATTTATTTTAACGACTAATACCAGGAGAATCGCATGCTTTACAAACAGGTAGACAAAAACTTGAATTTCAAGGACAGGGAGCTGGAAGTCCTTGAATTCTGGAAACAAAACAGAATATTCGAAAAAACAGTCGAGAAGAGCAAGGGCAAGCCGCCTTACACGTTTTACGACGGCCCGCCTACTGCCAACGGCAAGCCGCATATCGGCCATATACTGACGCGCTCCATAAAAGACCTGATACCCCGCTACAGGACGATGAGAGGGTACGACGTGCTGCGCAAGGCTGGCTGGGATACGCACGGCCTGCCGGTAGAGCTCGAGGTCGAAAAGCTGCTGGGGCTCGACGGCAAGGACCAAATAGAAAAATACGGCGTGGAGCCGTTCATAGCCGAATGCAAGAAGAGCGTCTGGAAATACAAGGGCGAGTGGGAGAAGATGTCCGACCGGGTAGGCTTTTGGGTGGACATGGATAATCCTTATATTACGTATGAGAACAATTACATCGAGTCGGTGTGGTGGTCATTAAAGGAGATATACAAGAAAGGGCTGCTCTATAAGGGACATAAAGTCGTGCCTTACTGCCCGCGCTGCGGCACGGCGCTTTCGTCGCACGAGGTGGCGCAGGGCTACAAGGACGTAAAGGAAACGTCTATATTCGTAAAGTTCAAGGTAATGGGCGAGGACGCTTACTTTATGGCGTGGACGACTACGCCGTGGACGCTGCCCTCCAACGTTGCATTGTGCGTAAACCCCAATGAAACGTACGCCAAAGTAAGCTATAAGGGCGAGAACATAATAATGGCCAAAGCGCTTATACCCTCTGTGCTGGGCGAAGGCGCGGAGATAGTCGAAGAATACAAGGGCAAGGACCTAGAATATAAGGAATACGAGCCGCTTTACGACTTCGGCGCGGAAAGCAAGGCGTGGTTTATAACAACGGACGACTATGTAACATTATCCGACGGGTCGGGCATAGTGCATATAGCGCCTGCTTTCGGTGAGGACGACGCTAGAGTCGGCTCGAAATATAAGCTGCCGTTCGTGCAGATGGTAAACGAGCAGGGCAGGTTCAAGGAAGTGACGCCGTGGGCCGGAGTGTTCGTTAAAGACGCAGACAAGGATATAATTGAAGACCTTAAAAACCGCGGGCTGCTGTACGCCGAGAGGGAGTACGAGCACAGTTATCCGTACTGCTGGCGGTGCGACACGCCTCTGCTTTATTACGCGCGCACAACGTGGTTCGTAAAGATGACCGCGGTCCGCGATTTGCTGATGAAGAACAACAGAGCCATCGGCTGGCTGCCTGAAAATATAAAGGAAGGCCGCATGGGCAACTTCCTGGAGAACGTAATAGACTGGGGGCTTTCAAGAGAGCGTTACTGGGGTACGCCGCTGCCCGTATGGGAGTGCGGCTGCGGGCACTTTACAGTCGTAGGCTCAATTGAGGAGCTAAAGGAAAAAGGCAATAACGTGCCGGACGACATAGAGCTGCACAAGCCTTTCATAGACAGAATAACGCTTAAATGCGACAAGTGCGGCGGAGAGATGAAGCGGGTGAGCGAAGTAATAGACTGCTGGTACGACTCGGGCTCAATGCCGTTCGCACAGTGGCACTATCCGTTTGAAAACAAGGAAGAGTTCGAAAAGCGTTTCCCGGCGGACTTCATAAGCGAGGCAGTAGACCAGACGCGCGGGTGGTTTTATACGCTGCTTGCGATAAGCACCGTGGTGTTCGGCAGAAATCCGTTCGAGAACTGCATAGTATTAGGGCACGTACAGGATAGGGAAGGTCAGAAGATGAGCAAGCATAAGGGCAACGTGGTGGACCCGTGGGCTGTGCTCGATAAGCAGGGCGCGGATGCCGTGCGCTGGTACTTCTATTCGAACAGCGCGCCGTGGCTGCCCAGCAGGTTCTACGAAGAAGCGGTATCCGAAGCGCAGCGCAAATTCATGGGCACGCTGTGGAACACGTACGCTTTTTATATACTGTACGCCGACATAGACGACTTCGACCCGACGAAGCATAAGTTCGTCGGCGGCAATGTGATGGATAAATGGATACTCTCGAGGCTCAATACGCTTATTAAAAACGTTACAGAATACCTTGACGAATATAGGCTGACGGAGCCCGCGAGGGAGCTTGATAAGTTCGTGGACGACCTTTCCAACTGGTACGTGCGCCGCTGCCGCGACCGCTTCTGGGCCTCGGGAATGGAGCAGGACAAGGTGGACGCGTTTACGACGCTTTATACGGTATTGAGCACTATGTGCAAGCTGGCCGCGCCTTTTGTTCCGTTCGTGACGGAGACGATGTACCAGAACCTCGTGCGCAGCGTAGACAAAACGGCGCCCGAGAGCGTACACCTGTGCGAGTACCCAAAAGCGGACGAGTCGCTCATAGACAAACCGCTCGAGGACAGCATGGGCAAGGTGCTGGACGTCGTGGTGCTTGGGCGCAGCGCGCGCAACACGGCGGGCATAAAGAACAGGCAGCCGATAGGCGCGATGTATGTTTCGGGCATAACTTCACTGGGGGATATGTATATAGAGCTTATAGAAGGCGAGCTTAACATAAAGAACGTCAAGCTGGGCGCGGACCTCTCGGAGTTCATATCGTACAGCATAAAGCCGCAGCTTAAAACGGTGGGGCCTAAATACGGCAGGCTTTTAAACGGCATACGCGCGCACCTTGCGGAAGCGGACGGCTCGGGTGTAGTCGGCACGCTGAAGTCCGACGGCGTATATAAGTTCACCGTAAACGGCGAGCCGGTCGAGCTTGCGGAAGAAGATATGCTGATAGAGCCGACGCACCGCGAAGGGTACGTGGTGGAAAGCTACGGCGGCGTGGGCGTGATACTAGAAACTACGCTGACTGAGGAGCTTATAGAAGAAGGCTTTGTGCGCGAGATGATAAGCAAGATACAGACGATGCGCAAGGAAGCGGGCTTTGAGGTGACGGACCATATACGGCTCGGCATTTCGGGCAACGACAGGCTGCAGGCGGTGGTCGGCCGCAATGCGGAAGAGATAAAGCGCGAAGTGCTGGCCGACGACATTGCATACTCGCTTTCCGGATATGAGAAGCAGTGGGATATAAACGGCGAGAACGCGGTGCTGAGCGTCGAGAAGATGTAATGATATAAACGGGTGGAAACGCAGCGCATTTTTAACGCGGCCATGCTATTGTTTTTCGCAGCATGCGCCGCGTTGTTCATTTTTAATGCCATCGCAGCGTTTAAGGTATAATGCTTAAGAAAAGCTTAATATATTGCCTCAGAAGCATGACAGGGTAGAATTTTTTACATATTTGTGATATGGTTATGGGCAAGAAACGGATAATGGGAGGTGAG
>JAEZIZ010000004.1 GCA_023415915.1 Bacillota bacterium | reverse complement strand
TGTATTTCATCACTTATATCTGAAACATACCGGCTGTTGCTTAGCAGGTACGCTAAAAACGTACTTTCCGCGTTATCACCATTATTTTCAATACTATTATACCGTTTATTGTCATTAGTATTCTTATGCGATTCCTTCTTTTGGATTTGCCCTAAAATCGAATCCGCGCTGAAACCCGTTTCGGCGACTACTCTTTTAACATACCGTTCCTTTATTATAGGGCTCGCTATGCCCTCTATGATCTTCGAGGCGGCTATCGCGTATTGCTCTTTGCCGTCGTCCGTTGATATGTCAAACTCCTTTTTCTTTACGTCCAGCTTGTACGCTATTGAGTCGGGCGCTGACTTTACCTTCTGTGCGAACCCTTGAAGGCCTTTAGCCTTTATGAATTCGTCGGGGTCTTTTTCCTCCTCAAAACGCATCACCTTTACTTTAAACCCTTGGGCGGAGAGTATGTCTATCGCTTTCATAGTGGCTATCTCGCCCGCCTCGTCGCCGTCGTAAGCTATATATACGTCGGACGTATACTTCTTTAATAGCTGCGCCTGCTCCTTTGTCAGCGCTGTGCCCAGCGACGCAACCGCCGCTTTTACGCCGTGCGCGCACAGCGACACTACGTCCATATATCCTTCGACGAGCACTACGCTCTTTATGTTCCGCATCTTTCGTATTATGTCTATACCGTAAAGGTTCTTCCTCTTATTGAACACCGCCGTTTCCCGCGAGTTCAGGTATTTGGGCACGGAATCGTCAAGCACCCTGCCCCCGAACGCTATAACTTCGGAGAGCGGGCTCATTATAGGAAACATGACCCTGTTCCTGAACGTATCAAACGCTTTGTTGTTCTTTACCGAAACAAGGCCGCTTTCGCGTATAAGGCTTTCAGAAAACCCCTTTGCTTTTAAAAGGTCAAATACGCTGCTCCAAGAATCGGGCGCGAAGCCCAGCCCGAAGCGCTTTATTATGGTTTCGTCGACACCGCGCTTTTTTAGGTATTCGAGCCCTGCCCTGCCTTGCGGCGAATGCAGCGTATCGTAAAAAAACCTTGCCGCAAGCCTGTTCATTTCGAGTATGCTTTGCTTCTTTTCCTTCTGCCTGTAGTACTCCTTGTCGTCTATAGCTTTGGGCATCTCGATATTCGCGCGCTTTGCGAGCAGCTCTACCGCCTCGGTAAACGAAACGTTCTCTATCTTCATTATGAAGTTCGTTACGTTGCCGCCCTGCTTGCATCCGAAACAGTAATACAGCTGTTTGTCCCTGTCCACGGAAAAAGAAGGCGTCTTTTCATGGTGAAAAGGGCAAAGCCCCCAAAGCCGCCCCGATTTTTCGCTCAGCGTCGTATAGCCCGATATTACGTCTACAATATCGTTTTTCGAATAAAGCTCCGCGAGCCATCCGTCTGTGAATCTTGCCACTATTCTTTATACCAGCCTTTCGGTATAAAAAGATTGTTGAATACCTTGACGGCGTATACGTCCGTCATGCCAGCTATGTAGTCGGTGACTGCCTGCTTCAATCCGTAAAGGCTTATGTTGCGCTCCGCGTCGCTCCCCATGTCACCTGGATGTTCCATAAAATATTCGTAAAGCAGGCGCAGCATGTTTTCCGCCTTTCTTTCTTCCGCTTTCGCTTCCGAGCCTAGGTAAACGTTTTTGAACATGAACTGCCTTAAGTTTTCCGTCATCGCGTCTATTTCTTCTGACATGCTAACCACAGGTTTATTATAGCTCGTTTCAACCACGTCGCGTATCATAGTGTTTATTCTCGAGCTGTGCGTGCTGCCAAGCACCCGTGCGCATTCTTCCGGTATAGAGTCGATTATGCCCGCCCGCAATGCGTCGTCAATGTCGTGGTTTATATACGCTATCCTGTCCGATATGTTTACGGCCACGCCTTCAAGCGTAGCCGGCCGAAGCGACTTTTTATGGTTAAGTATGCCGTCCCTTACCTCAAAGGAAAGGTTAAGGCCTTCGCCGTTCTCCAGCCTTTCCACTACGCGCAGGCTCTGCTCGTTGTGCTCGAAATGCCCGGTCAATTCACTAAGCACACGCTCGCCCGAATGCCCGAACGGAGTATGCCCAAGGTCGTGGCCTAATGCAATAGCCTCCGTCAGGTCTTCGTTTAGCCTTAAGCACCTCGATATAGTACGCGCTATCTGCGCGACTTCCAGCGTATGCGTAAGCCGCGTACGGTAATGGTCCCCTTCGGGCGACAGGAACACCTGCGTCTTGTGCTTTAAACGCCTGAACGATTTGCAGTGTATTATCCTGTCCCTGTCGCGCTGAAAAACGGTGCGCAGCGGGCACGGTTCAATATACGATTCTCGCCCTTTTGATTCTGCCGCTTTCGCCGCGTATTGCGACAATACTTCATATTCACGCTTTTCCGTCTCTTCTCTGAAACAGATTTTTTCATCACTCATACTACTATATTTACACAAAAAAAATAAAAATCCTTCATATTGGGATGAAAAGCTGCATGCCTTATCCAAAGAAGGATATTTATACACGATTTTTATACGTTGAATCGTATTCGTTTCACGCTTTCTTATTCAGGAAGCTTTTTGCCGCACGCGTTGCAGAATTCAAATTCGCCCTGCACTTTACTGCCGCAATACGGGCAAAAGGAATTGCTGTTCCCTTTTGTTTGATCTTTAAAGCCTGCGCCTGAGAACTTTTCATTGAGCGGGTCAGGCTCTTCGTTGCCATCCGTTATGTCCATCACCGAATACCTGTTCTTCTTTGTAGCGTTGGTTATATTGTAAACAGCGCCTATAACGGCGACGATTATGAATATCACGCAGAACACTATACCAAGCGTGGACGGAGAAGAACCGAACCCGTCGCCAAAATACGGGCCGAACGAGTTGCTGGTATTAATAAGTACAACAAGAAAAACAACGCCGAATACGGCCATCATTATTCCCACTATACCTCCCATCATGGAAGGCCCTCTTCCCGGCTTTACGCTTTTCATACATTACCCCCAAGAATCCTTTTTTAATATTATACACAATACATGCTGGTATTCCAACCGCTTTATTCCATCTGCATTTGTGTTACATACACTTTAACTCATATGCACTCTTTTAGGCTTCCCCTCGAGGGGAAGCTGGCAAATACAAAGTATTTGACTGATGAGGTGTTGCTTTATACTGGCAATTACCCCCTCATCCGGCGCTGCGCGCTACCTTCCCCCGAGGGGGAAGGCTTACTTTCATTTGGCGTTTTACGCGCTACCATCTCGAGAGGAAAGGTTGTTACCAACTAGCTTATTTCATTTTCAGAGAAGATGTAATTGAAAATTTATAGGCTTCCCCTTACCCCAACGAACTTTGTTCTCCGGGGGGCTCATGTGTAACACCTCATCCGTCGCACGCATTACCTTTCTCTAATATGAAAGGCATAGAAAAGAGACGAGGCTTGGAGCCCCGTCTCTTAAAAGTTTAGTCTTATTTGTTCTTTGCCAGTATAGCGGCATGCGCTGCTGCAAGGCGCGCTATAGGCACGCGGAACGGCGAGCAGGAAACATAGTTAAGCCCTATGTTGTGGCAGAATATGACGGAACTCGTCTCTCCGCCATGCTCTCCGCATATGCCGAGCTTGATGTTCGGCCTAGTCTTCCTTCCAAGCTCGGCGGCCATCTGCATCAGCTTGCCTACGCCCTTCTGGTCAACCTTCGCGAACGGATCAGACTCGTATATCTTCTTGTTGTAATAATCGTCGAGGAACTTGCCCGCGTCGTCTCTCGAGAAACCGAACGTCATCTGTGTAAGGTCATTGGTTCCGAACGAGAAGAACTCGGCTTCCTGAGCTATTTCATCAGCCGTAAGCGCGGCTCTCGGTATCTCGATCATCGTGCCTACCATGTATTCTATCTTCACGCCCTTCTCGGCTATTACCTGCTCGGCAGTCTTTACGACGACGTCCTTGACATACTTGAGCTCTTTTACTTCGCCTACGAGAGGAATCATTATCTCGGGCTTAATCTGCAGCTTTTTCTCCTGAGCCACTTCTATCGCGGCTTCCATTATGGCCCTCGTCTGCATTTCGGCTATCTCGGGATATGTCACCGCAAGGCGGCAGCCCCTGTGCCCCATCATCGGGTTGAACTCGTGAAGGCTCGTTATCGTGTCTTTAAGAGCTTCGACGGGCATTATCATTTCTTTGGCAAGCGCGTTTATGTCTTCCTCATCAGTCGGCAGGAATTCATGCAGCGGCGGGTCCAGCAGCCTTATCGTAACAGGCCTGTCGCCCATCGCTTCGTATATGCCTTTAAAGTCTTCCTTCTGCTTGGGCAGCAGCTTGGCAAGCGCCTTTTTCCTCTGCTCTACGTTCTTCGAGACTATCATCTCCCTCATCGCCGGTATCCTGTCCTCGTTGAAGAACATATGCTCCGTCCTTGTAAGGCCTATGCCCTGCGCACCGAACTTTACGGCCTGCGCGGCGTCTCTCGGAGTATCGGCGTTAGTCCTTACCTGCAGCGTCCTTACTTCGTCGGCCCATTGCATTATCGTGCCGAAATCGCCCGTAAGTTCAGCGGGTTTCGTGGCTATCCTCTCGCCGTATACGTTTCCGGTCGAGCCGTCGAGTGAAATGTAATCCCCTTCTTTGTATACTTTGCCGTCTACGGACATTGTCTTATTCTTTTCGGATATGACTACCTCTCCGCATCCCGCTACGCAGCAAGTTCCCATGCCTCTTGCGACGACTGCGGCGTGAGACGTCATTCCGCCCCTTGCGGTCAGTATGCCTTCCGAAGCGTACATGCCTTCGATATCCTCCGGCGACGTCTCAAGGCGTACAAGCACTACCTTCTCTCCGCCGTCTGCGGCCGCTTTGGCTTCTTCCGCGGTGAAGTATATCTTGCCGCACGCTGCGCCCGGCGAAGCGGCGAGCCCGCGCGCAATGGGTTTCGCTTTCTTAAGCGCTTCAGGATCGAACGTGGGGTGCAACAGCGCGTCAAGCTGCTTGGGGTCTATCTTTAACAGCGCTTCTTCTTTTGTGAGCTTTCCTTCGCTTACGAGGTCAACCGCTATTTTGAGCGCGGCTGCGGCAGTCCTCTTGCCGTTTCTCGTCTGCAGCATGTAAAGCTTCTTTCTCTCGATGGTGAACTCCATATCCTGCATGTCGCGATAATGGTTCTCCAGCGTAGTGGCTATCTTCTGGAACTGCTCGTAGACTTCGGGCATCGTTTCATGAAGGTCGGATATAGGCCTCGGAGTCCTTATGCCTGCGACGACGTCTTCGCCCTGGGCGTTCATCAGGAACTCGCCGTAAAGCTTCTTTTCGCCTGTAGAGGGGTTACGCGTGAAAGCGACTCCCGTGCCCGAATCGTTGCCCATGTTGCCGAACACCATCGCCTGTACGTTGACTGCCGTACCCCAGTCGCCCGGTATGTCGTTCATGCGGCGGTACACTATGGCTCTCGGGTTATCCCACGAACGGAACACCGCTTTTACGGATTCAATGAGCTGCTCTTTCGGTTCCTGCGGAAACTCTTTTCCCATTTCGGCAAGATACAGCGCTTTATACTTCTTTACGACGTTTTTCAAGTCTTCCGCGTCAAGATCTGTATCGAGCTTTGCGCCTTTTTGCTCTTTGACTTCGTCGAGTATCTCCTCAAATTTCGATTTCGCTATGCCCATAACGACGTCAGAGAACATCTGTATGAATCTCCTGTAGCTGTCGTAAGCAAAACGCTCGTTGCCCGTAAGATTTGCAAGCCCTTTTACAGACACTTCGTTAAGGCCAAGGTTCAGAATCGTGTCCATCATGCCCGGCATCGATACCCTTGCGCCCGAGCGCACCGAAACGAGCAAAGGATTGTTAATGTCGCCGAACTTCTTGCCGTTGATACGTTCCGTCTCTTTCATCGCGGCATCGATCTGTTCCAGGATTTCGTCGGCAATGACTTCTCCGTCCTGGTAATACCTCGTGCAGGCCTCGGTCGTAACCGTAAACCCTTGGGGTACGGGCAGCCCAAGCCCTGTCATTTCGGCCAGTCCTGAGCCCTTGCCGCCGAGAATATTCCTCATCGAGGCATCGCCTTCGCTAAAAAGGTACACATACTTTTTTGACATTACGCAACTCCTTAAAACATATATTTCAGCCAAAAGCTGTTTTAAACTTCATAGAATTATACCATTGACAAATAGCTTGTACAACAGGATTTCGTATAAATATGCTGCAATACATTCATATTCAGAATTATTCGTCTTATTTTGCGCAAATATACCCGAATATCAGATTAATTTTATAAGCGCTGGCGTCAGCAGCGTCTCTATTATAACACCGAGAAGGGAAAAAATATATATCAAAAACATTTTTGATATGTGCGGCCTTGAGCAGAGCAGTCTGTCTTTGGCTGTATAGGGTATTTTTCTGTTCTTGATCACCGTAATGCAGTTGTTGAGCCCAGTAACGCCCGCCTTGCATACGCAGGGTATAAGCACTATATTGGGTATGAACTCGCAGAAAACTATAGCGGCAAATCCTCCCGCGCCAAGGTTTACAGACAGCGCCCCCACCGCGAAGCCCACAAAAAAGCCTTTTACTATCATAAGCAAAGGTATTACGAGTAAACCGAACATTACGAGCGAAAACATCGTAAGCGCGCCGAACAGAAGCGTGTCCTGTAAAAACGCGTGTATAAACACGGCAAAGTGGTTTATGTTCTGCGTCCTTAAGGCGGCAAACAGCGTATCGAGGTAACCGGTAAGCGCGGACTTTTCGCCCGGCTCCATCAGGCTTATAGTAAACGTGCCCGCAGTAATGCCCACAACAAGGAAAAAAATGAGCAGCAGATACTGCGCTCTGTTATCCAGCACGTCCATTGTTATCCGTCTTTTAAGCCTTGCAAGCAACCCAAAACAGCCCTCCATACTATCTTTTATGATAAATATGCGGGCGAAAATGCGCGTATGCTAATCGACGTATTTGAGTTCCGTGTTTAGTTTGTCGGCAAGCATCGCAATAAACTCCCCGTTAGTCGGCTTGCCTTTTGTGTCCATTATCGTATAGCCGAAGAAATCTTCCAGCACTTCGACGTTTCCCTTGTTCCACGCCGTTTCTATGGCGTGCCTCATCGCGCGCTCCACCCTTTGGGGCGTAGAGTTGTATTTCTCGGCAACGGATACATACAGGCCCGTCGTAAGCCGGCTCATAAGCTCAAAGTTGTCGTGCACGAGCAGTATCGCTTCGCGCAGATAATAGTACCCCCTTATGTTAGCCGTAATGCCTATTGCTTTTATATGCCTTGTTACCATGTCGCACGGGTCTGCTTTTACTTCAACCCCTCTGTTCCCGCATTCTCTGCCGCAGGACATTATTTCAACGATACGCTTTTTGAACACCTCTTTGTCAAAAGGTTTAATGAATATGTAGTCGACGCCGTAGCTCTCGGCCTTTTTCATTACAAATTCAAGGTTTACAGCGGACGTCATTACCATTCTCGTATCCCCGTCGTAATCGCTTTTTGCTAGCTCCTCCAATACCGCAAACCCGTCGAGCACCGGCATTATGAGATCTAGCACTAGCAAATCGGGCTTTGATTTCATCGTAAGCTCGTAAGCCATACGCCCGTCAAAAGCGTAATCTTCGATTGTGAACATACCGGTCTCTTCAAGAAATGAAGTAAGCAGCTTAAGATAATCTCGGTTGTTATCGGCAAGTATGGTTTTATATCTGTTTGCTTTGGATATTGTTCCCATATTGATAAATTCCTTAATTGTGTTTAAAGCGTGAATCATTTGCTGTGAAAATTATTACAATAATAAGTTATATTCCACGTATTATTTCAAAACCCTGCCCGATTATACTCTTCTGTCAAAAAAAATCATTATTATGCAATTATCGCCTTTAATAGAGCTGCTCTATCATCCAGTCAATAAACAGCCCGTAACCCTTTGTAGGGTTGTTTACGAACACGTGGGTAACGGCTCCAACGAGCTTGCCGTTTTGTATTATGGGGCTTCCGCTCATCCCCTGCACTATGCCTCCTGTTTTTGAAAGAAGCTCTTCGTCGGTTATCTGCAGCACTATACCTTTCTGTCCGGGCTCGTCCTGGGGGTTGACTTTTATTATCTCGCAGTCGAACGCCTTTACGCCTTTGTTGTCTACCATAGCGAGTATATTAGCAGGCCCCGTTTTTACCTCGTTCCTGTTGGCTGCGGGTATCGGCTTGGCAAACGTCTTTAAATCTATCTCACTGAATATCGTGCCGTATATGCCGTAATCGGTATTCTTTTCTATCGTTCCCATCGTCTTTTGCGAGTTGATGAATTCCCCCTGTATCTCGCCGGGCACGCCGCTTTCCCCCTTGTTTACCTGCACTACCTGCGAAAAGAATATCTCCCCTTCCTTTACGCTCAGTATGTTCCCGGTGTCAAGGTCGCATATCGCGTGTCCCAATCCACCGTATTTCCTGTCGGTGGGCGTTACAAAGGTAAGCGTACCCACGCCCGCCGTGTTGTCCCTTACCCATACGCCCAGCCTCATTTTGCCGTCTGAGGGGTCTCTAACGGGCTTTATCTTAAGGTTTATCTTCTTGCCGTTACGGTCGGCAACTATGTCGAGGTCTCCCTCCGCTTCGTTTTCCATCTTAAGCATATGGTATGCGTCTTCAATTTCTTTTCCGTTTATTGAAAGTATCACGTCGCCGGGCAACAGGCCTGCCTCCCTCGCCGGATTGACTATCTCGCCGCCCGCCGTCTCTACGCCCGTTATGCCCACCACCAGCGCGCCCTTTGTGTACAGCGTAACGCCTATGCTCTGTCCGCCCGGTATCAGCATCAGCTCGTCGTTTACGCTCACCTTTACTGTTTTAAGCGGCACGCCCAGCAGTGAAAGCTCTATCGTAGCGTCGCCGTTGCCTACCGATTCTATAACGAGCGGGCTCTGCATGCCCGTCGCCTCTTCGAGCGTTTCGCTTTTGATATCGATAACGCCCTGGGATATAACGTCCGCCTTTACAGGCAGCCCCAAGTCTATCGTTCTCGTAGAACCTTTCCTTATATATATCTCGCTGGGAATATGCGCATAGCTCTGCATTGCCGGCAGAAAATAGGCCGCGCATAACAGAAGAACGAATAGTATTCCTGATAGTTTAATAACCCGTTTCAATAAGACACCTCTAACTTAAACTTCTTTATTATTGTCGTTAGAGGCGTTTGAAATTATACTTCCTGACTTTTTATAATATATTGGTCAAATTGACGTTTTAAAGTTTTTGGCGCGTATAAGCATTTCTCGCGCGTGGTCCTTTGCGACGTCGGAATCGCCGCCCGAAAGCCGCGCTATCTCGGATACGCGCTCTTCTCCGCTCAGCTCGCACAAATTTGTGTTTGTGGTCTTGCCGTCGCTTTCCTTGGAAACAAGAAAATGCCTGTCGCCCATGCACGCTATCTGCGGCAGATGCGTAACGCATATAACCTGCCTTGAGCGCGATATCGTCTGCAGCTTTTCGGCTACTACCTGCGCCATTCTTCCGCTTATGCCGGTGTCTATCTCGTCGAATATCACCGTTGGTATGCCGCCCCTGTCGGCGGCTATGTTCTTGATAGCCAGCATTATGCGCGAAACCTCGCCGCCCGAAGCTACCTTTTTAAGCGGCTTTTCCGGCTCGCCCGCGTTGGTCGATATGTAAAACTCGGCGGAATCTATTCCGTTTTCCGAAAACGTGCATTCGTCTATAGAAGCGATATCCGAAAATTTTACCGAGAAACTCGCCGCGGTCATGCCAAGGTCGGCAAGCTGCTTTTTCATCTTTTGCTCGAACGCCGCGGCCGCCTCCCGCCTTAAATTTGAAAGCGATACGGATTTTTCGTACAGCGCCGTTTTCAGCCTTTGTGATTCAGCGGTCAGTTTTTCTGCCAGCGCTTCGCTGTTTATAAGGTCGGAAAGCTCCTGCTCCGCTTTTTTTATATAATCTCCCGTTACGCACGGGTCCTGATATTTGCGCTTCAAGTTGCTTATAAGCAGCAGCCTCTCTTCGATTTCCTCCAGCTCGTTTGGGTCGAAACTGCATTCGTCCATTTCCCTGCGTATGTCCGAAGCCGTTTCTTCCAGCGAATAATACGCGTCGTTAACGGCCGAAGCCATGTGCTCATATTTTTCGTCTATGCGTCCAAGCCCCGAGAGCTTAACGCTTACATCCTTCAATGCCGAAAGCGCGTTGAAACTCTCTGATGCGTAAAGCGAATCGTACGCCGAGCTGAGCGACTCCATTATTTCTTCCGAAGCGTTCATGCGCTTCTTCCTTGCAAGCAGCTCTTCTTCTTCGCCCTCTTTTATATTCGCCTTTAGTATCTCGTCTATCTGGAAACGCAGTATGTCTATCCTGCGCTCCCTGTCTCCCGCTGCGCCGAACAGGCTTTTAAGCCTTCTCGCGGCTTCGGTATAATCGCTGAAAGCTTCCTTTACCTGCGCTTTTAGTTCGTCTATGCGTCCGTCAAAGCCGTCCAGCATCGCGATATGGTTTTTTTCGTCAAAAAGCGACTGATGCTCATGCTGTCCGTGTATGTCCACAAGCAGATCGCTTATCTCTTTAAGCAGCGCAAGCGTAACCAGCACGCCGTTTACTCGACATACGTTTTTGCCCGACGCGCTTAATTCTCTTGAGAGCACAAGTTCGCCTTCATATTCGATCTGCTGGGAAGCGAGAATGTCGCATACCGCCTGCGGAGCATTCTCAAACCATGCTTCCACCGAAGCGTTCTGGCACCCGGTGCGTATAAGCTCCCTGTCGGCCCTCTCGCCCAGCACAAGGTTTACGGAATCAACTATAATTGATTTGCCCGCGCCCGTTTCTCCTGAAAGCACGTTCATGCCTTCGCAAAGCGATATCTCTATTTCGTTTATAAGCGCGATGTTTTTTATTATAAGTCTGCTCAGCATAATCTCACGCTCATTATTTTCAGGCGTTTTTGGAACCTATCAGCTTTGTCAGCTCCTCAATAATTTTTCTTTGTTCCCCTTCTTCTTTTACCGCAATGAAAATTGTATTGTCCCCCGCGAGCGTCCCAGCTACCTCGGGCAGGTTGAGCGCGTCTATCGCTTCGGCCGCGGCATTGGCGCTTCCCGTTATCGTCTTTACTATTACCAGCGCAGCCGCCTGCTGCACAGAGACCACCGTTTCCTTGAATACCCTTTTTAGCACGTCCAGCTTGCCGTGCTGCCCGTTGCTGGCAGCGGCGTATTTATACGCGCCGTTGCCTGACTGCACCTTTATTAATTTGAGTTCCTTGATATCGCGTGAAATGGTCGCCTGGGTTACTTCAAAGCCGCGTTCTTTAAGAATCGCCGAAAGCTCGTCCTGTGTCTCAACATCATATTTGCCGATAATCTCAAGTATTGCGCTCTGCCTTCCCTGTTTCATCCCATCACCCTCTTATGTTTTCTATCTGTCCCAGTTTAAGAACTTTGACCGGAGCAGCGTATAAAAATAATTCTCACGGAATCTGATAAAAACAGCGTGGTTTTCCGACCTGCTGATATGTACGGCCTCTCCGTTTTTTATTTCGCATTTGAGCGCACCGTCGGAAATAAGCACCACTCCGCTCTCCGATAACGGTTTTATGACGATCTCATCGCCGGGTGCGGTAACCAGCGTCTTTGAATGCAGTGAATGAGGGCAAATCGGCGTCGTTACGATGCAATCGAGCTTGGGGCTTACTATGGGCCCGCCCGCCGAAAGCGAGTATGCGGTTGAGCCTGTGGGTGTGGAAACAAGCATGCCGTCGCATTGCACGCTGTCCGCGACGTCTCCATTTATGATAAGCTCTATATCTATTGTCCTCGCGATGTCTTTTTTAAGCACGGCTATGTCGTTTAATGCGTCGATTTCAAACACGGTGTTCCCGTTGTCCTTTACCGCGCAGTGCAGCATTATGCGCCGCTCGAGTAAATAGTTGCCGCCCAGTATATCGTCAATGGCTTTTCCAATACCGCCAAGTTCAATCTCCGTCAAAAAGCCCAGCCGCCCTAAATTAACGCCCAGCATTGGAACGCCGTGCTTGCTCGCTTTTGACGCCGCTCTTAGCAGCGTGCCGTCCCCGCCCAGTACGAAAAGGCAATCTATATTTGAGTAATCCAAAACGTCGCTTTCACCTTCGGGCAGCGCGTTTTCGTCAAAAAAAGTACGGATTCCGCGCGCGCGCAGACATTCCGCAACCTTTTTTGCGTCATCTAGGTTCGAGTCTTTATCGGGGTTTGAAAATATTCCTGCTTTTTTTATATTCATACCTGTTCATTATAATAAATATTGGATAATTATACAACCACGATTGGTGCGGCAAAGGAAAAATACTTTTTTCAGATTACGCCCTTATGCGCTTGTTCAACCACTTCATTTATATCCAAGGCGGCGCTTTCGCCTTCGCTCTTAAAGTACGCAAGATATTCTATGTTTCCTTCAGGGCCTTTAATGGGGCTGTACGCAAGGCCGCATACCGCAAGCCCTAACCCCCGGGCGAATTCAAGTATGCCGGCGATCACGTCTATGTGAACGTTTTTATCGCGCACTACGCCTTTTTTACCTACGTTTTCCTTTCCGGCTTCAAACTGCGGTTTTATAAGCGCGACTATGCCGTATGGAGCGGTAAGCGCGTTAATGAGCGCGGGAAGTATGAGCTTTAACGATATGAAAGATACGTCTATGCTGGCAAACGATACGTCTCTGTCGAACATTTCGCGCTTTAGGTATCTTGCGTTGCAGTGTTCCATAACGCATACGCGGCTGTCCTGCCTTAAGCTCCACGCAAGCTGACCGTGGCCTACGTCCACCGCATACACAAACTCTGCGCCATGCTTCAGCATGCAGTCGGTAAACCCCCCCGTCGAAGCGCCTACGTCTACGGCGGTTATGCCGCTTATGTCAATATCAAAGCACTCAAGCGCCTTCTCCAGCTTTTTGCCGCCGCGGCTTACGTAACCTTCTGCTTTCTTAACCGTCACGACCTGCCCTTCGCTTATTGACGACGACGGCCTGTCGCACCGCTGCCCATCCACATATACGGCACCGGCGATTATCATCGCTTTTGCCTTTTCCCTGCTTTCAGCCAAGCCGTTTTCAAACAGGTAAACGTCTATCCTCTTTTTTTCTGCCATTCTGTCCGCTCTTTTTCTCCCGTACAAAAAACATAAAAACGTATGATACCAGGCTGACTATTTCCTTGTTCCGCTTTATGGCCATGGCTTTTCCCATCGCTTTGCCGGCAACCGTTAACGCGGCAATTATACTGGATATGACAATAGGCCATATAAAACTGCCCTGCTCGTCTATCGCTATTTTGACGGATATTGCCGCGCCCGCCGCGCCGCTTACTATTCCGCATATGTCGCCCACAACGTCCCCGCAGATATTGGATACTATATCGGCGTTTTTAAGCAGTATAATTGCGCTTTTGGCTTTTTTTATTTTTCTTGACGCCATTGAAATAAAAGGAGCCGCGTCGCAGGACGTTACGGCTACCGATATGATATCGAAAATGATGCCAACGAGCATTATCGCAAAAATAATAAAAGCGGCCGCTATTATGGAAACCTGTCCCATAAGCAGCTCTGTAACAACGCTTATCCCACCCGCTATAATAAGGGTGATGATAAGTATTTTAGGTACCCAAAGCTTCTTCTTTTTGCTTACCTTTTTCTTTGTCAAATTGTTGCTCCAGAAAATCCAAAAATAAAAAAACGGTGGTGATATTTTGAATAAACCTTGCAGCTTAGGTCCAGTAGGATTTCCCTTCAGAGTACTTCCCGTCGCCGCAGAAGCGGTTTCCCTTTAAACCCTGAAACGCTTCGTTGCCGAAAACGTGACTGGATTACCGTTAAGACCACACTATAATCTCCAAAATATCTCGGTGATTAACGCACACCGTACAGTCTAGGAGTTTTCCTCAACAGCACAAAAACGGTTTCTATCCTCTTTTGCCATGCGGGTTTCTCGCAGCGATCGTCCCGAAAACACTTGGCCTAAGCATCATCGGGCGTGTTCTGCAATAACACCCCGCATAACTCAAGGCAGGCTACACTGTACACAGCTCGACGCCGCATAACAGGTTTCACCCCAAGTAGTGATGCAGATCACCTTCTTGGGTCTCCACGGAAGCAGGGTCAACGCCCGCATGCCATTGCGGATCGCCCTACGACCTTAACTCCCAGCATCAGCTCCCGACTGGGCGTCAGCAGCCAACACCAGAAACTTCATCGATGTGCCCTTAAGCGGATTTTTAGCCCCGCCTTCGAAACCGCAGTACCGACTAGAATACTGCACCACCTTTTATCGTCATTATATATTATTATCGTGTATTTATCAATGATACCTTAATATTTTACAGTTTATTCACTTTGAATAACGGGGTCCCTAAAAAAGACGAGGCTTTTTGGGGTGTAAATTGCAAAGCTTTGAAAAAGAAAAAGGGCGCCGCTTGCCATAAGGCTTACGGCGGCTTTCAATGGGGTCCCCGGCAAGTCGTGAGGCTTGACGGGGTATACACACAAATCAAAGAGTTGGGGAAGGTATATTGATGATCTACCAGTTGATTCGCTTATATTTTTTGACGCATCATAGATTTGACGCATCATAGATATGAAAAGTTCCATCAAATTTTTTATCGTAAGAAACACGCACTAAGCGCGCGGATAAACGGATAGCTTCGGCGTTAAAAAGAAAAAAATCTAAAATTATTAAAGGGAAGCACAGTTCAAACAAATTTACACCGGCGAGCATCACGTCTTGCTGGGAACCCCGTATAAAGATTCCTCGCCTGCGGGCTCGGAATGATAAAAGCAACTATGAGCAGACAGTAACTTTGTATTCTTCAGACGAGCGAAGCGACGAAGAATCTTAATCCCATGCGGTAAAACCCTTCTCCAAGTAAAAAAGTTATGTACAAAGCATACGCTTACATACAAACGAGAGTTTGAGTGCTTATATCCGAGTATATCTCAAAAGCTGTTCTTGCTACGTGTATTACGTGCGATAACCGGCTTTCCAACAGCTTATTAAGCTCGTTTTCTTTGCCAAGCACTTTTTCTGCGTTTAGCACCACGCCTTCCTGGCCTTCAAATATCGCTACATAGAATATGCCCGCTTCCACAAGGTCCTGAAAGAAATGGCTGCCAAACGAGAGTTCGGGGCTTAAACCCGCTTCTGGCGACGCCATCTCGCATATAGCGGACATGTTGCAAAGCTCCGAAAAATGCAGCGGCACGCCCAGCGACGGCGTAGTCGTCCCCCACCTGCCCGGGCCTATAAGCATTACGCTTCTGCCTTTAAGCGCCGTGTTGAGCTTTCCTATCTGCCTCGCGACGGAATACTTGTCCTGTTCGCTGAGCGCTAGGTATTCTTTAGCTTTTACATATATCACGTATTCTATCGGCAGCCGCACGTTGCCGCCCATGAAATTGCCCTTCTGCGAGAAAAAGCAGTCCTTATTATTCGCAATTTTAGGCATCTTAACAGACCTGCCCAGACCGCGAGTCTGCAGCGGGCGGCATTGCAGCAGGTTCATTTTGAAATCGCCTTTATTTGTAAAATTCGCCGTGAACTCTATGTCCACGGGATAGTCGTATACTTTGGAAAGCAGCGCCAGTATATCTTTCATTACCTGCGAAAACCGCGTTTCGGTGAGCAGCTTTTTAAAATCAAATACATATTGCGTCGCTACATGCTTATACCCCATCTCGCTGAGCCTTCTTTGATTGTCATAATCAACGCTTGCAAAAAGTCTTTTGTCGGCTTTTATGTCATCGTTTATCACTTCGTTAAGGCTCCTGCTCGTCAAAGCGTTTTCTTTAAGCGAAAGCAGGTCCGCGCCGTGCTGCGAATATTTCGTCCGGTCTTCTATGTTCATGGGCGGCAGGCTCTCAGGGTCGTCAAGGTATACTATTCGCGCGTAATCGCCCGCCGTTCTATCCACCGCGCGCGTGCCCAGACCGAACACCAGACGCAGCATCCCTGTGTCCGCATCCTGCGCCCTGTTCCACACATACAGGTTCTTCGAATTGCCCACGCCCGCGATATGCGGATAAAAGTAAACGTTGTGCTGGTCTCCCGAAACGCGCTGCACTAATATTGCCATCTGCTCGTCATGCTCAGACAGCCCCCTGTTTATTCTGTACGCCAGCGCGTCGTCGTTCATAGTGCTCGCGTATACCGTGCGCACCGCGTTCTCGAACGCTTCATAGCGCTCCTCGGGCGTGCCCTGGTTAGCGCAGAACACGCTTTCGTATTTACCCGCGAACGCGTTTCCGAAGTTGTCCTCCAGCAGCGAGCTTGAGCGCACTATTATAGGCGACTGTCCGAAATGCCCCAGCATCTGCACGAACTGCTCGCGTATATTGGCGGAAAACCTGCCGCATAATAGCTTATCCTTAAGCTCCACCGCGTACGCGTAATACCCTTCTTTGGTCTTCTGCATTGTGCGCAGCTTCCACCATCCGTTTTCCACGATATACGTGTAAAATACGTCCGAGCCGATATAGTACGAATCGTGAGGCTCCATATACTTTGATATGTCTTTGCCTTCCCTCTCGATTATCTTTCGCGCTAACAGCATACCCACGCTTTTTCCGCCGATAAACCCGGTGCCTACTTCGCGCGACGCTATGGCCGTTATGTCCGCCAGCGTAAAATACCTGTCGCACAGCTCGAACATCCTCGATTCCCTGCCTATGAGCATACGCATAAGAAGACGTTTTAACTGCTCCTGTTCTTCAGATGGCAGCCGTAATGCGTCTTTTGCCCTTTCCAGTACTACCGTCCAGTAGTCAAGCTGCTCGCCGCCCCGTTGTATGCTGGAAAACAGCTCGGCGACCTCCGAGCTTGCCGTTATGCTTATAGCTTCCTGGCCTTCTATCAGGTGCGGGAAAAACATCGTGGGCGAATAGCGCTGCCATACTTTTAGCGGGTGGATATATAGCCTGCCTTTTACCTTATACAGGTCGAGCAGCAGCTGCGTAGTGTCGCGTATACGTGCAATAGTGCTGTTAGTATGCGCGTTTCTTATTATCGAAAAATACGCTACGGTGTCGAGCTCGTACAGGTACGGGCATGTTACTTTGAAAAAATTTCCTATCATCAAATCGGAATACCAGTACTTCAATAGGTCCGTAAGGCAGTCGAAAATATAAAACGCCTTCTTGCCCTCACGGCTTACTATGTTGTGTATCTCCGTAGCAAAGCTCTCAAAGCCGCGGCTGGCGTCGACATGGTAAACCTTAGCGCCGCTTTCAAGCAGCGGTTCGTGGTCGCCAAAGCGCACGTAAACAAGCCTTCTCCCCTCCGTTTTTGCCTGCGCTGCGAACGAAAGCGCCATGCTGCGGTAATCGGATACCGAATCTACCTGCCAGACGACGTTATCGCCCAGCCGAAGATCGTCTATCACCTTGTCAAAGCCTTTATGCCCCGTGCTTGCCCTGTCCTGTATTTCCATAACGACGCCTCCAAACAAAAGCTGCCATATCGCGCTTACTATTATATTGGCTTTCTTGCGTAGCGCTTTAACATGGGGTATGTTAAATATATTAATACAGTTGACATTACATGGCAATATTCAATTCAAGCACATTTTACAATCCATACAAATTACATTTTTACCCCGTTTTCATGCGTTGTTTTGTTTCACGTGTAACATTTACCAATCAATTATTTCCCATACGCGGAAGGCAGCTTTTACAGGCACATTATTAATTGGCATCACTGGTATATTATTCTTGTTTTATCCAGCGGGTTCCTGTATCGGCTATAAGCTGAGTAAACGGTACTTTTAGAGCGCATAATAACGTTAATACGTTAAACGAGGTAACCTTATGGATCCGTCCCTTATAAAAGCTATTGATGAGATAAACGATGGTTTCGTAGGCGTGCACGACCGTATTTGGGAAGTGTGGCTTACCAAAGTCGTTTTTTCATGGCACTGGTGGCTGGACTTGGCGCTTTCAGTGCTGCCCTGGGTGCTGTGGCTTATAGTGCGTCGCCGCGACATTCAGCGTCGGCTGCTGTTCGCCGGGCTGGTTACCGCGCTGCTCGCCACATATCTTGACATTATCGGCATGACTCAGGGCTGGTGGACATATTATACCTGGGTACTGCCCCTTATGCCCGAATACCTGCCTTGGGACCTAGCTGTAATGCCTGTAATGGCAATGCTTTTTTATCAATACAAGCAAGGCTGGAAGCCATGGATAAAAGCGGCAATATTCGCCGCATTGGGCTCATTCGGCGCCGAGCCGTTTTTTGAATGGATAGGCATATACAGAAGAATTACGTGGGAATGCTGGTACTCGTTTCCGATATATATCGCCGTATACATGCTCGGATACATCGCGTTCTCCCGCCGTAGTAGCGAAGCCGCATAGCGCCGGGCGTTCGCTTTCTTCATATTGCAGGGCACAATATCCATCTGATTTCTACCATAATGTCGCCTCTGCATTGTGTTCTCTCTCCGTTTATAGTTACCTGAATTCACTTAAAACCTTATCTGCTTCTTGTTGCGTCATCTTGCCCGATTTAACTTGTTCATCGCAAAATGCCTTTACCGCTTTAAAACATTCTTCTTTCGTCGCATATGAACCCAAATCTTTTATATCACCATTTTCAAGAGAGAATATAGCACTATATCTTTCAGACGGAGGGTCGGAGGGATTGAGAACATACTGTTCATCATTCGCCACAGCGGTTGAATTAGTTATATTAGAGCCCATACCTACAGTCCCATCATAACCCTCGATTGATTTGGAATAAAGTGCGCCATTCTTAATATCTTCCAATTGTTTCTCATATCCTTGGATGGCATTATCTATACGTTCCTGCGACCATCCGGGAGCATTAACCAATGATTGCAGTTTAATTTTTTCCTGCTCTAACCACGCTTTGTATTCATCGCAGGTCCACCAAACGATATTACGCGTTGGATACATCTTTTGATATTCTTCTCCGTCCATCCAAGTTTGACCGCCATCAGTGCTTATTTGTCCTGTTTGATTGTCGGCCGTAATGCTGCCGCTGGCTATGCTGTTATCTGTTGCGGCAGCGGTAAGCGTGGCTCCAGCAAATATAATACTCACTAATGCTACACAAAGGATTGCAACGCCAGTCTTCTTTCGTTTTGTGTCCATGATTGAAGAAATTCGAGTTTTTATACCTTTCTTACCTCCATAAAAATTAGTTGATAATGCAGTTCGTAGTTTCGTCCCGTTCCTGACAACGCCGATAATCGTTTCTCCGTATTGCTTTAGCCGCTGAAAATCCGCGCCCCGTAAAACCAGCGCGTCGCAGGAGATTTCACATTGTGCCGCCGTCGCTTTTGCCATTAGGTAGACCACCGGATTAAACCAATGTAGCGCGGTTGCCACTAAAATCAGTGCCTTGCACCAAAGGTCATGCCGCTTAAAATGAATCAACTCATGCTTGAGAATAAGGGGCAATTCATCACCTGCAATTTTGACAGGCGGCAGTAAAATGGCAGGCCGGAAAAGCCCGACGAACATAGGGCTTGTAATACTCTTGCACACGCTTAGCCTTACCTGTGCTTTAATTCCCAGTTCTGACTTTAAGCTATCCAAAATCCCCAAGCTCTCCAAATCGGTTACAGACTCACTCCATCGTCGCACCATTTTTATAAAGCGGCCATGTCGCAGAGCATGGTACAGTACGACGCTTACAACGCCTAAAACCCAAATTGACGCAAGCACCAACCATAAGGGAATTATTGCCGGAGCGTTCACAATGTCCCCTGCACTCGTCATAGACGGTATGGTGTTGACAATTGGCTGAACAGGTATATCCATCATTTGAGCCGGAAGAAACGACAGGTCAATCCGGGGACGAAAGGGGAATATCCAGCCTGCCGCAATCACTATCCAACCCATATACCGCCACTTGGCAGCATACCGTTTTGACAAAAGGGGTAGTATGACCGCGTATACAAGAGTAACAAGCGACATAGAAACGGTGCATTGAAGCAGGGTGGTCAGCAAAACCCGCATATCAATCCCTCCTTTCTTTCAGCCACTTTTCAAGTCGGTCAAGATCGCTGTTCTTTATTTTGTTCCCGTCATATAGCGTGGCAACTAAGCTAACGAAAGAGTTCCCATGAAAACGCTCCATAAAATTACCCGTTTCAAATCGTAAGTAGTCCTCCTTGCTGATAAGCGGAAAATAGGTGCGCTCTTTTCCGTTTTTTTCCGTCCTGACAAAGCCGCGCTCCACCAACCGCGACATAAGGGAAATGACCGTCTGTGCTTTCCATTCCCTTTCGTTTCCAAGCTGTTGCATAATGATGTTGGTCGTAATAGGCGGCTCATTTGCCCACACCACTTTCATAATGTCAAACTCAGCGTCCGGCAGTTTTTTCATTGCATCCATAATATCAACTCCTTTTAAGACAATTGCCTACAATTATATTCTGCATCTGCCTTAAATGAATGTCAAGCTCCTTCAGGGAAAAATTTTCGACAATTGCAGAAAAACTTTGGATAGCGATATAAGCATAAAAAAGTCATGTTTCTTGTACCTTTGAAGCTCCCGCTAAATGGCAAGCAATTCAAGTGGCAGGTTTTGCGATACCGCCTGCCGCATGCAACATATGTGGCTTTTTTTACCGTGTTCCTGATGCGAAAAAAGTACGATATAATACATAGTGTCAACAAAAAATGCTTTTATCCCCAACTACAACATATTGGGAGCCCATATACAAAGCGATTTTTGATTGGCTGAATCGCCAAGGAGTTTTTAATGCATAAATCATACGTCCGCATCTTCTTTTCATCACTGGTTGAAAAGATACTTAAGAACAGCAGCAATGAAACCGCAGCAAGGCATGTCAATGTCATACTTTTAAGAATCATGTCTATTCTTCTTTTGTTATGCGCTGTTAGCCAGTCTATACTCGGCCCGTTGGTATACTTGATGCCGACCGCGCAGCTGCTGACAGATATCGGCGTATTCTTTATCTCAGGCATTATCGTATTTACACTTTCTTTTTTAAACCCGAAACCTTTTTTTGGTAACTTATTGGTTGCGCTTATATACAATTTGGTGTTCTTTTATTCTTTGGTCCGTTATTACGAGTATATGGGGCCTGCAATGTGGACGTTTGCCTTTATTATCATCCTCATATCGATTGCAAGGCTTACAAGGACAATGCTTGTAGTTACCGGCGTCGCGCTCACCGTTTCTCTTTTATACCTGCGGTTTTTTGCGAATCTTGTTAATTTCCCCGTCGACGACGTTAAAACGATAGTAAACTTTTTATTGTTTGGTGCGCTGTATTTTATTGCCCGCCTTATATACGGTGTAAACATAAGACGTCTTGAGGTAATCGATAACCAGGTTAACGAGCTTAACGCGCAAATAGAAGAGAGAAAGAAAGTCGAAGCGGAGAACTTGCGGCTGGCGTTATATGACCACCTTACCGGGCTGCCCAACAGAATGCTTTTCACTGAAAACTTAAAGTATGCTATCGAACATAAAACAAGCGGCTCGGGGCTTTACGTCATGTTTATTGACCTGGATTTTTTCAAAAGAGTAAACGATACCTTGGGGCATTCCTCGGGCGATGAGCTCATAAAGCAGGCGGGAGATCGTATAAGCGCAATTTTCAGAAGCAGCGATTCGGTTTGCAGGGTTTCCGGCGACGAATTTTTAGTTATGGTACGAAATATAAGAAGCGAAAAACAGGTTTTGAATATGGCAAAGCGAGTGCTTGAACAGTTCAATGAACCTTTTATAATAAACATGCGGCGACTTGCTATCACCTGCAGC
The DNA here is from genome assembly GCA_023415915.1 of Bacillota bacterium. GTDB lineage: Bacteria > Bacillota > Clostridia > Christensenellales > SZUA-584 > DTFZ01. The sequence goes on along the minus strand of JAEZIZ010000004.1, from coordinate 5,271 downwards.
GTTGGCATTGCTAAGCACCAGGGAAACGACGAAGATGTTGAAGCATTGATAAAAAGGGCAGATTTCGCTATGTACAGGGCAAAAACGAATGGTAAGAACAGATATGTATTGTATTCGTCGGAGCTCGAAAAAGACGTAATTGAAGAAATCGAAAAGATAAACGCCCTGCATGAAGCTTTGGCAAACGATGAATTTCTGCTGTACTATCAGCCGCAGGTCAACGGCCTTACCAAGGAAATAATAGGATATGAGGCGCTTATCCGATGGAACCATCCCGAGCGCGGTATTTTATTGCCCGGCGAGTTTATTCCTGCCGCGGAAAAATCGGGACTGATAATACCTATCGGGGAATGGGTAATAAAGACGGCATGCAGGCAAAACAAAGCGTGGCAGGACATGGGCCTTCCCAAGGTGCCTGTTTCCGTCAACATCTCTGCGATACAGGTAAATAATAACTCTCTGTATAATCTGGTGCGGGACGTATTGGACGACACCAAGCTGTCTCCGGAATATCTTGAGCTGGAAATCACGGAGTCAACAATAATCAGCGACGAGAATATACTTTCAGGCCTTGAGGCTGTCAAGTCCTTAGGCGTAAAAATAGCGATAGACGATTTTGGCACCGGATATTCCGCGATCCAATATCTGAAGAGCTTCCCTGTTGACCGCATTAAAATACCTATGGATTTTGTGCATGGCATAAATTTGAACCAAAAGGACGAATCCATTATCAACGTTATACTCGCATTAGCCGACAGCCTTGATATAGACGTTATAGCCGAAGGCGTTGAAAACGAGAGCCAGCTGAAATTTTTAAGCGAACGCTCCTGCAGCAATATTCAGGGTTACTTTTTCTACGAGCCTGTGCCGGCAGAGGTGATTCCAAAATACTGCGGGCACAAACAATAAGCTTATCTTAACAAAGCAGGTTCAGAATGTCGACAAACCCTCATCATTCCGAGCTTACGAGGAATCCCATGGAAAGTGCTTAAAGAAGGGGATTCTTCAGTCGTTATACTCCTTCAAGCAAAGCTGACGGAATGACAGAATATACTTTTTAGCAATCTCAAGCAGTATTAACAAAGCAGCTTATCATCGCCAGGGAAAGCTTCCGCTTTCTTGGAGCCCTTGCTTTATAAAACTCTTGGCTTTATATATGCCGGTATTTTCAGACGGCGTTTTCTGTTGCCTCCGGCTGGTAAAGCACCTTTTTAACTTTGATTGTCGTTACTCCGGACGGTACTTTCCACTCTATGGTATCCCCTTCGCGATATCCCAAAATAGCCGTCCCTATCGGAGATAAAACCGATATCTTGTTATCGGAAACGTCAGACTCATGCGGATATACGAGCGCAATTTCCTCCTCCGACCCGTCCAGCACCAACAAAACCCTCGAATCCATGGTGATCACATCGCGCGGTAATTCCGCCTTGCTTACAACATCGGCGCGGTCAAGCTCCCTTATCAGGTCGCTCATAAGTTCCTCGTTTTGAATATTATCCTGTATCGCTTCATTTATCAGTTTCTGCAGCTTCTTTTTATCCATTTCTGTAATATATATTTTACGCGACATAATAAATTCACTCCTGTTTAAAGCTCATATTTTTGTTTCAGATATTTCGCTACGCCGTCGTTGTCACAGCTCTCTATTATTCTGTTGGCAATCCTTTTTACCTCGTTAACCGCATTTTCCGGCGCAAAGCAGAAATCCGCCGCTTTCATCATGTCTATGTCGCTTGGTTTGTTGCCGAAGGCAACGACCTCATCCGGCTTAAGCAGTTGTCTTAAATTCATCAGGGCGTGCGCTTTATTAGCCTTTGCGTCGAATATCTCAAGGCAATATCGCCCGTTGTATATATTAAGATACATTACCGATTCTACCCTCGGCACCCTGCTTACTCTATTATATACATGCTGAATCTTGCTTTTATTACCTGTAAGCGCAAAATAAACAACCTGCCTGTTTTTTGCCGTTCGCGCAAAGCTGTCTACTTTTTTTATTTCTTTGCATTCTTCCTGGGCTCTTCTGCTTAAGTACTGTACGTCCTTGTTTTCCGCTTCCGTTTTATAATATATGCTGAGCGCATTTTTATCGTACGTATACATAAACGCGTTGCAGTCCTCTTCGTCAAGAATCCCCTCTATCTCCTTAACTTTTTCCGTGTCTATAATTTTAACGTCTATATACTTCTTCTCATTGAAAGAGTAAATACACGCGCCGTTCATTACAATGCAAGGAATGTTTAAATTCAACGCAACCAGCTTCTGATCGCATCCATAAGCCATTCTTGCCGTGGATATAGCAAACAGCCCTCCCTGATCGATAAACTTATTGATAATATCCGCCGTAAAAGTCGTTATCTTTTTCTCCGAGTTGAAAAGCGTACCGTCAAGATCAGATACATATACGGTTTTCATTCCTTCCTCCTTCTATTCTTATTGAACTGATTCTATGCTCTAGATACCCGCTTCCCAAATTGACGGTGGCCTTTGACCCTTCTTCTCTCAATAGCAGCATAAGCCCCGTTTCCGACAGGAAGTGTATCTGATGAATTCTCCTGTTCCCGTCCCATGTGTTGTCATATGTCATATGGCAGTAATATACTCTGTTTTTAGCATCAGTCAGAGTAAAGCTGCTGTCCAATACGATAAACGGTATACTGTTCAACCGTTTTTCTTTATCATCCACAACGGTTATGGATTTAAATAAAGCCTCGACTTTTCTGATATATCTCTTAAAAAAATATCTGAAATCGTCCCTTGACGTTATTAATTTGCTGCTTAATAAAGTTTCCTCTATGCTTTTTATGTTTTCTTCTATATAAACTGTCTGCCCAATCAGCCGTTCATAGGACGCTTTTTGCAGAATAGTTCTCACCGTTTCCTCCTGTAAAAACAAATAATACAACTACATATTATCTTAAATATCATCATCATAGGAAAAGACACTTCGCAGCGTGCGAAATGCCTTTGAATTTATAAAGTATCTTCATTTAACATCTTATAGTATTATCTATGATTTGTCAATGCTGGATTGTGATTCCATTTAATTGCATCGTTTCTATTTAATATAACCAGTGTTATTTAATTCAAGTAATATTTATTTATTATTCCAATATTGCCTATAATGACGTTTGACCGCTTTATCTTTTACTGATATAATCGGAATATAAAAAGAACCGTCATAGTATCTATGGAAGGCTTTTATTTCTTACGTAAGGATGTAGTAAAAAATGAAAGAGCCTTTTATTTTTTTATCGGATGAAATAACCCGTGATAACGCTTATAACTTAATGACATGGCTTAAAGACGACGACGTGCGCAAGTTTTTAAGCGACACCCAAAATGTTTCGGACGATATAGAGCGTGTGATAAGCAAGGTTAACATGCCAATTTTAACGCACCTTTTTAACCAAAACGGCAGATTCTATATGGCATACGATAAAGACGGCAAGCCGGTAGGTTTTGTCCGGCTTATAATAAAAAGCGCCGAAACGGAGATAGTTATAGTTATCGGCGACCGGAGCAACTGGGGTAAAAGGCTGGGAACGAGCACAATTTTGGAAAGCCTGAAAATAGCTTTTTTCGAGCTCAGGTCAAAGCGCGTTGTCGCAAAGATACATAAGGAAAACATACGCTCAATAAGAGCTTTTGCAGGCGCCGGATTCAAGCAATTCCATGAGTCAGCCAATATGAAAAGCTTCTCGATAACTATCGAAGAATATATTGAATCCGTCAAGAGGCAGGCTGCCGCTCCGGGCGTAATCTATATTACCGAGCTTGACAGGAGAAGATTAAGAAAGCTGATAAGCGACAAACTGAAGAACGGCGCCGATAAGCAGGCGCTTGATGACCTCGAGTCCGAAATTAATAGAGCAAAGGTAGTCGAGCAGCATCATCTCCCCCGCGGTGTCGTTTCGATGAACTCAAAAGCGCTGCTTACCTTAAACGACGACGACATCGAGGTATCTTTAGTATACCCGCACGCTTCGGACCCGGCACGGAGCAGGCTGTCCGTATTATCTCCAATAGGCACGGCAATACTCGGGTACAGCGAAGGCGACAGCATACGGTGGAACACGCCCGATGGTATTGCGCACATCCGAATTAAAAAGCTGCTCTATCAGCCCGAAGCCGCAGGCCACTATCACTTATAGAGCAGAAATCAGGTTATAAACCATTCTTACGAGTCCTATCTGCACACCGGCAAGCTTCACGGTTTGCTGGGGACTCCGTTTTAAAACGGCTGCATGTTTTAAAGCATGCAGCCGTTACAGCTCCTGATTTCAGTCAATCAATTACGATATACGTACATTTACTGCCCTGAGCTTGTTTCTGTTTTTCGGATCCGCTTCAGTATCAAAAGTAACTCTCTGTCCTTCCGACAGAGACTTATAACCTTCAGTCATGATTGCCGAGAAGTGCACAAAGCAATCCTCTCCTCCATCATCATTGGAAATAAATCCATAGCCTTTTTCCGCGTTAAACCATTTTACTGTGCCACTATACATTGTCGGTACCTCCCAATAAATATTATATCCTGTACAAATAAAATCACATGTTATGTAAATCATTCACACCCCAAAAAGTTTAGACTTTTCGGAGCCCCTGTATTAAATGAAGGAATGACTTACAAAACATGTGAACTCAATCGGTACATTTAGAATACTTTTTAATATTAGCACGACTTTCTTCGAATGTAAAGTATATCCGATAAGGCATTTCAATCTATCAGATTGTTTCGTAATGACCTATAAACACGCAAAAACTAAACGCCTTAAAATAATTAAGAGAATATTACTACGCCATCAAGTCGCACAATTTGCAGGTGAACCCGTATTAAAACAAGGGCTGTATTGCTTGATCTGCAATCGTTCTTATGCGCCGGAATTTAGGCAGCTTTTACTCAGTCTTTACAAACAGTAAAGAATACTATATAATTGCCTTTGTATTATTAGTATCGTTTGAGTATAATCTCAAAGCATTCCCTAAAAAGAATCGCGCTTTACATACAAGTCGTATTTTTAATACACCAGTACGGGAAATTGTGGCCCGTACGGCTTAAGCGGGGCTTTTCGGCTCCGGCTAAAAAGTACGAACTTGTGGCGTAATAACAAATTCGAGAGACTTTGCTATATCGGCACGGTCTTTATTTTTTATGTGAACACCGGAAAAGAAATGAGGAAAATTTGAAATATTATGAATTACTCTCGGAAGGGATGAAGGCTACCCTGCAAAACGCGGGCTTTACAAGGCCGACTCCCATCCAGG
>JAEZIZ010000152.1 GCA_023415915.1 Bacillota bacterium | reverse complement strand
TAACCCAACACGTTTCTTCGCTGCCATAGCTCTTTTCCGCCTTTTCCGTTACTATGGCAACATTCTACACCCGGCATTGGCCTATTTTACGGACTTGTCATTGATGATTCATCCTAATAGCCATATTTATATAAAGATTTTCGGGCGCCCGTCAGCTTTTTCTAGCAGCTCTCAGCAGCGGCAGCACGGCGATTGCGGCCGCGCCGCCTATCGCCGCCGTTATAAGCTGGGGCACCGAGAACATGGCGGATACCGCCGCTGCCTGCCGAGGCGGCAGCTTGAGCAGCACCGGCACGGCCAGCCGAACGATGCCCAGGTAAAGCACCGTGAACTTGGCGGCCGCTGCGGCGATAAGCGCTGTTGTATACGCGCCGATACGACCAAGCTTTTTACTTCTGCCGATAAAGTGCCAGATGAATATGAGCGTGATGTTGCCAAGAACGATAAACGGTATGAGGCTCCAAAACGGGCCTATGCCGAAAAACTTTGCAAGTACAGGCGACAGCATAGCTACCGTGAGACCGGACGAAAGAGAACAGGTCATTACCGACAGTATGAGCAGCATGTTTATAATTGAACCCGTAACGAGTATATTGCCCAAGGGGGCGGTGGCGGCCTGCAGCACTATAAGCAGAGCTATGAAGACGGCCGTCCTTGTAATCCATATGATACGCGATTTGTTATCCATCGCTAAGCAACCTCCTGCTTGGATTTTCATGAAGAGTATAGTATGATATTCCGCGAAAGTCTGTTGCACGTGCAACCAAAAGGACGGAGGAAGCATATGTGCGTTTTAGAGGCGTCGCCGCTGTTTAAGGGCATAGAGAGCGGCGATATAGAGGCCATACTTGCGCGCCTTTCCGCCGTAAGGAGGGAATACAATAAAGGCGAGACAATAATATGGGAGGGCGAGGCCGTAAGCGAAGTCGGGATACTTCTTTCGGGCAGCGCAAGGTCTTATAAGTGCGACGCGTCCGGCAAACTCTTTGCGGTTACAATGCTGGGGCCGGGCAGTTACTTAGGCGTGCTGCTGGCCGCAAGCCATGACAGGACGAGCCCGGTATCCGTGCAGGCGCTGAGTGGAGCCTGCGTGCTGCTTATTCCGATAAACAATATACTTGAGCGAAGCGACTGTCCGCACCATACAAAGCTGATTGGTAACCTGCTCGACGGCATAGCGGAAAAGGCGCTCGTGCTGCACGACCGTAACGACTGTCTCATAAGACCGACCATACGTGAAAAGGTGATTACATTTCTCACGCGGGAAGCGCGCAGCGCCGGGTCGCGCTCGTTTGCGATCCCTATGGGGCGTGCGGCGATGGCGGAATACCTTGACGTGGACCGCAGCGCGCTGTCACGCGAGCTGTCATGGATGAAACGCGACGGTATAATTAAATATGAAAAGAACCGGTTTGAACTGCTTTAAAGGCGATTCCGTGCTTTTAGATTTAATCTGCAATCATGTTATGGTTTTTATATAACTATCATTTATAAAATATCGGGCGATACTAAACATTCGCTTTTTTGGGTATATTCTGTTTTATACGCGTGTATTGTTTACAATTATTTCATGTTTGCGGCGGCAATAAAAGGCATATGCGCATTTGGCGGGCTTGCAATGAATATGCGCCGCCTGTATAGTAATGGATAACAAAATGATTAATTTATACAAGCATATGATTGATAAGATGACGAGGGCAAAACTTAAGATTGTTAAAATGATTGCGGCTGCGGCTGTTGTTATAGCGCTGGGGTCGTGTGCTGCCGTTCCGGCGCAGGCTCCCGCAGAACCAAGCGCCCCGCCCGAAATCACTCCGTCCGCAGAGGTTACAGCAGCGCCTACGGCCGAAAGCATGCCCACGCCGGTAAAGACGACGGCGCCCGAGCCAAGCGATACGCCGGAGCCCAGCAAAAGCGCTCCGCCCGCGCGTACGCCGGTACCTGCGGGCATAGTGAAAAACAGCGGGGAGATAATAGGCTCGGACGTAGCGTTCCGGGACAAACCGAGCCCGGATTCGGGCATAATCACAAGGCTGCAAAAAGGGACGTTCGTGCAGATACTCAAAACGAATGTCAACGCGCAATGGCACAAGGTGAAATACGACGGCAAGACGGGGTATGTGAACAGGATGTACATATGTCTCGACTCGTCGCTGGACGGATACGCGCTCGACTTTACAGGCGAGATAGTAAACTGCAGCAGCGACGTCAACGTAAGAAGCGCTCCTTCCACAGACGCGGAGATAATAGGGGTTGCACAAAAGGGGAGCAAGCTAAGCATTCTTCCGCACGACGATTTTATCGAGGGCTGGTACAAAGTAGAGTTTGAAGGCAAGACCGCTTATATAAGCTCGAGTTATCTGGACGTTACTGCGCAGGTTGACGACACGCAGCTCGCGGACATTTCGATATCGGGCGGCAGGCTGTATCCTTCGTTTACGCCCAACGAATACGGCTATGTGGTAAGGGCGTCAAAACAGAGTGTAACGATTAAAGTTAAGGCCAACAAAGGCGTTGCCGTAGCGATAAACGGCAGCAGCGGAAACGAATTCACGATTAACCTGCCCGACGCGGGCATGAAGACCGTACGCATAGCGCTGAACGGGGAAGTAAGGTATTCAGTGTATATATCGCGCAACCTCTTAACGGTGGGCACGTGGAACATAAAGCGCGGCAATGGCAACCTTTTGATGCAGGGGCGGCTTATCTATGACCAGCAGCCCGACATAATGGGCATACAGGAAGCGTTTCAGGACCTTACCGCGAGCGACATAATAGACAATCTCGCGAGCCTTAAAACCAAGGATATGTCGCACAACATACTCTCGCCTACGATAAACTATTCGAACGGTTCGCAGTACGGCAACGGCATACTTTCAAAGTTTGACCTAAGCGGCATAAAAACGTACGAGCTAGACAGCGGCAGCTATGAGAGGCGCATAATACAAAAGGCCGTAGTCAACATAGACGGCAAGGCGGTATCGTTTTACAACACGCATTTTTCCTACAACTCGGCGGAGATAAGAAAAAAGCAGTTCGCGAAGCTTAAAGAGCTGCTGGACAGCGACAAAAACGAGTACAAGATAGTAACGGGCGATTTCAACGCGGGCATCTCCGAATTCAAAGCGTTGAAGAATTACACCGTTGTGAACACGGAGGAGACAAAATACTACGACTACTCGAAGAAACCGATAGATTACAACGAGATAGACAATATAATAGTTTCAAAGAACATAAAGGTGGTAAACTCGAGGCTAGTCGTAAACAAGTTCTCCGACCATTACCCGCTGTTCGCATACCTTTTGCTCAACTAGGCTATATGCATAAGCAGTGATCGAGCGGGCCGCTGCCTTTGCCTAAATCGAGGTTTGCTTTCAGCGCGCCCGTTATGTATTCCTTCGCGTTTCTAACGCTCCGGTCAAGGCCACGCCCTGCGGCGAGGTTGCAGGCTATAGCCGAAGACAGCGTGCATCCGGTGCCGTGGGTGTTGGGGTTATCCACCCTCTCCGAACGGAGCCAGGTGGCCTTTCCGCCCGCCAGCAGCAGGTCGTCCGCGCTTTGCTCAAGATGTCCGCCTTTTATAAGTACCGCGCACTTTACCGTTTTTGCGATGCGTTCTGCCGCTTTTAGCATATCACCAACATTACCAATGGACATACCCGACAACGCCTCGGCCTCGTGTATATTAGGCGTAATGATATCCGCGACAGGCAGAAGCACGTCTTTCAGCGTTTGCTCAGCGCTGCCTTCAAGCAGCCTGCCGCCGCTCGTCGATACCATGACCGGATCAACGACGATGTTTTTCGCGCCGTACTCCTTAAGTTTTGCGGCTATGACCCTTATTATGTCCGCATTCGATACCATGCCTATCTTTACGGCGTCGGGGAATATGTCCTCAAACACGCACTTCATTTGAAGCGCGACAAAATCCGGGCTCGATTCTTCAATGCCGTAAACGCCCGTCGTGTTTTGCGCCGTCAGCGCCGTTATTACGCTCATGCCGTACATTCTGTGCGCCGTTATCGTCTTTATATCCGCCTGTATGCCCGCGCCGCCGCTGCAGTCTGAGCCGGCTATCGTCAATACGCTTTTCATTTGCATGTTTCCTCCCACTCGTCAAACGAATAGATATAATAATCGGCGATGCTCATTATTGCCTCTTTATCGGAAGCCGCCGAATCGTCGTACACGCCCGCCACGCTGAACCCCGCCGCCTTTGCCGTTTGCACGGCATGAAGCGCGTCCTCGAATATTATGGTCTCCTGCTGTGCGGTGCCCAGCCTTTCGAGCGCCTTTAAGAATATTAGCGGCTTGTCCTTTCCGTATCCCACTTCCGTGCACGTAAGCAGAAAATCGAAAAAGCGCAGCACGCCAAGGCGCGAAAGCGCGGCTTCGGCGAGATGGCGCGCGGTCGCCGTGACGATACAGCATTTAACACCCGCTTTGTGAAACCGCTCGAGCAGCTCCCAGGCATGCGGTTTAAGCGGCACAAGCTCTCCGTACTGCTTTTCTATAAGCGCGGCAAAATCGTATGTCATCTTTGTTATGGAGCGCTGTATATTGAACCGCGTTCGGAAATACACGGCGCTTTCCTCAAGGCTCATCGGCTTTAAGACCTTGGCTATATCTTCCGGCGGCGTAACGCCCTGCGATATGAGATAGTCTCTGCCTAAGTTCTCCCACACCGGCATGGAATCGAGCAGCGTACCGTCAAGATCGAATATCGCTCCCGTGTACTTCATACGACCACCTGCCTTACCGACTTAAGCAGCTCGCCTGTCGCGCGGGGGATGTCGGAGCTCGCAAACACGGCGGAAACGACGGCCACGCCGGCAATGCCGCTGCCGGCAAGAAAAGTGATATTTGCAGCGGTTATACCGCCGATGGCAACGACGGGTATATTAACGCAGCCGCAGATATTTTTAAGCGTGTCATACGATACGGCGTCCGCGTCCGGCTTTGTGGAGGTAGGGAACACCGCGCCCACCCCCAGGTAATCCGCACCGCAGCGCTGCGCCGCAAGCGCCTGCGCTGCCGTCTGCACGGACACGCCGAGTATGCGCCCGTCTCCTATGAGCTTTCTTGCCTTGCAGGCAGGCATGTCGCCCTGGCCTATATGCACGCCGTCCGCGCCGCACGCGAGCGCTATGTCTACGCTGTCGTTTATTATTAATGGTATGCCGTATCTGTCCGTTATTGCCTTTATGCTTTTCGCCTCGGCGAGAAACTCTTCATAGTCCAACTCCTTTTCGCGGAGCTGCACGCAGGTGGCGCCCGCCGCTGCGGCCTGCTCCACCTGTGAGGAAAGCGTATTGCCGTTAAGCCACGCGCGGTCAGTAACAATGTAGAGCAGCAAGGATTGTCTAAGCGATTTCAACCTTTATACCTCCATTCAGCGCCTCTGAGTCCAACTGGCTCATAGCGTCGATGAGCAGCGTGCGGAACGTACCCGTTCCCGCGCCCGCTTCGCTTGTTCTTTTGTAAGCGATTTCGCCGCACAGCCCCATAGCAGCCACTGCCGCCGCAGCAGCGTCCAGCAATCTATCCGGATTTGCGCCGCAGTACGCCGCTATTAGCGCCGTGAGCATGCAACCGGTACCCGTTATCTGTGACATCATGGTATGGCCGTTGCGTATTATATACGCTTTACCCTCGTCGGCAACGATATCAATAGCCCCCGTTATGGCGACGACAGCACCTGTACTGGCGCTCAGCGCTTTGGCGAAGCGTACCGCTTCCGGCAGGCTACTTTCCGTCACAGCGTCGCTTACATCGGCGTCTACGCCCTTTGTCGTGCCACTTCCTTGGCTTATTGTTTTGATCTCCGATATGTTGCCGCGTATTACGGAGAAGTTTACTTCTTCGAGCAGCTTAAGCGCAGTGTTAGTGCGCAGCGGGGAAGCGCCTGCGCCCACGGGATCGAGCACGGCGAGACGGCCGAGCGCGTTCGCCGCTTTCCCGGCTTTGAACATGGAGGCTATCGTGCGCTCATTCAGCGTTCCTATGTTTATATCGAGTGCACCGCAGATAGAGGTGATCTCTTCCGCCTCGCCTATATCGTCCGCCATTATGGGGGATGCGCCCGCGGCGAGCAGCATATTAGCGCAGTCGTTCACCGTCACGTAATTCGTAATACAGTGCACGATCGGTCGCTTGTTACGCACGTTGTTCAGCATTTCTTCAAACATAATCTTTTCACTCCTTCTACAAGTACGCATAATATCGCAGTTAAGGCCATGACGGGCAGCGTCGTGCCCACAATGGTATCCACTGACATGAACAACCTGTAAACGGCGAAGCCCGCCGCCCACACGGTAAGGTTGGTGACGCTCACGGGTTTGTTCATATGATCTTTTTTAAGTATGAAGAAATCGGTTATCAGTATGGCGATCATCGGCGCGAACACCGAGCCAATTAGATACAGGAAGTCTTCATACTGTTCGATGGGCGTAAACATTGCTATGAGCGTACCGAGGGCGCACACTGCGGCAGCGGCCCATTTTTCGTTTACGCGCCCGTATATATTCACCGAACTGACGCCGGCCGAATAAGCGTCAAGAAACGTCGTCGTGACTGTAGAGAGCAGTACGATGAGAACGCCCGCGAGCCCCAGGCCCGCCGTCATCATTATCCGGGCTATGTCCGAGCTGCCTGCGAATATGGCCGCGCCTGCGCCTATTATATACATCCAGCAGCTCCCAACGAAGTAAGCAAGCGTGCTCAAAAGCGTAGCGGCGACGGGTCTTTTGGCATGCCGCGTGTAGTCGGATATAAGCGGGAGCCACGAGAGAGGCATTGCCGCCGACAGCTCCACCGCCGCGCCGAAGCTCATACTGCCCTCGCTTGCCGGTACGCCTGCGCCCCCGAACACGATAGTACTGAGTATCACCGTGAGCACGAACAGTCCGCCCACGGCGAAGATGTTGACCACGCCGAGCTTTTTAATACCAACGGCGATCCAGAACATGATAAGCACGCCGATGAGGGCGCACCACAAAAGTATATTCGAGCCGGGATTAATGGGGTCGGCTATGACGCCTATTGCCCGCGCGCCGCTTATTATCATTACCGCCGTCCAGCCTAAAAGCTGCAGTATGTTGAAAATGGAGAACAGATACGACCCCTTGCTCCCGAAGGAAATGCGTACGGTCTCCATGGCCGAAAGGCTGCGCTTCGCGCCTATGAGCCCTGCAAGATAAAGCAGCGTGCATCCGATGACGTGCCCGATTAAAATAGCCAGGAGCGCGTTTGCAAACCCGAGCGGCGCGAACAGCGTGCCGGTAAATATCTCGGCTATGGACACAGCCGCGCCAAACCAGAGAAGCGAATTATTAAGCAATGATATATTCTTTGTTTCCATGAAAAAGCTCCTTTACACCCCGTCAAGCCTCACGACTTGCCGGGGACCCCGTTTACACCCCGTCAAGCCTCGTAAATTGCCGAGAGCCTCGAAAAATAAAAAGTGGTTATGCCAAACGGCATATCCACTAAATTTTTCTTTAATAGATCCCTACGTTGGCATTATCCAAATCAGGTTATAAGGGTCGAAACTTGAATAGTTTCCTCTCAGCCTGTACACAAGCTCCCCTGATATTTTTAATTATACTACCACGTTGCCAAAGTCATGTCAATTAACGGAATAAAGTCAACCATTCAAAACCGCTGCGCTAAGGCTGGAGCGTTATACGGCACGTCCTTTGAGCCGCTCGAATACATACCGGCCGCTTTCGGAGAGGTGCTCTTTCGTCCATCCGCCGTCCGGCGCGCCGGGCAAGAGTGCCGCGCTCGTCTCGTCCCTGTCGCCAAGGCTCCAGTTGCACCAGCTTATTTCGTGCTGTGCTAGAAAATCAAGCCAGACGTCGCTTTCTTTTGTATATACTCCGTCGCTTCCGTCCGCCTCGCTTGTGCCCCATTCGCTGGCGAACACGGCGGCTCCCATTGCGAGCGCCGCACGGCATTTATCGCGCAGCTCCTCGCCGTGCGTTCCTGCGTAAAAATGCAGCGTGTACATTATGTTTTCAAAGTCGAGCGGGTCGGCCGCGGCTATGTCCACATCCTGGCTCCACGTGGGAGAGCCTACGAGTATTACACAGTCGGGCGAATTGCCGCGTATAACGGGTATTATGCGCTCGGCGTACGGCTTGACATTGCCCGCCCATGTAACTTCCTCGCCGTTGGGCTCGTTGCATATCTCATACAGCACGCCCGGCTCGTTTGCGTAGCGCAAGCTCATTTCGCGGAAAAACTCTTCTGCTTTATCCACGTTCGCGAGCGGGTCCTTATCGTAATTGATATGCCAGTCTATTATGGCGTACATGTCGAGGAAAAGCGCGTCGTCAACCGCGCGTATCACGTCGTGCTTTATACCGGGGTTGGTAAGGTACCCTCCTTCGTCGGTATACATTGCCACGCGGAAAACGTTCGCGCCCGCTTCCTTTGTAGTTCTTATTCCTTCGGCGCGTGCAAAACGCGGATACCACTGCATGCCGTGGCTGCTCATGCCATGCAGTACGGCGGTTTCGCCCCGGCTGTTTGTAAGCTTCGTGCCCTTCACTTTAAGCGCTCCGTTATAGCTTATTCCCTTCCATTCGTTAACCATAAAAACCCTCCTTTGCTTTATAACGCGCGCACGCTAAGCGTTGACGCGTTCGGTTTCTTTTAGCTTAGATATATATACCGCCCGCTGCGTGCATTCGGTAGAGAATATAAGCGCGCCGAACAGCAGCAATAGATAGACCGGCCATATGTCAAGGCCGATAATCGGCGATATCCATCCAAACAGCGGCGGCATAATCGTACCGCCCAGATATGCGCCCGCGAACTGCAGCCCCATCATGCCCTGTGAATAATCAGCGCCGAACAGCCTGGGCGTCTCGTCGAGCAGCGACGGGAATATCGGCGCGCAGCCCACTCCTATCAGCAGAAGCCCTATTATCTGCGCCGTTCCCCCGAACGGTATGAGTATGGCTATCCCTGCGAGTATCGCGCATTGCCCTATGCGCACGAGAGCGCGGCTGCTAAGCTTTAATGCCGCAAAGCCGCTTAATACGCGACCAGCCGTTATACCGAGATAATACATCGAAGCCCATGAAGCGGCGATATCCGGCGCAATGCCTTTTACCTTGACGAAGTATGAACTCGCCCAGAGCCCCGCGGTGTATTCGGCCGCGCAGTAGGTGAAGAAAGCGAGGCACGCGAAAACGGCGCCCGGCCTGCGTATCAGCTCGCGCTTTGGCACAGGAGCTTTGCGCTCTTCCGCTGCGGGAGTGCCGTTAAGCTTTTTCCATAATGGCAGCGACGCAAAAAGCACCGCTGCTATGCCCAGCAACGTGAACGATATCGTGCGGTAAGCGCCGTGCCAGTTGCGGCTTACAAGAAACACCGACATTATAAGCGGCCCGCACGTAGCGCCTATGCCCCAGAAGCTGTGCAGCCAGTTCATGTGATGGGCGCGGTAGTTGAGCGCAACGTAGTTATTAAGCGCAGTGTCTATCGTTCCGGCGCCCATGCCCAAAGGTATCGCAAGGGCAAGCACCACCCAGAAATGACCGACAAAGCTCATGCCCAAAAGCGCCATAGAGGTCATAAGCACGGAGACCGCAGCCACCACTCCGGTGCCGTATTTCTTTATCATGCGCTCGGAAACAAGGCTGGAGATAACGGTGCCGAGCGTGGACACTATCGACACGAAGCCCGCGACGCCTAACGGCACCCCAAGATCGGTATGCGCCACCGGCCAGGCCGTACCAAGCAGCGAGTCGGGGAGCCCCAGGCCTATGAACGCAGCATAGATTATTACAAGAAGCAATGTTGCCATAGTCTTACTGTTTAAACCTCCGTATGCAGACTTATTATATTTGCGCCCTGTATATAGATGTAACAGCATTTTAAAGCAGTGTATATCTTAAATATTAGATTCATGTTATAATCGTTCTGTAAATCGATGCTTGTTAAGGTATATAAATGAACATAAACGATATCGATAAGATGCTTATGCGCATGGCGTTCCAGCAGCGCGAGGAGGGCTTCTCGCATCTCGAATACGACGAGGAACTGCTGCAGTTCGAGTACGTGCGTGCGGGAGATTCGAGAGCCGAGGAAGAGGCGGCGTGCGTATTTTCCTCCAGCGTTGTGGGCAAACTCTCCGAGGACCCGGTGCGCGACAAGAGGTATCTTTTCGTTGCCGCCACCACGCTGACCACCCGCTTCGCAATCGAAGGCGGATTGGATCAGGAGACGGCATATAACTTAAGCGATCTTTTCATACGCAAGATGGACCTTTGCCAGACCGTCAGCGAGATAAAAGACCTGCACCGCGAGATGGTCAGGGAATTCACCCGGCGCGTAGCGGAGATACACAAAGTAAACCGCTATTCAAAGCCTATACAATGCGCATTAGACGACATTTACCTTCACCTTCAGGAGCCCATATCGGTTGACGAGCTCGCCGAGCGGGCGGGCTTAAGCCGGTCGTACTTCTCCGTATTGTTTAAAAAAGAAGTAGGCATGCCTGTTTCCGACTACATACGCAATAAGCGCATAGAGGCCGCTGAGAACATGCTCAAGTACTCAAACTTTTCGCTGCCCGAGATAGGCAGCTATCTCGCATTCAATTCGCAGAGCCATTTCGTAAGCGTATTCAAGCGCGTCACCGGCATGACTCCCGGAGCGTACCGCAGGGCGAATTTCCGCCGCGGCTGGAGGGACAGCGCTCAGAAATCCCGCGTAAAATAAACCATGTCTTTAAGCTGTACTCCTCCTTCTATAATAGGGTGATCGTAGTTGTCGGTAAAAAAGTTTTTAACAACGAAATCACGCTTGAATCCGCACTTTTCATAAAACGGTACGGTAAGAGGGCTGTCGCCCGTACCCACGCGCATTACGCTGAAACTGCCGCGGTAACGCTCAAGAAGGAAATTTATCATTGCCCGCCCGTAACCTTTGCCGCGGCAATGAGCGGCGGTTGCGATATTCTTTATTTCGAGCACTCCGCCTCCCTCGTCGGTCACGACGCACACGCATACGGTCTCGCCTTCGCGTTTCATAACGTACATGTCTCCGCGCTCCAAATAGCGGTCTATCATATCCTCCTGTTCGTCGCCTTCAAGAAGCAGCGCAATAAAGCGCTTCCTTTCGGAGTTCACGGGCTCTATGCTTATTTTATCAAGTTCGTTCATAACAACTCCTTAATACGTGATTCCCGGTAAGGGGCGAAGCCTGCCGGCATTAAAACGCTTTTTGAAAACAACATAGTAGCATATCACAAGCTGTATTGCCGCCGCCACCCAGCCTATGCCAAGCGAGAAGTAGACGCCCCATGCGCCGATGAACGCGGGCAGTATAAATAGCGACAGTATACGCATTACAAGCTCAATAAAGCCGGAAGCCATAGGCGCGGACGCATTGCCCATGCCCTGCAAAGCGCTCCGGTATATCAGCAGCATATAAAGCGACGGCAGGCAAACAGAGAACGCAAGCAGGTTGCGGTACCCTATTTCTGCGACTGCCATAACCTCGGACACCTCGCCCGATATGAACAGCCTTATCATTTCCCTGCCGAAAAGCGCCGTAAGTGCGGCGGTTATAACGGAGCTTATTATTGCCAGCCGGCGGGTGGCGCGCATTCCCGACTTGATGCGGCCGCTTCTTCCCGCTCCGTAATTCTGGCCGACATATACCATCACGGCTCCGTCGAGAGAAAAGCCCACGAGGTTCATTATACCTATATACCTGAAGGCCGCCGCTACTCCCGCGACATACAGCGTGCCGTAGCCGTTTACCACATACTGCACCAAAATGCTTCCGGTCTCAATTATTATATTGCGCAGAGCGAGCGGGCAACCCAGCCTTATGAGCGCTCCTGCAACTTTGCGGCCGCGTTTGAAGTCATTTGGCGTAATGCGCGCCGCTTCTATGCTTTTGAGGCTACAGAGGCAATAGACAAGCGCGCAGCAATTGGCAATAACGGTCGCTATGGCCGACCCCGCTATGCCCATGCCGCAAGGCCCTACAAACAGCAGATCAAGAGCGATGTTGACAACGCTTGATACTATAACCGCCGCGAGAGGGGTGCGGCTGTTGCCAAGCGCGCGAAGCAAAGCCGCGCAAACATTATAAGCGAACATTACAGGCGCAGCGGCAAGCACCCACGCAAGATAGGTATACGCTCCGTCCATCACTTCGGCGGGAGTGTTCACCAGCGCGAGCGCAGGACGCAAAAGCATCAGGCTCGCCGCGGTGAGCAGTGCGGAAAGCGCCGCCGTGCATATTACCGACTGCGCTATCGCGCGCCGTAAGCCTTCATGGTCTTCAGCGCCGAAACGCTGCGCAAAAAGCGCCCCGAACCCTTGGGAAAACCCGAATATTATGCTGAGCACGAGCCAGTAGTAGAACCCCGCAGCGCCTACCGACGCGAAAGCGTTCACTCCCATTATGCGGCCTACGATAACGCTGTCGGCTACGTAGTAAAGCTCCTGAAATATGTTGCTTAAGAACATCGGCAGCGCGAACAACACAATAAGGCGGAGGGGCCTGCCCTCCGTCATATTGGTAGTCCTGTTCATACGGCTTCCTTTGCGGCGGCTTGCCTGGTTCTGTTCACCTGATTTCACCTTATGTCGTATACGCTCCGGGCTTTAACCGATTTCGGCGCGCCGCGCAGCACTTTTACGCGGCG
>JAEZIZ010000063.1 GCA_023415915.1 Bacillota bacterium | reverse complement strand
GCTTCTATTATCTCTATCCCCTTATGATCACATAACTCTCGTAGTATCTGCCCAATATCCTTCTTTATTTTCCCGAATATCTCTTTCCTTCGGTATTTCGGGGAAAACACTATGTGATATTTGCAGTCCCACCTCGTATGTGATAAACTGCTTTCATCCATTTCTGGATACCTCCTTTGTAGTTTTAGAAACGGTCGGCGAAACCTTTTCTATTCTACTTTTGGAGGTTCTTCTTTTCAAACGCTAAAGCTATCTGTTCCTCCACACGCTTAGCGTGTGGTTTTTTTATGATAAACAAAAACAGGAGCGTAAAAGCCCCTGTTTTTTATTATGTCATTACTTGAAGTACTTTTCTGGGTCCTTGTAATCTCCATCCACAATGTATTCAAAGTGCAGGTGATACGACAGGTCAAGCTCCTTGGGCATTTCGCCAATTTCACCTATCTTCTGCCCCGCGTTCACCTTCTCGTCCTTTTTGACCACTATGTTGCCCAGCCCTGCGTATATCGTCTTTGCTTTGCCGGAATGCTCTATTACCACCACGCCTCCGTCGGATTCGTCAGTGCTTACGTCAGTCACGGTACCCGAGAGCGCCGCGCCCACCGACGCGCCGTTTTCCGCCTTTATGTCAACGCCGTTGTGCGTCGCCCATATGCTTATAGACGGGAACGGAACGAGGCCCTCGTCCGAAAACTTGTTTATTATCAGCCCTTTAAGGGGCCTTGTAAGCGTCATCTTGCCGCTGCCATTAGGGTTTGCCTGTCCGCTCTGGGAAGGCTCGGGCGATACGGATGGGCTCGGGCTGGGAGCTACGGATATCGAGGGTAAGGGCGACGCTTTTGCTATCTCTTCTGAAAGCGAAGGCGCTTCTATTACAGAAGCCTCCTTATTGGAATCGCCTATCTTTTCATTATCGTCCCTGGGCCATGCTATAATAGCAGTTATGCCCGCTGCAACTACGCACAAGAATATGAGTACGTATAGGCCCTGTTTCTGGAAGAAACCTTTTAAGCTCTCTTTGTTCAATCTTCGCGCGATCTTATCTTTGATGCCGTTAGAATTCATTGTTTCACACCTCCACGATATAATAGTTCCCCATTTTTCATAAAAAAATACCAGTGCGGTAAAAATGAAAACAGAAAGTGTGAAACGTACAAAAATGTTATTTTATTGTTACGGATTTATTATTTAACCGTTACGCCCGTATAATAATACTTTAGTATGTCAATATGGTTTGCTCCCCGTTTTGCCATTGCGTCCGCGCCGTTCTGGCTCATGCCTACGCCGTGCCCGAAGCCTTTTGTATCGAATATTACCTCGCCTTCAACGCTTACCGTAAAGTCGGCGGAGTTCAATTTGAATATCCCGCGTATTTCACGGCCGGTAAAGTATTCGTTGCCAATCTTTATACTTTCCACTCTCCCGCTTTCAAAGCGCTTTATTTCTCCTATGTCCGACGATAGATTTTTAGCGTCTATATTTATGCTCGGTGAGTATTCCTTCATCGCGTTAACGAACTCCTGCGGCGAAACGCTCACCGTGCCGTAAAAATGCGAATAACCTTCTTCGCCGTCGCTTTTAACGCTCTTTAAGTAAGGCAGCGGCTCGGAGTACACGTTGGCGCAGTCTTCCGTCCATCCTCCCGAGCACGCGTGATAAAACGCCTGTATCTCCTTTCCGTCGTAGTATATCTTCTGCCCTCGCGTCTCGCTTACAGCCGTCCTTATTTTATCGTAATAGGAATCGAACTTGCTGCCCCAGTTTTTCTGCATCCTGTCCTCGGTGATGTAGGCCTGGCAGCATCCGCTGTTTGTGCAAATGTCCGCCTCGGGGTGCGACGAGCATCCGCCGTGGTTCTTTATATAGCTCGTATACGTTCTCGCGGCAACCGCCTGCGCTTTAAGCGCTTCAAGTTCGTACGACGCGGGCATTTCCGCAGCTACTACGCCCACGAGATACTCCTCAAGGTTCATGTTTTCTATGCCGCTTTTTTTATACACGTCCACATATTCGTAAGATTCTATTTCAAAGCGGATATCCGAGTACGGCTCGTCCTGCGGCCTGTATGCAAACAACGCGGGGAAAATTATCGCCAGCAATATGCCGGCAATTATGAGCAGCAATATCTTGCCTTCCGGCGTGAGATGTATCCTCTGTCTTCTATACACTTATAGCCTCCTCTTGGAAATCATATTTCCGGCGAGGCTCTATTATTCCACCCTTTCTATATTGGCGCCCAGCTTCTTGAGCTTGCCCGCAAAGTCGTCGTATCCCCTGTCCAAGTGGTATATGTCGCAAATTACCGTCTCTTCATCCGCAATAAGCGCCGCTATGCAAAGCGCCGCTCCCGCCCGCAAATCCGTAGCCGAAACCTTGGCCCCATGCAGCCTGCCCGTGCCCTTTACTATCGCTTTGTTTCCGTTGACCATAATATCCGCGCCCATTTTTTTGAGCTCCGCTACGTGCAGAAACCTGTTCTCAAACACCGTTTCGCTGATAGTGCTTATGCCCTTCGCCGCGCAGCACGCCGCCATAAACTGCGCCTGCATATCCGTGGGAAAGCCGGGGTATGGGGAAGATATGATATCCAGCGGGCTTGCCCCAGAGCCCCTTACCCTTACGCCCTCAGGGTACGGGAAAACTTCCGCGCCAGTTTCCATAAGCTTGCTGGTCACAGGCCCTAAGTGCCGGATATTCGCTCTTTTCAGCATCACATCGCCTCCCGTCACGGCGGCGGCGAGCATAAGCGTTCCCGCTTCTATCCTATCGGGTATTGGCGAATAATCCGTACCGTGAAGCTCTTTTTTCCCTACTATTGTTATACATGTGTTTTCCGTCTTTATCTCCGCGCCCATCGAATTAAGAAAAGCAATTAGGTCTACGACTTCAGGCTCAACCGCCGCGCCCTTAACTATTGTCCGCCCTTCGGCCAGGCAAGCCGCCATTACGATGTTCTCCGTCGCGCCCACTGAAGGGTAGTCAAGATAAATTACAGTCCCCGAAAGCTTTTTTGCCCATGTGCGCACATGCCCCGAAGATTCAAGAGTGCTCGCCCCCAGAGCGGTCAGCCCTTTCAGATGAAGGTCTATCGGCCTAAGGCCTATCCTGCATCCCCCGGGCATAGGCATGGTAACGCAACCTTCACGCGCGAGCAGCGGCCCCATAAACAGAAACGAAGCCCTCAGCCTGCCGGCCATGCTTTCGTCCGTAGTAGTCGTTGCTATGTTTTGGGCGCGTATATACAGCGTATCGTCTTTTAAGATTACCTCGGCACCGTACGCTCCCAAGAGCTCTATCATGTCGGCAACGTCGCTTATCTTTGGAACATTTCTTATGATTACGCGTTCTTTTGTGAGCAGCGATGCCGCTATTATTGGAAGTATAGCGTTTTTTGATGTGCTTACATCGCATGAGCCGTAAAGCGGCCCGCTTTTCATTATCCTTAAGTGTTTACCTGTAAGTTTTTCGCATTTATTGCCTGGCCACATATGCACCTCGGAAGCATTCTTTTATTATTTTGTCCGAAGCGCACCAAATTACGAAGGTTAATTTTTTCAACTAGTGTATACTCCCGCCAATAAAACCGCCGACTCAATAGTGATAATTATGCGATAAATCTACAAAATGTTTTAAAGAGTATTATACATTGCCTCGTGTTTATATTATAATATATAACAATATGGAACATACGATTGCGACGGCTGAAGGCACACTCAAGTTTACATTGCTGAGAAAAGATATTCGGAATATTCGCATCCGTGTAACGGGAGCTTCCGAAGTCGTTGTTTCCGCTCCCCGCCGCACGGCGGAAAGCAAGATATACAGATTTGTTGACGAGAACATCGATAAAATATACGCAAACCTTGAATCGGTAAACGAAAAGCGGCAGAAATATTATCCGATAAGATATGTCAGCGGCGATAAGTTCTGGCATTTAGGGCACAAAGCTACGCTTAAGGTTGTCGAATCGAACCGCGCCTCGGCGGTGTATTCGGGAGGGACGCTGCTGCTCCATGTGCGCAAAGGCTCGGATATAGTAGCCCGAAGAGCGCTCTTTGAGCGCTGGTCAAAGCGCGCGGCAGACGTGATATTCGCAGAACGCCTTGCCGCCATACTTCCCAGCTTTTCCGGCAGGCGCGAGATAACGATAAACGTTAAAAACATGCTCACAAGGTGGGGAAGCATCAATACCGTACTTAATACGATGAGCCTTTCGATACACCTTCTGCGCTGCGACGTAAGGCTCATAGATTATATAATTACGCATGAGCTGTGCCATCTTAAATATCCCGACCATTCCCCCGCGTTTTACCGCGAGCTTGAAAGCCGTTTTCCGGACAGGGCGCGGCTGGATAATATGCTCGATGAATACGGACTCGTTGACTTCAACTGAATGCTTAAAGCAGGCTCCTTAAGCGAGGGGCTTTTTTTATTTGGCTATTATCAGACGCCCTGAGTGTGTGTTGTAACCAAAAGTAGCTAACGCTAATAAAATATAATAAATAGACCGAAAGGAGTTTTTAATCTATGAGCGAAAACTGTGAACATGAAAAAAACTCTCTTATAGAAGAGCTTTTTGACCACATAGATACCGTAGTTACCGTCTGCACAGAAAGATGCATATTCACAGGGTTATTGGTCGGCGTTAGCGAAGATGCAATAAAACTTGTTACAAGAAGCTGCTGCCCGGGAAACAACTTTTTCGGCAAGGTGACAATAATCCGTATTAAGCAGATACAGGCAATTACGTTCTGCAACACAACGTTCTAAAGATTAATTTAATTACATGTTTTGTTTTTTTGGCGCGCCGGCTGACCGTACCTGCAGATCGGATCGCCAATGATACATAGCAGCTTTGGAAAGGCTGCTATTTGCTTATATATGCGTGACTTGATGTTATTTTATAAAACCATGTCAGCACATGCTGCCGCGCCGCATTATATAAACGAACTTATTTGCTATCTCCGGATCAAACTGCGTACCCGCGCAGCGCTCTATTTCACAAAGCGCCTCATTTACAGCTACCGGCTCCCTGTAGCACCGCCCGGAGGTAAGCGCGTCAAAAGCGTCCACTACAGCTATTATACGCGACAGCAGCGGTATGCTTTCACGCTTGAGGCCTTTGGGGTAGCCTTTGCCGTCCCACCGCTCATGGTGGCATAATATTTCTCTGGCTATGCCGGAAAGCTGCGGTATAGCCTTTGCTATTCTGTAGCCCGTCTTGGGGTGCTTCTTTATCTCGCTCCACTCGCGCGCGCTTAAAGGCCCCGGCTTTTTTAATATATTCTCGTCTATGCCGACCTTGCCTATATCGTGCAGCATGGCAAGCAGCTCAAGCTTTACAAGCTGTTCTTCCGGCAGCTTGAGCGCCTCGCCGAGCATTCTCGATTGGCGGACGAGCCTTTTGCTGTGCTCTTCGGTTTCGTGGCTCTTGTCGTGCAGCGCATTTTTTATAGGCTGCAGCAACGATGAGTAAAAGTATTTTTGCCCGCCCAGCCATTGCGCGTGCATATCCTTCTTTGCCTCGGCGATAACTTCCGTTATATCTTCCCGCTGACCCGTCTTGGTAGCGCAGCCCGTGGAAAGGCACAGAAGGTTTTCACCAGTGTTGCCGATAATGATACGGCACTTGCTTTGTATCCTGTCCATTATTATCCCGGCTACAGCAGCGCTTGTCTCGGGCAGCAATACTAAAAAATACTCGCTTTCGCCTTTTGCGACGCAATCTCCCCTTCTTACGCAGGACGAGATAAGCTTCGACGCGTTTATCAGCAGCTCGTCTTTTTTTGACTGGCCGAACGTATCGCCTATAAGCGCTAGTCCGTTTATATCGCAGATTATTACGGACAGCGGAAACTTTTGTTCTATCTCCAAAAGCGCCGCCTGCTTTATGAAATAATCATAATTAAACAAACCGGTCAATGGGTCGCGATTGCCCGGAGTACTGTGACTCTGCGTCGCGCCGCAGCTTTTTGTGGTACTTTTTAGCATTGACAAAGCTGTATACCTCGTAAACTGAATTTTATTGCTGGATTATAGAAAAATTACCCAATATGGATTAAACCTTAAAGCCTCTTTACCTATGATAAAGAGGCTTTAAATCGAAGGTTTCAAATTTGATATTCATGAGATCCAAGATGTATGCCCTTATTTACACCCCGTTATATACACCCCAAAGCCTTACGTCTTTTTGGGGACCCCGTATCAATATGTATCGGAATGGGTGCACGTTACGCTCTCAAGCAGCGTGTAGTCGTAATAGCAATAATAGTAGCACTTCAGGCGGTATTGATACCCGCTTGTCACATAGTACCCTTTCGACCACATCGCAAAATCGGAATATGTTGTTTGCGACCAACTTGCAACGTCCTGCCACGAACCGTTTACATATCTCTGAAGATGCGGCGACAAACGTATCTTGTTGACAGGCGAGTAGCACTGCATAACCACGGTCATTTGCGCATAACCGTTTGATGAAATATTAAGCGAGCAGGTTGCATAACTGATGTAGGCAAGCATCGGGGTTACCACGGAGTCGGATGCCCCCGCAGCTTGTACGTTATCTGCCGCCAGAGCGGCTCCCGGCATGCAAAACAGCAGCGCGGCAACAAGAACCAGAGTTATTACCTTCTTCATATTTTTCTCCTCTCTTGTTTTGTTAATGATAAAACGAGGTCTTCGACACTTTTAACATAACTGCAGATACGGTTGATGATTTTTTACAACGAAAAACCCCGTTTATCATTAAATAGTATATGGACTCCCTACACTTTAATAACGAACAGCCGCGGTGAAAGGTTACAATGAATATTGAGTTTTCTAAAAAAGGTCATTCCATTATGCTCTCCGCAACTTTTTTAAGCTCGGAAATATTCGTTTTTCCTAACACCGTAAAAACATAAGATTGGTAATTAAATATGATAAGGTTTCCCTCTTCGTTTTCGGATACAAAAGCCTTTTCCCCTTTTATTATAGTTTCGTAAGCGCCGATACCGTCGCTGTCCACAACCGCGCTGGTGCTCTGGCTCTGCTGCACTATCCGCAGCATATTTCCACTCGTATCTTCGTACATGCTGTTAAAAGCATCGCCGCTCTTTTCCGCTTCGACCAGCTTGTAGCCAGACGGCAGATACCTCGGAACGATCAAACCGGCAGGTATGTCGTTTTCGTCGACCTCATAGAACTCAACGTCTGCCGAATCTCTGCCCATACTGGAAAACATATTCATTACCTCGGTACGCAGCGCTTCCGAGCTGAATATTACCGCCGTCGATATTACAACAAGCACGAGCAGCGCAGCCGCGATTCTTGCGGCGGTCCGCAGCGCTTTTGACTTCCTTTCTTTTCTGTTCTCAGCTCCGATAATCTTTTGCATGCGTTTCTCGAAATCCTCGGAAAAACGCGCTTCCCCGGCGTGCATAGTCATTGAAGCTTCTTTGAGAATATCGTGGCCCGCATGTTTTATAGCGACACCGACAAGGTCGTCATAGTAACCCCTATACATTTATGGCCTCCTTTTTTATAGCCTCTATCAGCTTCTTCCTGCCCCGGTGGCATCTCACCTTTACATTTTCGACGGATATATCCAAAAGGTCGGCTATTTCCGCATGGGAAAATTCCAGCGTATACTTTAAAATGAGCGGCAGCGAATATTTTTCGTCCATCTCGCGAAGCTTTTCTTTTACCGTATTTAGATCAAGATCGAGCATCGCGATATTCTCCAGAGGCCTTCCGTCGTCCACGGTAAACTCTATGCTTTCGTACGATACGGTATTGTCTTTTTTCTGTTTCCTCAAGTAATCCAGCGACAGGTTCTTAACTATATAAATAACATAGCCCTTTACCTCGTCTGCCGGTATGCTGCTTATCCTTCCTATATGCTTTATTATGCGTATAAAAGCAAGCTGAACTATATCCTCGGCCTGGCTTTGGTCTTTTACTATCGCCAGCGCGGTATACAGCATATCGTTTCTATAGTCGTAATATAATTTTTCTACCTTGCTTTTATACTTTGGCGGCAGCGATTCCAGTACAAACAGCAGCATTCTCTACTCTCAACTTTATTATTCGGTATAGAAATTATATAACATATTTGTATGCTTTACCAGTAGTTTTACCGTTGCTGTTTTTCACATTCTCTTACACATACAAACCTTTCCCTTCTATTGTCGATACTTTTAGCAGTTTCAGTTAACGGATTATACAGGCGGAAAAATCAAATATTGTAAACATTGCAATATTATTTACTTTGCATTAATATATAAAAGGAGGTATAAGCATGCTCGAATACTCCGGGTCCACTCCCCTTTATATACAGATAAAAGATCTGCTGCTCAGCGATATACTTTCCGGCAGGCTTCAGCCCGGCCAAAAAATACCTACCGAGTTTGAACTTAGCTCAACATACGGGGTAAGCCGTATTACCGTCCGCGGCGCTGTATTGGAGCTGGTGAAAAGCGGGCATCTTGTGCGCCGGCAGGGAAAGGGAACGTTTGTATATAAGCCCACGCCGGATGAAAACGTGCCCGTAAACCAGAGCTTTACAACGGTATGCCGCGAAAGCGGCGTGGTTCCCGGCAGCGAAGTAATCGTCAACACCCTGCGGCCTGCCGGCCAGTACGATATATCAGAGCTCGAGCTGCCCGAAGGAAGCAACGTGCTGTATATCGAACGGATAAGGTTCGCAAACGGCTCTCCCGTAATACTCGAATACAACTTTTTTCCTGAAAAGTTCTCCGCGCTCGCCCACAGCCTTTCAGACGACGTGTCAATTTATTCGCTGCTGGAAAACGAGTACAGCATAGGCAGGCTAAAATCAGTCAAGCGTATAAGCATTGCAAAAACGGACGAACACCAATCCGCGCTGCTGGGAACAAAGAAAGGAACACATGTGCTTTATATTCGCGAGATAGTTTACGACGTACAAGACGTTCCCGTACACCGGACAATGCAGTATATACTGGCCGACGGGTTTGAGTATATCGTTAAGTAGAACGGTTTACCGCATGCTGCGCAAGCCGCCGTATGTACTAATATATAAAAAGCCCCGAAACGCTTCGAGTCTGAATCTTGCTTTATGTAGCTGGTTCAGATGTAATCCGTACTATAATAAAACCTCCGTTAGGCACTTTCATATTACACCTATCGGAGGTTTTCACAAAATTAAGGATAGTTCTGTGACTGCAAATATGTATGGATATCTATACGGGTTACAAAAGCTGAACGATTTCCAAATGCTCTCCATCCGGCCCGCGGAACATAAGATAACTGACTCCGTTTAGAATATCCATCGGAACCGGCTCTTTCGTTTCAAACTGAATGCCTTTGCCCTCCAGTTCTTTTTGCACTTTGTCAATGTCCGTTACTCTCATGGCAATGTGGTTGACAAAACCGTCCTGATAATTCTTGTAATCTGGCAGCTGCACAAGTTCGATCATAAGGTCGCCGCGCTTAGCCATAGCCACCTTTGTACCATCCGGCATATCCGCTTCGGAAACGATTTCAAGTCCGAGCGTTTCCGTATAGAACTTTTTTGATACCTCAATATTCCTAATGAAAAGCCCAATATGTGCCAAACCTTCAATCATAACTATTTCTCCATTCTGGCCGCTTTAACCGCTGCCACTATCTTTTTACCGACTTCGGTAATTAATGCATAGTTACCCGTTTTTGCACCCGCCGTTAATTCGCTTCCCACGCCGACCGCAACCGCGCCCGCTTTGATCCATTCTCCTGCGTTATCCGCATTGACGCCGCCTGTCGGCATCATTTTCATCTGCGGAATGGGTCCTTTTATCGCCTTGATAATAGCGGGACCAAAGAGGCCTCCCGGGAAAATCTTCACCACATCAGCGCCTGCCTCCATACATTCCGCGCCTTCCTTTATGGTCATCGCGCCCGCCATACAGGCGATTTGATATCTTAGGCATAATTTAACCGTATCCACATTCAGATATGGAGAGACAATGTAGTTTGCACCAGCAAGTATTGCCGCGCGGGCCGTCTCCGGGTCCAGTACCGTTCCTGCGCCTATTATCATCTGATCGGGCGTATACTTCTTCGCCAGCTCCGAAATGATATCGGATGCGCCGGGAACCGTATATGTAATCTCGATGCCTTTCACTCCGCCTTCAATACACGCGTCTGCAATCTTGATTGCCTGCTCCGCGCTTTCTGCGCGGACAACAGCGACAACGCCGCAGTCCTGCAGCCTCGCAAGTATTTCTGTCTTGTCCATATGCTCACTCCTTCTTCGCTCTGACAATATATCGGCACTCCTTGCCGGAAAGCACTGCGCTCAAGTTTTCCACCGCCATCATGGCCATTGCTCTGGTCGCTTCGTAGGTATGGGCACCGGTATGCGGAGTCATTACCACATTATCCAGCCCTAATAGCGGCGAATCTTTTACCGGTTCGTTCTCGTACGCGTCAAGGCCAACGCCGCCGAGCTTACCCCGGCGAATCGCCTGTGCAACGGCCGCTTCATCAAGCAATCCGCCTCTTGCGGTGTTTATCACGAACGCGCCGTCCTTCATTTTCTCTATACGCTGCGCATTTATCATGTGCGCGGTTTGTTCGCTGAACGGCACATGCAAAGATATGAAATCCGCCGTACTTATAACTTCTTCAAGGGTGCTCTGTTTCACGCTGTTGGCGTTGGCAAACGCCGTATCGAAATATGGATCGTACGCAATCACATCCATGCCAAATGCCCTGGCACGTATGGCAAGGTTTTTTCCGATTGCTCCAAAACCAATTATTCCAAGCGTTTTGCCCTTCAGTTCAATACCGTTATTCCTTGGCCACTCCCCATTCTTTACCGCGCTATCCAGCCGCGGAATCGACCTTGCAAGCGACAACATCAACGCAAATGCCAGCTCGCAGACAGCGGTTGCGTTAGTACCCGGCGTATTAGTTACGACGATTCCTTTTTCTTTAGCAGTTTTCAGATCAACCCTGTCAACGCCCGTGCCGTATCTTGAAATCACCTTAAGCTTATTTGCATTTCGCAGCGCGTCGGCCGTAATATAATCCAATCCCGCAATATACCCGTCCACGTCCTTTAGGCGATCAGACAATTCTTCGGATGTTAACGGCCGTGCCAGCTCGTTGTATACGACCTCGTCTGCAAATGCCTCCAAAACTTCCTTCGCCTCTTTATTTTGCGGCTTTTGGAACGATGTCGGCGTAACAAGAATCTTCATACGTTCTCCTGTTTCCATTTAGGGTTGTCGATAATCTCGACTCTCCCATTTTTCTCAACAATCAGCTTACGGTATCCTTTCGTCATTATCGTACCGTAATCGTGCCCCGCGTCTCCCCTGAAGCAGAAGAAAGTGACAAGCGGCGTATCCCCCACGTTAACGCTTCTGTGCGCGTATCTTGGCGGCACATACACCATCTTGCCCGGTTCCAATTTCTGCGCGCTCCAGTCCCCTTCCGGATTTTCAATCAACATATAGCCCTTCCCGCTGAGGCAATAATACGTTTCCGCCGTCTCCAATATCGTATGGAAATGCCCTTTAGTCATAAAAAACTCATTGCCGACTTTTCCAGGATATGTGATACTCGTGCCAAACGCAAGGTCTCCCGCCGTCTCGGGCGCTCCCATTTCGTAGAATTCATATACCTTCGGATCGCCGTTTTTTATCAGCTCGTCAGCCGCCGCCTGGTCCGCAAACATATCGCGCATGTCGGAAACGCGCCGCACCGACGTTTCCGCTCCGCTCTTCGACATTCCTGTTTTCAAATCAAAATCAATCGTAAACCCATGTGCCCAATCAAATTTAGCCGCGTTGTTATTGCTTCCACTCATATCATTCATCTCCCAATATTTAATTTCTGAATTTGCTTGCGATCTTGTCACACTGCTCTAGCTTCTCGCCTTCGATCGATATATGGAACACCTCGGAAATAACAGCCGTCCAACCGTAAATGAAATATTTCCAACCGTCGATTACCGTAAGCTCCCGCTTGTCCTTTTGTTCCAGCGCCTGATGCATGAAACGAAGGTCCCCGCGGTAGTTGATCTCCCACACCAAAGCTTTTCTCGGAAAGACCGCATTGTCGGTTAACGGACTTCCCGGCCGGTCTTTGCCAAGGCCCGTCGCATTAATTATCACAGAGCCTTCTGCCATCTGCTCCAGCACTTTGTCATTCTGTCCCGGCTCCGGCGTCAGATAGTATTCAAATTGTATGCCGCCCGGATCTAACCTTTTAAAAATTCTTTCAATTTCCGTCAACCTCGGCTGGCTTCTGTTGGCGATTACGATTTTCTGCGGATAATTTCCCTTGAATTTATCGCGCATTAGGTGGTATCCCATCGAAATTGCGCTGCCGCCCGCCCCCATAATAAAGACCCCAGCGCCGGTATCACGGAAGTAATTATCCGGTATAAATTCGCCAAGCGAGAGCCCGGCTGTGATGGGGTCTTTCGCGTGGCCGCAGAGCTTTCCGTCTTTTTTTGAAATCGAAGACAGCTCGCCGAATTCCGTTGCCAACGGGTCGAGATAGTCAAACAGGTCTTTGGCCGCATTATATAGGTCGATTTTGTGCGTCGTTACCAGTGCGCCTAACGAAAGCGGGTCGTTTTTAATAAACTCAACCACCTGTCTGTAAACTTCAGGCTTCTCATGGATCGCAATGTCGATACCTTTCATTACGGCGTTAATTCCCAGCGCCTGCGCCCATTCCGGAAACACTTTCATTATGGACGACTTTGTCGTGGTAACCCCGATAAAATACATTGTTGGCTGTGTTGCTTTCTTTAAATCCATTTTTCTCTCCTCTTGTTAAACATTATTTTAAATTTAATATTAAACTTTTTTAAAACTCAGCGCTTTTGACGTGTTATTTATCATGATCTGTTCAATGACTTTCGCAGGCATATATTCTTCCAGAGTAAACCGAAAATCCGTCAATATGAAATCTAGCCCAAAATCCGCACCGTAACTCTTTAATCTTTTGTTGGTTGTATCCATTGATAACAGCAATGTGTCCGCATGGCCATGACCAACCATATATGCGATCAATTCCGCTTCTTCCCGGTCGCTGTGGTACTTTAACCGGTGGACCGTATCGTATTCAAGATACGCACCCAACGCAGCTACTTCTTCATGATAGCCGCGGTCATACTTAGTTCTGTCAAGGTGGCAGAATATAAGCTGCTTTGGGGTTACACCATATTCGCCGAAAAAAGCGGCTAATGGCATCGCGTCAGCGCCTTGATCCATATGTATCATTACCGGGGCGCCCGTTTTTGCGGAGGCATGCGCGGCGGCAATAAATAGTTTTGCATAGATACTGTCCGCTTTATGTTCACCTTTTACCGCCGCGCATTTGATAATACCTGCATTTTGCCCGAGCCTTATGCCGTTTGAAGCGTATATGCCGTTCTCTATCTCTTCAATAAAGAATTCCGCCAGCGTTTCTTCAGTCTGGCTGCCCAGCCATACGGGGTCGCTAAAAAACTCCGTCTTATGAAAACCTGTACTAGCAATTATGTTGACACCCGTTTCTCGATTAACCCAAACAAGCTTTTCCGCCATGCGGCCACACCCGTACGGCTGAGCGTCCACCAAACTTTTACCCCCGGCTTGCTTATACAGCTTTACTTCCGCCAGCGACTTTGAATCATCCTCAATATGCAAAGCCGGATTGATACTTTTTGAAGCCCCATCGGCAATAAATATATGTTCATGACACTGGCACCAGCCTAGATCGCCCGGTTCAATATCTTTACTGATTGTACGTATAAAACTCACTCGTATTAATCCCTCTTTATCTAATCATGACGCGTTTTAAGTCAATGCCGGAAACCGCTATTCCTCATACTCGCTTCAAATATCCTTTGCCGGCGGTGCTTTTATTGTCTGCAGTTTGTCGAACACGTCTTCCAACGCCAGATACGCATCGTTAAATACCGGTATGATGTTGGCGTACATTTTCATATTTTCCTGATTGGGCTTGCAGACCGCATCGACTTTAATGAATTTATTTATCTCATGGAAGCCTGCCAGTTCGCCAATCCCTACTCCGGCTGTTATAGCCGCGCCCATCGAAGTCGCCTCTTCGAGGTAATTCAGCTTTAAAATATTCATTCCGAAAACATCCGCCAGAATCTGCCTTTGTACTTGTCCCTTCGCCATACCGCCTATGACTACCATTTTGTCTATTTTCAATTGTTCTTTTAAGACATTTAATATAATGTTGAGATTCATTGCGATGCCTTCGACAACGCTGCGAAGCATATCACTGCGCGTATGTTCCATTTTCAGCCCTATAAACGCCCCTCTTGCGTTCGGGTTCCACCTTGGACTTCTCTCCCCAAGTAAATACGGCAAAAAGATCAAGCCGTTAGCTGTAGGACTCGATTGCTCGATTTCATCATTGATGATTTGGTACGGGCTGATGCCCTTAGCCAAGGCTTTTTCCTGTTCGATCTTGCAGAGTTCATTTTTCAACCAGTTGAATGCCGCGCCGGCCGTCTGCATTGTTCCGCATGGCCCCACGTATCCCGGGACGATATGCGCCCAGTTAAACGTTCGCATCTTTTCATCAAAAATCGGTTTTTTAGCCGTTGTGCATATCCACGATGACGATCCCAAACAGTTATAGGTCTGGCCTTCCGATACAGAACCCGCACCCACTGAAGCGCACATCCCGTCGCCGCCGCCGACAACAACTTTTGTTCCCGCGGCGAGCCCGCATTCTTCGGCAACTTTGGTCGTAATTTCACCGGCAACACAGGTGGACGGCACGATTTGGGGCATCTTATCTCCGTCGATATCCGCCGCATCCAGTATTTTCTCAGACCACTTAAACGTATTGATATCAAAAGCATTTGTTCCGGAAGCGTCAGAATAATCAGTCAGGAATTTTCCTGTCATCTTATATACGATATAATCTTTCGCGTTCAGCATTTTGTAGGTCTTTTTATAGACTTCGGGCTCATTATTTTTAACCCACATCAGCTTTTCTATACCGTATGAACTGCTTATCCTATGCCCAACCGTTTTATAGAATTGTACGTGCTCGATTCTGCTCTTTATAAAGCGTTCTTCTTCTACCGCCCTCATATCCGCCCAGATGATAGACGGACGCAACGGAGTTCCGTTTTTGTCCACGCATAAACACCCCATCAT
The DNA here is from genome assembly GCA_023415915.1 of Bacillota bacterium. Taxonomy (GTDB): domain Bacteria; phylum Bacillota; class Clostridia; order Christensenellales; family SZUA-584; genus DTFZ01. The sequence continues at coordinate 36,177 of JAEZIZ010000063.1, read as the reverse complement.
CTGCCCTGAGAACGAAACGGCAAGTACGTCTTTTTTATCGATTCCTTGCAACAGCTCTTTTGTGCTGTCGCAAATTGCACGCCACCAGTCGTCCGGATTTTGTTCCACCCAGTTGGAATTGAAATAGTTCGTATGATAAGTGCAAACCGTACTTTTTACAAGCTGCCCGTCCAGGGTAAACAACGTCGCCTTGTTTCCCGAAGTTCCCAGATCGTGAGCTAATAAATATTTGCCCATATGCCTATCCTTAATTACTGTTGCATAAACGGATCACATTTTTTCCGTTATACTGCATATTTTTAATCGGCGCGCTCTTTTGCAAAGCTGTCGTACTTCTAAGATAAAGAGCGCGCCTAATCTTTTTGGATACCCCAATTCAGTAGACTCCGTGCCAAACCTTTCGGCCCTTGCCGGATCCCCCAATTAGCTTTTAAGTCCTATATCTCAATAGCTATACTTGATAATACATTTTTTTGCAATCTGCTTTTTCTCAACCTTATCAAATGCAGATAAAATGTCGTCAAACGGGATAATGTCGGAAATGTAATCATCGATGTTGATGATTCCCTGCCTTATCCACGTAATCACCTGTTTGTCCGCCATACCTTCTTCGATTTTTGAAGGGAACTGCTGAAAGTGCAGCTGCCAATTATATGGGGCCTTTGACCAGTCAAGCTCGAACTTTGTTTCCGAAGCTATCCCATAGCAGCAAATCTTCCCCTGATCTTTAAGCATAGGCATTGCCTGGTTCATAATGTCCAATACGCCTACGGCATCAAGTACGTATCCTACGCCGTCCGGGCATATTTCCCGAACCTTTTCAACGATATCCGGATCTAGCGCGTTTAAAACGTAATCAGCCCCGTTCTTTTGCGCATCCTTGAGTTTTTCGGGTATAATATCGAGCGCAATAATCTTGCCGACACCAAGAATACTCATAAACTTGATGAACGTAAGGCCTACCGGACCGCAGCCAAACACGACTACTTCGGCATTCGCACCGATACCAAAGCGTTTAATCGAGCTCAGTACTTCGCGGAATGTAACTATCATCGCAGCCTTTACCGGATCAATATCGTTGGGAACTATAGTCTGCCCATAGGCGCACTCCGGCGCTTGCTTTCCGTTTGCTGCATAAGCCGCCGCATCGTTCACCACGCCGTATTCGCTGTATGCGCCCCAGCCGGATTCAAAACCGCCAAGCGGACCTGCAAAGGGCAGCAGAGCCCGATCCCCGACTTTATAGTTGGTTACCTTTGAACCGACTTCAATTACTTCGCCCACAGCCTCATGACCCAGCATTATAGGATACATATCCGGAGTAAATCCCTTAAAGGTACGATGGATCAATTTACCGTCCGTACCGCTGCATACGCCGCAGCTAATTGTTTTTACCAGCGCGTCACATTCACCATAAGCCGGTATCGGACATTCTTCCAAGCTTAGCTTGCCGTTTTGATCTACAACCAGCGTTTTCATAGTTTTATCCATGCGTTTTACCCTTTATAGTTTCATTTTGCAGTACGGTTCGCCGGCGCCCAGTTTTTCTTTATACCATCTGCCCATTTCGTCTGCTGCTGCAATTGCGGCGAAGACATCCTCCTCGTTCACCAGGAACGGTTCCGCATCCCAATAGGACTTCATGGAATGTTTGGCAATCGCGCGGATATTCTCTGCGGTGTTCTCAATATATATATCCTCTAATGTAACCGGCAGACCCACGTCAATACAAAATCCGTAAACTTCGTCCAAAAGTTCTTTTAACGCATTCTCAACCATCAGTTGGCAAAGAACACCGAATCCGACTTTTTCACCGTGAAAGGTTTTCTTGTCTTGTTCTGTTAAGATGGATATGCCTTCGCAGATCGAGTGCGAGCCCGCAACCCCGTTGTTTTCCACCCCAAGGCCGCTCATTAAAGTATTTACCTCAATAATATTCTCCAGCGCTGCCGTTACTACGTGCCGTTTTGCCGCCTGTAATGCTTTTAAGCCGTTCTTTAGCAACTCTTTATAACACGTCTCGGCAATTGTAGCCCCGACTACGGTTCCTCTGTACCCGCCGGAAACTATATTCTTGCTGTCCGATTCACGGGCTGCTCTTGCTTCAAATACCGTTGAGAGCGCGTCGCCCATGCCTGAAACCAGAAACCGGACCGGAGCGTTTGCAATTATCTGGCTGTCCATCAATATGACATCCGGGTTCTTTTTGTAATATCTTGCGTAGAGGTGTTCGCCTTCCTCGGAATACATTACGGAAAGTGCAATGGTCGGCGCATCCGTAGATGCAGACGTTGGAACCACAATTATAGGGACCTTGCATATATCCGCGACCGCTTTTGCCGTATCGATTGTTTTTCCTCCGCCGATGGCAACCACTACATCAGGATGCGTTTTCATCGCTTCCTCAGCCGCCTTTTCAACCCTCTGATCCGTAACTTCCGAATTGAAGATCTGCGTCTCAATATTGCAATCCGTCTTTGCATAATCTTCCTTCAATTGCTTCGTCATGGACTCGAAGAAGAACTGATCGATAATAGCGAACGCATTTTTTCCATACATCGCCGTATATTTACTCAGCTCCCGTATCAGGTTCGGCCCTTGAAAATATCTGGACGGAGATGCCCATCCTCTAATCGTGCTATCTACTTTTGCCATATTTCTCCCTCCTCTTTTATAAGAATTAAACGCTTATTAACAACTTCTAATCTGGTTCGAATCGCTAAGGAAAACGGACGCTTACCCGGTATTTACCTGTTTGGCAACAGCGTTCAAGTCCTTTAGCTTTATTAAATCGCATTGTTTCTTTTATCCGTCAGCATCTGGAACATTACGGCGACAACGATTATCAAGCCTTTGATTACGTCCTGCGGGTATGACGGTATGGCCATCAGGTTCATTATATTTCCGATAAGCGCCAGAATCAGCGCACCGGTCACCGTTTTCAGGGTTTCGCCCCTGCCGCCGGCCAAACTCGCTCCGCCTATAACGCACGCGGCAATAGCTTCCAGCTCTTTCCCGGCGCCGATTGACGCCAGTCCGGTATTGGAACGCGCTGCAACAAACATACCTGCTAAGCCCGCTAAAACCGATGAAACCATATAGACAATTATCAGATAGAATTTTATATTTATACCAGCAAGGTTAACGGCAACGGCGTTGCTGCCGATAGCTTTAACCAGACGCCCAAAAGACGTATATTTCTCCATGAAAATAAACGTAATGATAATTAATACGGTGATTATCAGCATGGGATAGTAATAATCCTTATGCGCAATCAAAGGCATTGTGTCCAACGCCAGCCGTATAGGCGTTCCCTGTGTAATTATAAAAGCAAGGCCGCTGGCAATCGTCATCATTGACAGTGAGGCAACGAACCCTTGAAAACGGAAGAAGGCAACCAGTATGCCCGTAAAAAGCCCAAGAAGAGAACTTGCAAGCAGACTAATTAACATGGCGACAATAAAATTGACATCCATAAATGTAATTAAGTATGCAGACAATGAAGCGCCAAAGGCCATTATTGAACCTACGGACAGATCGATTCCTCCGGTGAGAATGACCAATAACATTCCTAAGCCGATACAAATACACGGAGCCTGCTGCAGTGCAATGTTACGGAGATTCATCGTAGTTAAAAAGTTATCGGACATCAGCGTACATACCACGAACAGCAGCAAAAATATAATGTACGTGTTATACTTGATAATAAAATTTTTCGCAACAGGTAATATGCTATTGTGTTTTGTCATTTTTCTAAACCCCCATAGAAAGTTTTATCAAATTTTCTTCAGAAAGCTCGTTTTTTGATAATATACCAGAGATCTTACCATTCCGCATGACAATCGCACGGTCACATAATCCAATAATCTCCAACATCTCCGAGGAAATCACAATAACGGCTTTACCCGCTTCCACCATGCTGTTAATTATTCGATAGATCTCTACTTTTGCGCCAACGTCAACTCCTCGGGTAGGCTCATCGAAAATGATACACTTGCAATCTGCTGCTATCCACTTGGATATTGCTACCTTTTGCTGATTTCCACCGCTCAAACTATTTGCTTGATCATCGACCGAGCCGTATTTAGTAGACAGCTTTTTTAAAAGATCCTGCGTAAATTGCTTTTCATATTTGTGTCGTAGAATACCGCCATGTGTAATTTTATCAATGATTGTAATGGTTGAATTCACCCGAATGGATTCGCTCAGCAATAACCCCTGCTTTTTTCGGTCCTCGCTTAAAAGGCCGAGCCCATTTTTAATCGATTGTTTCGGATTCTTGAAGCGAACCTTTTTTCCCATAAAATAGACTTCGCCCGAATCGATTTTATCCGCTCCGAAAATAGCCCGCATGATTTCTGTCCGCCCAGCCCCTACCAGACCGTTAAAGCCGACGACCTCGCCGGCGCGGACAGTAAAACTTACATCATCCACTATGTTGCCAACTTTAAGGTTTTTAACTTCTAATACGACGTCTCCAATTTTTGCGTTCCGTGGCGGATACATTTGTGTAAGCTCGCGGCCAACCATTTTTTTAATCAAATCGTATTTGCACGAAACATCCTTCATTTCCAGAGTTTCGACCAGCGTGCCGTCCTTTAATATCGTCACTCTGTCCGCCATGTCCATAATCTCATCCAAACGATGAGAAATATATATGATGCTGACTCCCTCGCCGCGCAGCTTTTTAAGCAGCGCAAATAATTTTTTTATTTCCGCGTCAGTGAGTACCGCAGTAGGCTCGTCCAAAACGAGAATACGTGAATTTCTTGTCAAACATTTGCATATCTCGACGACCTGCTGTTTTGCAACACTAAGCTCGCTAACCAGAGACATGGGAGCAATATCATTGAATCCTAAGCTTTCCAGCTGTTCGCTGGCTCTTTTTTTAAGTTCCCCCCAGTTGATAATTTTTTTGCCGCTGGTCAAACGGTCGATAAAAATATTTTCGGCAACTGTTAAATCGTGTGCCAGCATAAATTCCTGATATATAACGGCAATCCCCAACTCAATTGCCTGATGGGGGGTATTGATGCTTACCTTCTTTCCATCCAAGATAATTTCGCCTGCATCACAATGATATGCACCGGAAAGTATTTTCATAAGTGTGGATTTCCCTGCACCATTTTCTCCGATTAATGCATGAATCTCACCAGCTTTAACCTGCAAAGTCACACCATTTAAAGCTTGAACCCCGCCAAAAGCTTTTGAAATGTTTTTCATTTCTAATCTGTATTGTTCCTGCATAACCGCCTCCGCAACACCTGTTTTCCAAATGAAAACAGCGACCAAATCCTTTATACGGTTGGCAGGGAAATGAAATTTATTCCGTTTCCCTGCCAGCCTCCAACTACTTAAGTTTTACCCCATGTCGACAGGACTAGAAACCATAATCATAACGTTCGTCTACGTTATCTATAGTCACACCGACTGCTTCCGTAAGCGTTACCCACGGATAGCCCCAAGGATCCTTGCCATCAAGCAGGATTTCTTTGCCGATTTCAAAAGCTTTCTGGGAAACCAGCCAGGGGCTGTTTTCACCTGTTCCGAAGTATTTGCCTTCTTTAATCAGGTCGTAAGCAGCCTTGGCGCCGTCAGCAGCGGCAACGATGTTTACATCTCCGTCATCGCCGTAAGTAATGCCGGCATTTGTCAGAGCCGTAATTGCGCCGAACAGCATCTGGTCGTTTTCACCCAGTACCGTATTGAGGTCACGGTTTGCCGTTATAAGGTCTTCCGCAGCAACCAGGCCATCCGCCTCGGCCCAGTTTCCCCATCCCTGACCACGGACAGTGAAGTTGGCTTCTTTGCAAAAGCCCTTGCCTTCTGTTTCAATCTGCTTGTAAAGCGCATCTGCCAATTTCCATGATTCTTCCTCGCTGAGCCCTGTTCTTCCTTCTATAATACCACAGAACAGGCCGGTGCTTCTTTCTCTGCCAGCAACGTTACCCATCACACCGGAAAGCAACACAGATATTATCTCAGCGTCAGCGCCCTCTTTTTTATTGAAGTAATCCGCATACTTCAAACCTACCGCACGACCGTTTTGCTTGTTATCTGAATACACGGTTGTGACGCAATGTGCTCCTTCATCAACACCGGAATCGATGTTAATTACCGGTATCTTTTCCTGATATGCCACTTCAATACAAGAGACAGCGGCCGTCGGGTCAATGCAGTCATAGAAAATCAGATCACAGCCCGACGAAACCAAGCTTTCCATTCCTTCCAGCTCAGCCGCGACATCCTCTGCGGCGTTAATGGAAATGCACTCCCATCCCTGTTCCTTACTTAAATCCTGTATTGCCTGGTCCAGGCAAACGAAGTAAGGAGAGCCCAAAGTTTTCATCAGGCATCCAACAAGGATAGTATCATCTTTCTTCGCGCCGCCTGTTTCTTCCTTCGCGCCAGCCGTTTCTTCAACTTTTTGAGTTGCTTGGCTGGTGTCTGCAGTCGCTTCCTGCCCTGCTTCTTTTCCGCAGCCGATCATTGTCGCTAAAACAAACACAGCAACGAGCAATAGAATTAGTAGTTTTTTTCCCATTTTGTTACCTCCATTTTTTTTAAAACTTTTCTATCCCAGTATCGCTACTCAAATACAGTAGACAATGCTGCGCTTTTCATGGAACTGAAAGTTCCTGATTATTATTTCAATGTATAATCTAAAAGTTTATTAGCACTTTTCCATAGATAAACGAATTCTTCAGCATTTTTGTAATCATTTCAGGAAGCTCGGTCAAATCGCATTGATGCGTAATAATATCCTTTACGTTTAACCGTTTATCCTGTATATATTGCAATATCGTTTTCCATTCTCTTCCCGGGAATGGCGCAGAATATGAATTCCATGCGCCGGTAACGGTATATTCTTTTCTAACCAGCTTTTCAAAAACTTCCGGCGGAAATGTGATTTCTTTATGCGCCGTACCTAAATAGAGCACTCTTCCGGATTCTTTGACCGCGTTTAAACATTGTACCTGTGTAGCGCAGACGCCGGCGGTCTCAATGGCCAAGTCGCCGCCCTTGTTGCCTGTAATATCCATGATGCACTGTATTGGATCCGCTTCGTTTGCATTCACGGTAACAGCCCCGGCAATACTGTGTGCGTATTCCAACTTTTCTTGGAGTATATCTACTGCGATAATATTCGCAGCGCCCATGATCTTAGCCAATTGCATGATGAGCAAACCGATAACGCCGCAGCCGAATACAATCACCGTATCCCCTGATTCCACTTTCACCTTGCAAATGCCGTGAAGAGAAACCGCCGAAGGTTCGACCAAAGCCGCTTCCTGATACGTGATGCTATCCGGAATTCTGATAATATTTCTTGCCGGCACTCTTACATACTCAGCAAAAGCTCCATCGCATCTCGAGCCAATATAATCGTAATCCGCACATTGTCCGTAATGGCCCTTCTGACAGGCATCACACACAAAACAGGGCTTTATGGGTACGGCAACCACCCGATCTCCGGCATTTATTCCGGTAACGTCCTTGCCGGTTTCGTATACTTGTCCGCTGAACTCGTGTCCCGGTATTAACGGATACCGATACGTACCGGTTGTCATGATACGGTGTACATCCGAACCGCAAATACCAACTGATCTTACGCGGACGATAACATCGTCCGATTTTTCGATTTTTGGAATCCCGACTTCTTCAATACGTAGATCGCCTGGAGCATGGAGTACTGCCGCTTTCATAGATCGCATAATCTATATCTCCCAAACTTATTCAAACACAATCACTGTTTTGTTGCCTTTGCCTGCTACTGCCCAATCAAAAGCATGCTGAATATCATCGATTCCAAACCGGTTGGTAATCAAGCTTTTCACTTCAAGCTTTTTGGAAGCAATCAGTTTTAGAGATTTATGATAATGACGCAAATTGGAACCGGTCGTTCCGAGTATTTTTAGTTGCTTATAATGAATCAGGTTGGTATTCAATTCTACAAATTCCTTACCAGCCGGCAGCCCTCCAAAAAAGTCAATCCTGCCACAGGCAGCAGCCATCTCCAACGCAGCCGTTTGAATCTGGGGCACCGAGCAGGCGGTAATCACGACATCGCATCCCCGGTTATTCGTGATCTCCATCACGGCTTTCTTCAAATCAACTTTGGATGAATTGATTATGGGATCATTGCTTATTTTTGCGATTGCATCCAGTCTTTCATCCGAAACATCCGCAACAATGATCTTGCCCGCACCCGCCAACCGGCTCATTTTGTAATGCAGTGTGCCTATAGGGCCTGCGCCTACGATCAAAACTGTTTCGCCCGGTTTTGTATTCAGCGCTTCGTAAGCGTTGTAGCAACAGGATAACGGTTCGGCTAAAACAACTTCTTCGAAGTCCATATCATCCGGAAAGGGGATCACGTTGCCCGCCTGAATTGCCTGCGCGGGCACCTTCATATATTCCTGCATACCGCCGTCCAAAGAAATCCCAAACGCTTCATAATCGGGACACAAATTGTTGTTGCCCTCAATGCACATCTCGCATTTCCCGCACCCTATATTGGGCGATATTACAACTTTCATCCCGGGCAAATATCCTTTTACCGTCCTACCAACCTTATATATGACTCCGGCGATTTCGTGCCCTAAAACACGCTTTTCTCCTTCTTTTATTTTAAAATGACCGTTTTTATATATCCGTACGTCGGTACCGCACAGAGCCGTTATTTTAACTTTTATGAGTATTTCCGAATCTTGAATCTCCGGAATCGCTACCTCCTCAACCTTGACATTGCCTTTGCCATAAAAAAACGCAGCTTTCAATTTGGACCCCCTATTATGCACTTTCGATGCTTATAATTTGATGACTCGACTTGTTGATATTGATTCATTGCCTGCTTGTACGACTTTGACTGCCATTTTGCCGTCATACCCGTTAACTTTCGGCTCCGTATCGTGTAAAATACTGTTGACAAAATGCTTGTCTTCTTCTAAATACGCCTCCCTATAAAGATCGATCCAGCTGTGTATAAATTCCGAGGAATTCTGACGATCACTCCCGACGACTTTGACGTCATCCGCGTCCGAACGTCCTATATTCATAACGCCCTTTGTTCCGAGTACTTCCACACGAACGTCATATCCATACTGGACATATTGTGCGCCTTCAATAGTAAACTGAACACCGTTTTTAAGCTTGCCGCACATAACTACATTGTCATAAAAATCCGGGTATTTTTGCCGAACCTCGGGATTCCGATAATTGCCCGCATTGGCAAATATATAATCAAACTCGCTGTCTGTAATCCACCGTATACAGTCAATATCATGGCTGTTGACTTCAGCTAACGGTCCGTTGCTGATGCTGATATCGTACATCCATTCTTTTGGTTTGCTGGGCCCCCGTGTAATCGACCGAATATGAACGATATCGCCGATGATTCCGCTTGTAATGGCTTCTCTTGCCTTCATCATGCTTTTATCAAAACGCCGCATGAACCCTAATTGAAGCTTAACATTATTCTCGCTACATACCCGTATCATTTTGTCACATTCCTGCTCGCTCACCGCCATAGGCTTTTCGCAAAAAACGTTTTTCTTTGCATTCGCACATGCCGTTACGATCTCACTATGCAGTTTGGTGGGCGCAACAACTACTACTGCGTCAACATTTTTATCTTTAATAGCTTCTTTATAATCTAAATAATAAGTATCAATCTGTAATTCTTGACAAGCCGCTTTACACGCATCCTCACTTGAATCGCTTACCGAAACAACTCTTGCATTGGCAATGTTAAATTGAAAATTCCTCGCATGTATCATACCCGCTCGTCCGACGCCAATAATACAAATACCTATGCAACGATCCATTGATTAAACTCCTCTTTCGGCTTTTTCGCTTTATCAAAATGTTATCATTTAATACCAAATTGCTTAAATACTTTAAAATTCTTATATTACTGCCTTTAAAATTAATATCTGTATTTTAAAACGCTATCTTATGTTATCGATTCTATAACGCATATATTATTTTGTCAATAGATTTTAAAAGATTTTATGGATTTTTACCTTAAGCATTATCATTTGTTATTATTTATATTTAACGAATTATCTGTTTTGAATCAGTTTTTATTGTTCTATATCGTTAATAAATAAAAGGCATAAATCTTCAAAGCCTTGTAGACTAAATTCCCTTTTCAGGGAAAGTCACTAAGTTAGCTTTACGAAAAGCTGGATATCGTTGGTCCGTTATTCGTCGTTTTTGTTTGCAATAGACGCAAACAGGGTTTCAATCAATTGATTGAAACCCAGCGATTGCTTTTTGTCTATTAGTTAGCCCCAACCATTATTTACCCCAACCATTGACAAAACAATCCTTCTATTCGGAAACATTTTTATTTTGGATTTCGCATAACTGAACATCTTGAATTTTATCTTTGATTTTTTCCAGATACTCGGAATCTATATTACTATCCGAAAAGATGACGTCAAATTCGGATAGATCCGCAAATTTAACAAATGATATTTTGCCGATCTTACTGCTGTCCGTCAATAGCACCACTTCATTCGCAAAAGACATAATTTTTCTTTTAATTTGTGCGATCTCCATGTTGGGTGTCGTAACCCCCTTATCTACCGAAACGCCATTCGCACTTAAAAAAGCCTTATCCACATTCATGTTGTTAAAAAAGCCGATTGTCTCCGAGCCGATTGTACAATGAAAATTACGGCGCAAGACGCCCCCTGCTAAAATAACATTTGCGTCCGAGTTTTCTTCAAGATAATATGCAATCTTAATATCATAGGTCACAATAGTCAAGTTTTTGATATACGCCAGACGCTTTGCGAATTCCAGCATTGTCGTACCGGTATCCAGCACAATTGTATCGCCTTCCTGCACAAATCCTATCGCCTTTTCGGCAATACACTGTTTCAATTCGATATTTTCCACTTCTTTTTGAACGGAAGTCGGCTCATAATTGGTTTTCTTATTCTTGATTGCACCGCCATGCGTTCGTTTTAATAAACCTGCAAATTCAAGCTCTCTCAAATCATTTCGTATGGTCGCCGGCGAAACAGAAAAGTAATCGCATAGCTCGGCTACGCTTGTCTTAATATTCTTATTTACTAAATTGACGATTTTTTGTTTTCTTTCTTCCGCAAACATATTTACTTTTCCTATACTAATATTTTTCAATATTTATTATTGAATCAGTTAAGAGCTTCGAATATCTTTTATTTACCGGAACTATTTATCCATATCGATTATCACTTTCATTACGCTGTCTTTGTTCTCTTCAATCAACCGGTAAGCCGAGGCATAATCCGAAAATGGAACGCGATGTGTAATTAAAGCGTTCAGCTCGATAAGTCCTTTTTCGACCAATGAAATCGCTCCAATAAAATCTTCAGTCCGGTACATTGCAGAACCTATCAAACGCAATTCATGATCCTGAACGAATCCCATATTCAATTTGCATAAATCCGGAACGACTCCTACAACTATAATGTCGCTTCCTTTGCGCGCAATATCTACCGCCTGTTTCAGCGTATCAGGATTGCCGATGCATTCAAGCATCACATCCGCGCCGTCGGTTCCGAATTCCTCCAGAATCGCGTCTTTAAGATCTTTTTCCCGCGGAGTATGCACCCGAAGCCCGCATGCCTTTCCAATAGCCAAACGCTCCTGGCTGATTTCCGACATCAGCACCCCTGCGGCGCCTTTCGCCTTAGCGGTCTGCGCTACCAGATTTCCGATTGGACCGCCCCCGATCACAACCACATTTTTCCCTTCAATTGTACCAAAGCGCCTCACCGCATGACAAGCAACCGCCAGCGGCTCAATCATCGCGCCATGTTCCATGCTCATGCCTTTGGGAAGCTTGACCGCTTTTGCCGCGTCGGTTACAAAAAATTCGCTGGCCATACCCGTCGTCTGGAACCCCATTACCTTTAACGTTTCACAGTCGTTGTACAAACCGTGCGTACATGGATAGCACTTGCCGCAGACCACTTGCGGTTGTATAGTCACCGCATCTCCGGGTGCAAAATCACGGACTTTTGAGCCTACTTTTGTCACCACCGCAGCAACTTCGTGCCCCTGTACCACCGGGTATTTGGTATACGGATGCTTTCCATACCAAACATGGATATCCGAGCCGCAGACTCCAATAGTTTTGATATTTATCTCAATCTGCTCCGGCCCAACTTCCGGTACCGGCACTTCCTGATAAATAATGTTCTGAGGTTCTGTCATTACTGCCTGTTTCATATTTAGCCTCCATTATCTTCAAATTGTAACACAATTGCGTTGCTTGTGCTGAGCGCGTTTTTTAACGCACCCGCTATAATACCGATGAGTCTTTTACAGCGCCGTTAAGCCGTACAAAAGAATCATGGAATTCATCGATGAATCTTTTATATAGCTCAATAAACGGTGCATAACACGCATGGGCTTTCGGGTCCGGCTCAAAAACCTGCCGTATTTTCAGATCCCGGGATGCAGTCGATAGGATATCGTCAAAAACGCCTATCGCATTTCCGGCCAATATCGCCGCGCCCCAAAGGCTTGCGTCATTTCTGTCCATACATAAGAAGCGCCGCCCGGTAACATCGGCCAATATTTGATTCCAGAGTTTTGAGCGTGCTCCTCCGCCGATAATCTTAATCTCGTCCCATGGATATTCCGGATAATTCTGAGTCACACGTTCCAGCGTTACCGCCAGATCATATGCAAAGCTCTCCAGCAGTGAGCGATAAAAATGTTGCTTACGATGATTCCAGGTGTGTCCGATCCACAAGCCTTTTACCGCGCTGTCAAACGGAATCGCACTGCCCCCCAGCTGCCCCAAGGCAAATAACCCATCGCTGCCCGGCCGCAAGCCCGCTGCCATTTCCTCGATTTCCCGGAAAGCAGCACCCTTGTCTCCGTTGTCATTAAGCACAAAACTCTCGACAAACCAATCCAGTGTAATTCCGGACCCCTGAATATATTTATGAATATACAAGCTGCCTTCCGTTGCTCCGCCTATGATATCATAAAAGCGTTTCTGGTAGTCCGGGCGAAAATCCTGCACCATACAGCTTAAGCCGGCATACGAGGAAGCTTCAAATACCATATCTCCCTGCCGCAATATACCGATGCCCACACAGCTCGACACCTTATCGCCTGCACCGGATATTAACGGAATCCCCGAGCGAAGGCCAGTAATGCTTGCCATCTCCGGAAGCAGGTAACCACAAATTTCGTTTGAAGAAACGATTCGAGGCAGACAACGCATGTCAATACCGATCGCCTCACAAATCTCCGGCGACCACCGGCGGTGCTTCATATCTGCAAATCCGGTCCAGGCAATGAAAGACCCGTCTATGGGTGCATCTTCCACAGAAATTCCACTGAGGCGGCCGATTATATAGCCGCTGATCATTACATATTTAGCGATACGGCTTGATTCCTCCGAAAACTCCTCTTTAAACCATTCATATTTGCTGCACATCTGCGGCGCGTTGGTACCGCTTATCTCTAAAAATTGCTTTGCAAGCCGTTCTTTCTGCCGATCCGCGTAGGGAGCATATCGGCCGTCAAGCGAGCACGACCAGGTGGTTATGTCATTCCATTGTTCGTCGACGCCCATAAAGCCCGCCATCTGCCCCGTGAAAGCGATTGCCTCGACCTCGGTTGCACGGTTGCCCAACTGCTTTACCGTGTTGCGCATGCAGTTTAATACCGCATTAAACAAGTCGTCACCACGCTGTATAAACACGCCAGGTTCCGGCCTTTCATCCCGTGTTGGTTCGATGGACTGCGCCAAGCAACGCCCCTGAACATCGTACGCCGCTGTTTTAATGAAACTTGTCCCTAAATCAACAGATAGGAGCACAACATCCTTCACAAAATCTTCCTTCTTTCTTGTCGTTTTCACTCCGCCTGCCCCTGGCGGTTGATACTATTTCTTTATGCTTCTTTTGTTTATTAATAATAATATCATTGTACCTGATTATTTACAAGTTGTTTTATCTTTTAATATTGTTTATTGTATAAAATATTTTTAATATTGAAGATATCTTTTAATATCGTTATCATTTGATAGTGTATCTTCTTCGAAAATTTGGCTTTTTGCTTCACATTGCGGTTCGCGTTAGCACGTGCTTATATGCATAATACCCTTACTTTAGTCTTGCCGGAGATTTTTAGATATGTTGTGTAGCTGATTGGCAGGAAAACTCACGAAAGGTCTTTGTATGAATACTAAATTTGATTATATAGTAGGCATGTTGGCAATAAAGATTTAAGCTCTTTCTTGTTGTTTTTTACTGTTACCGTAATATAAAGTCTTACTTCTTCTAAATCCTTATTCCACAAAAAGCAAAAAGTCCGCAAGGCTACCTTACCCAGCGGACTCTGGAGCCGCTAAACGGATTCGAACCGTTGACCCCATCCTTACCATGGATGTGCTCTACCTGCTGAGCTATAGCGGCATATCAGCGCCTTTTCAAAGACACTGCGAGTGTTATTATAATGTATCGCCATTGCGATTTCAAGTGTTTTGTTGAGCGTCGCGCTCCCGCCTTGTAAGGAAAAGCATTCCTGCCATTGTGGCGGCGCAAGCCATAGCCACTAAAAACACAGGCATAAAATCCGCGCCGGTTATAAACGCTCCGGCGACTATCGGCATTACGGCGCCGCCAATTCCTCCTACGGATATCATAACGTTGGATACAGTGCCTGCGCTTTGCGGGTACCTTTTAGCCGCCATGTCCATAATAAGCGGCCAGCACGGCCCGCAGAACGCTCCCAGCGCGCAAAAAGCGGCCGTTTTAATGGGCATTGCAGGAACGAGCAGCGCAACGCCAATACAAACCGCTATTCCGGCTGCGCAGCCTATTATTACTTCCTTATGCCTGTGTTTAATAACGCCGAGCAGCATCCTTGTAGGTATCATGCCCGCCCAGAAGAGGCTTAAAGACAACGCGCTGAATTCGGGCGCGTTGAGCGTAAGCTTGAAAAAGCTGTCGGTAAAGAACGATACCAGCTCTTCGGTGGCCACATACATCGCTATAGCCACCGACATAAAAACGAAAACCCCGTGTTTGAAAAACTTAAGTGCTGCGCCCGTGCCCGCTTCTTTTACACCCTTTACGTCTTTTAGCTGTTTCGTTGCAATAAAAAGCATAAACAGCACGAAAAATATAGCGGAAACCATACCGAACAGCGCGTTGTATTTCCAGCCTGCGTCCATGAGCGTCTGGCATAAAAACGGAGAAATGACTGCGCCAAGGCTGAACGCTGCTTGCGACATGCCAAGGTGCAATGTCGAATGCTCGCTGAATTCCACGCCCAGCGTTGCCGTCAGCGTACCTTCGGTAACGCTGAATCCTGCTCCAATAAACACTATACCGATTATGAAAAAGGCAAGCCCTTGCGTCATGCTGACAAGAAAAGTACCGAATATTATAAGCGGCATAGATATCATTACAACGCCCCGCCGCCCTATCTTCTCGCACAACGTACCCAAAAACAGCGGAGGCAGGCAGAGCCCAGCAAACTGCAGCGCAACTATCGCGCCCATCATAAAGCTGGATAGCTTAAGCGTCTGCGATATGCTGAGCAGCGAGATCTGGTACATTGAGAGATAGAAGCCGCACATACCTATTATAGTATACGCGGCGGGTATAATGAGCTTATGCCGTATGTTCATGATGCTTCCTTTTTCTGATAAAGTGTTTATCCGCTTTTTTATTTTCCCGCAGCATAGTCTGAATCATTATATATGAAAAGCAACTGTTATGCAATCAGCGCAGGCTTTATAAGCGCAATATAAAAAAGGCATTGCGGTTCAATGCAACATAATATAAGCCTTTACCGTCTTGCATTCAGGCGTTTGCATTTTTATTATATCTATTATTTGCATTCTTGACTTTTAACGATACAATGTTATAATTACATTTGCGTCACGTAAAAATCATACATGCGGTCGTGGCGGAACTGGCAGACGCGTACGTTTGAGGGGCGTATGGTAATACCGTATGGGTTCAAGTCCCATCGACCGCACCATATAAGAAAGGGACTATGCTTGTCATAGTTCCTTTCTTATAATGTTGTGATAGTATGGGACTTGAAGCGAGCCCTCCGCTGCCTGTGGCAGATGAAGGAGGGCGAGACGGCCCGGAGGGAAGTCCCATCGACCGCACCATATACAAAAGGGGCTGTGCTTGTCACAGTCCCTTTTGTATATTATTGTGACTGAAGGGACTTGAAGCGAGCAGCGCGCGCCAGTGGAACCGGAGGTGAGCGCGCCCAGCGGGCGATGAAGCGAACCGTAGGTTCTGTGAGCATAGGGCGAGAGCGAACGTTGTGAAGCACGAGCCCCATTGCGAACAGAGGATGATGAAGGAGGGCGAGACGGCCTGAAAGGAAGTCGGCGACCGCACCATATACAAAAGGGCTGTGCTCGTCACAGTTCCTTTCTTATATTATATTATTGACTGAAGGGACCCCAAGTGCATGAAGCGTTAAAAAACGCCATATGTATGGCGTTCTTAGCTGAATGCCGCAACCTAGTATACGATGAAGCGCTGCCAGGCGACCCTCTAGGGAAGTCGGCGACCGCATCAAAAATATGGCTATACACCCGGTTGATTGAGTATTTACGCTTTATCGCTGTAAAAGCAATAGCCGCCCGATTTGCTTTTCTTTACGCTGTACATCGCAAGGTCTGCTTTCTGAAGTAGCTTTTCCGGGTCGTCGCCGTCGGCCGGGTAAACGCTTATGCCTATGCTGATGCCTATCTTATAATATCTTCCTTTCAGTACGATAGATCTTTTCATAACGAAGATGATGCGTTCAGCTATGAGCGTGAGCTCGGAATAATCGCTGATGCCGGGTATCAGTATCGCGAATTCGTCGCCGCCTATACGCGCAACGATATCGTCTTTACTGACGCAGGAAAGAAGCCGCTTGGCAGTTTCCTTAAGCACCGTGTCGCCCGCTTCATGCCCAAATTTGTCGTTTATGGGTTTGAAGTCGTCAAGGTCGGCATATATAAGCGCTCCGCCTGCATTTTTTCGCCTGTCTTCCGCCAGCATCTGCTCCATCTGCTCATACAAAAATATTCTGTTCTTAAGCCCGGTCAATATATCATGGTGCGCGAGGTTGCGGTACCGCGCCTCAGATTCCCGTATCAGTTCCCTTGACCGTTCAAGCTCCGAGTTTCTCACCTTCAGCGCGTTTGAATGCGTCTCCAGCGCTTCTTCCAATATTGACCTGTTGTCTTCGGCTCTTGCCAGCTTTTGTTTCAATATGCGGTTTTCCCGTTCCAGCTCGGCTATGCGTCTTTCGTACTCTGATGTGTCCATTTTACAGCCGTCAACGACCTCCTATAAGCAATGTTACGAATGTTGTACCGTGAAACAACGGTTTGCCGTCTCTTTCCAAAGGGCAAAACTCGCCGTACGAATAGAATCCGCAAAACGGGATATTATCCAGCATCCGCTTCGCTGTTTCCGTTTCTTTTACGACTTGCCGCCCCATTATCATCTTTCGCCCTGCGCAGGAGAAGAACAGCGCCGCGCTAGGCTTCCCTCCGAGATAGCTCTCGATGGCCGCGCGTATCGATTTCGCGCAGGAATCTTCGCAGCTGTTTCTATCCGCCGTTCCTATCTGCACCATCGCCCCTTTTTCCACAACGCCGTTGAGCGTTACGCTGCCCGTCTGCTCGTCGCTGAAGGGGGCGCTCCTCACATAAAAGCTCTCGCGGCCTTCCTCGTATATCGCAAGGCAATAGTTAAGGAACAAGCTGTGTTTATCGCCTATATATCTTCGAAAATAATCGAGCGCCGGTTTGCCCCCAATACGGTATATCACGTTCTTTTTCGAAGATGTTATCCTCTCTTTTTCGCCCATTGGGGCGTGCCCTCCAAGTACGCCGAACGAGTACTCCACAGCGCCCGCGAACAGCAGCAGCACGACGCTGTCCGTCAGTACCTCGTCGTTGAAGAACTGGTATGTGGTCTTAAGCTTTGAATGCGCTGCCGAAGCCGCGCCTATAAGCGGAAAGCTTTCGCCCAGCGCTTCCTCCATCCCCGAGCTTACGTCCGAAACGCCGGCGTTAAGCGGGTCGGATAGTATTACCGCGAAGCGTTCCTCACCGGCGCATCTGCTAAGGCTTTCTAGAGCGCTCCGCGCTGCGCTGCGGCCTGCGCTTTTACCGTTGCGGCTCATTTCCTTTCCAGCTCCCGCGCTTATCTCGGCGGTATCCGAAGCGAATGCCATCAATACTACCGAGTCTTCTGTAAAGCCGTATACTGAGGATAACTCGCCGTCCGTTGTACATCCCGCTATCTGTATTCCGGGAAACGCTTCTCTGATGTTTGAAAGTATATACGCATGATCAAAATCGAGCGAGCAGAAAAGCAAACCGGCCTGCGGTTTTACGTCGCCCAAGGCTTTTTTCACCTGGTCTATTACATCCGATACGGCTGCGCTTGCCAACGGATCTTCGCTTTGCCCTATGCCTACCGTAAACATCACTTCACCCCGCTTATCAATGAAATAAAAAACACGACTGCTTTACACATAAAAGCAGTAACTTTTATTGCCAATGCAATCGATCAAAATATTAATAAAAAGCTTTAAATTTTTATCTTAACGGCAAAGCTCTTGCTCATCCGCCTTGGCCGGCTGAAGTCTTTAATCGCCTTTATTATAGCACATTTTATACGTGTATATAGCATATTTATAGCTTCATGGCAAAACATGCATAAAAACAATGTTTTTTGGATAAATTACCGGTTTCATATATATCCAATGTGTTTATAAAAAATGTACATAATTTTATCGACCCTCTTATAATTGCATTTGAGTAAGCATCCATGTGTAACAATATTATTAGTGGTGATAGTATGCGAATTTTAATTGTAGACGATTCTTCTTTCGCACAGCATTTTACGAAAAAAGTAATACTTGACGCCTTCCCGCAGGCAGAGCTTATTTTCGCAAGCAGCGGTGAACAAGGTTACGAGACATACATAAATTCAAGGCCCGATTACGTTATTACAGATTTGCTGATGCCGGGTATAGGCGGAAAAGCGATGATAGAGCGCATCCGCAAGGCGGACCGGATGAGCAAGATAATTGTGCTGTCCTCCGATATACAACGCGCGGTAAAGGAAGAGATAGCGAAACTCGGAGCGCTTTATTTCATTAACAAGCCGCTGACTGCGGACAACGGCAAATTCCTTATAGCGCTTTTGGGAGGTAAATAGATGCTTACTCCTCTTCAAAAAGACGCTCTTACTGAGATACTTAACGTACAGCTCGGAATGTCTTCCTGCCTGCTCTCCGAAATGGTAGGCCAGAAGATTATACTTTCCGTTCCCGAAGTGGACTTGAAAAACGGAGCGGAATTAAATTCCTCCGTTCTTAAAAAAGGCGGACTGCTTGACGCCGGTAATTTCGTAATAACGTCGGTGGCGTTCGGCAAGGAATTCCAAGGCAACGCGCTTATCGTATTCCCGCAGGACAAAGCGACCGTACTCGTAAAAGCGTGCCTGGGCGAGCAAACGGACGGCGCCGGCGTCGGGCTTACAAGCCTCGACGCAGACGTTATAAAGGAGATATCCAACATAATACTGAACTCGATAGTAGGCGAGTTCGGCAATCTTCTCGACACGAAGCTGGAATATACGTCTTTCGAACTAAACTACTCAGCAGACGGGCTCGACAATCACAAATTCATACCGGAAAACTCGCACGTTTTAATGCTTTACACTTCATTCCTGCTGACTAAAAGCCAGATAAGAGGAGTAATATTCGTAGCGCTGTCTGCGTCGTCTTTTGACATGCTTCTTGATAAAATAAACGTTATGTTACAGGATATCATATGATTGACTGGAAACAGCAGGTGCTTGACAACATAAGCGCTGGGATAATCGTCGTGGACTCTTCCCAGCGCGTAATATACTGGAACAAGGAAATGGAGCGGCTGAGCGAAATATCTATGCGCGACGCCGTAGGCAGAGAGATTCACCGGCTTTGCCCCAAGTTCGCGGAAAGCAGGTATCAGGACATACTCAAAAACGTCTTTGTCGCAGGCCAGAGCCGATTTTGTTCGAGCGCGTTGCACAAACATTTCGTGCTGCCTAAAAGCAATTCAAAAGACGCCGATATAGTGCGCCAGAACCTTGTGGTCGAGCCCATATGGAACCACGACAGCGTCGAGTACGCGTTTTTGCATATCGCGGACATAACGGAGCATACGACGAACGAGCGCAAGCTTCGCGACCTCAACAACAAGCTGAGCGAGGGCTACAAATCGGTAAAGGCGGCTGAGCGCGCAGCAAGGGAAATAGCAAAATACGATCATCTAACCGGCTTGCTTAACCGCAGCGCGATGAAGGCAGAAGTACAGAAGCTCATAGACAGGGTCAAAGATAATAACGGAAAGCTTGCGCTGCTGTTTATAGACATCGACTGCTTTAAAAAGGTAAACGACACATACGGGCATATCGTGGGCGACGCGCTGCTCGAGCATGTCGCGGGCAGGCTTAACAGCAATACGCGGCACGGCAGGAAAAGGCGCTGTGACGTAATAGCCCGTATGGGCGGCGACGAGTTTTTAATAGCGCTTCCGGATATAAAAAATCCTGACGATATCACCCGTCTTACGGACAAGATAATGGATCTGATCAGGAAGCCTTTTTTTATAGGCAACGACAAACTTTGCATATCGGCCAGCATAGGCATCGCAGTTTATCCCGACGACGCCGACTCGATAGACGCGCTTATCGACCTTGCCGACAAAGCCATGTACAAGATAAAGCGCAGCGGCAAAAACGCATACCGCTTCTACAATCTCGCCTGACCGATTAAAGATAATTTTCCCTGACCGGTGAAAACACCTCTATAGCTATCGAATCTTCCACTATGCTCGCGCCGTGCTCCGCCCCTGGGGGTATTACCCACGCGCCGCCTTCCCTTACATCGTATTCTGAGCCGCTTATATTCAGCTTTATGTGCCCCGATACAAGATACCCCGTCTGCTCCTGCGGGTGATTGTGGTTTGGCAGCGTGCACCCTCCCTTTAGCCTGAACTCGGTCAAAAGCGTGGCGCCGCCGTGAACTAGAGTCTTGCGCTCTATGCCGGGGAGCGCGTTTACATACCCTTCATTCGATGCTTCTTTTGCATAACCTTGCATGAAACCCCTCCTTTATGTAAGTCAACTATCGGTTCTGATAAAAGGATCCGACTTTATAGTGTGGTCATCTTATAGAAAAAGCAGCTTTTCCGCAGTCTTTGCTTGCTGACAAAAGTTCCTTTCTGAAAACGAAAAATAAAACTAAAATTCGAATATTAACATGGTCATCTGGACTCTGCCAGTGAAGGGCGAACGTTAATTCATAAAATTCTCGCAGAAGCGCCCAGCCGCACGTATCGGAGGTACATCCGGGGATCCCCAAAAAGATAAATCTTTTTGGGGTGGTAGAATGGGCAAGACCCGATGACAAACTTACGTTTGTCATCGGACAAAAGGCGGCTTTTCAGCCGCCTTCATCATCTTCTTTTTATCCCACGTTTGGCACGGTGGCCATGCCCTCGTCGTGCATCTTATCGGTGTACTCATAGTCTTCAAGCAGGCCGGAATGATAAGCATCGTAAGCCGCGAGATCGAAATCGCCGTGGCCCGAGAGGTTGAAGAATATCGTCTTTGCCTCGCCTGTTTCTTTGCATTCCAGCGCTTTTTCCATCGCGACGAGTATCGCGTGCGACGACTCGGGAGCGGGCAGTATGCCCTCCACTCTCGCGAAATCCACCGCCGACTTGAATACCTTACTCTGCTGCACGGCCTGAGCCTTTACTATGCCGTCCCTGTAAAGCTGCGAGAGCAGCGGCGAATCGCCGTGATACCTGAGGCCTCCGGCATGTATGCCCGCGGGCACGA
Source organism: Bacillota bacterium (assembly GCA_023415915.1). Classification (GTDB taxonomy): domain Bacteria; phylum Bacillota; class Clostridia; order Christensenellales; family SZUA-584; genus DTFZ01. The sequence goes on along the minus strand of JAEZIZ010000063.1, from coordinate 14,281 downwards.
AATCGTGGCCGAGAGTGTACATCATAGCCACGGGCGCCATCTTTGCCGTATCTCCGTAGTCGTAGCGGAACTCGCCCTTGGTCAGTTTAGGACAAGCCGCGGGCTCGACTGCTATAAACTCGATTTTCGCGCCGTTTTTAAGCACGTCGTGCACGAACGGGAACGCGCATCCCGAGAAGTTGGAGCCGCCGCCGTTGCAGCCTATTATTATATCCGGATATTCGTCTATCTACTCAAACTGCTTTTTCGCTTCCAGGCCTATTATAGACTGGTGCAGTATTACGTGATTCAGTACGCTGCCAAGTGCGTAATGCGTATCGTCCCTCATCGCCGCGTCTTCCACCGCCTCGGATATCGCTATGCCGAGACTGCCGAGTGAATTCGGGTCTTTTGCGAGTATCGCGCGGCCTGCGTTTGTTCTCGTGGACGGGCTCGCAACTATATCCGCGCCGTACGTCTGTATCAATATTTTCCGGTACGGCTTTTGTTCATAAGACACGCGCACCATATATACGATGCACTCAATATCGAACATCGAGCACGCTATCGAAAGCGCCGTGCCCCACTGACCAGCGCCTGTTTCTGTCGATATGCGCTTTATGCCCTCAGCCTTGTTGTAAAAAGCCTGCGCCACCGCCGTATTGAGCTTGTGGCTGCCCGAAGGGTTGGTGCCCTCATACTTATAGTATATCTTTGCCGGGGTGCCTAAAAACTTTTCGAGCCTGTACGCGCGAATTAACGGCGACGGCCTGAAGGTGGCGTATATGTCGCGCACCTCTTTTGGTATGTCGATATACCTCTCTGTCGACATTTCCTGCTCAATAAGCGCTTTGGGAAACAGCGCTTCCAGGTCTGAAGGGCCGGCCGGCTTAAGCGTTACCGGATGCAAATAAGGCGCCGGCTTATTCGGCATGTCCGCGGCAATATTATAATACTGCCTTGGCAATTCGTCCTCAGTCAAAAATACTCTGTTTGGGATAGTTTTACTCATGATCTCTTCTCCTCTAATAATGTTATTAGCTCCACGCGGAATAACACATTTCTCGTCTAATCTCGTCTCGTCTTGCGGGCTCTGCGCCCATAAAAAATGCACTCCAAATGGAACTTTTGTACAGTATACGGTACAAAAGCCGTAAATGTCAATAAAATATTTTTAAATTAAGCGTTTTTGTCCTTTTTATCCATTCATTTTGCATTGAAAAAAGCCGATATATTAAGTGAACATATATTTATAGGAGGTGTGCTGTATGGGAGAAAACAATGATATCATGTTCAGTTCCGGCAAGGAGCCTTCTTCAGCGGCTCAGTCAAAGCCGTCCGATTTTGTGCAGCCTTTCACGCGGGACGCTTCCTATGAGTTATTGTATCAGGAAGACGGTGTGTACCTGCAGTTCATGGAAGAGGTAGGCGCGGGCATTCCGCTGAACCCTTCTATCGTGACATACGACTTGAATCGCAGGAACATAACTGGCTTAGATATAAGCAACGTACTCGTACACATACGCAGGCGTGAAAGCCTTATCAAGATAGCGGAACAACAGGATGAGAACACTATAGATTCCGACGTCGTAGTAGTCGTTTCAAAAGACGCGATGTCCGCGCATATGACGCTGCTGCCCCCTTCCCCGTCGGGAAAGCTGTTAAGCTTCGATGAGATAATGCAGAAGATAAAAGAGCAGTGGGGAGTAGTATACGGTATTGACGAAGAAGCCGTGCTAAGAGCCATAGAGAGCGGCTCGTACTTTAAGCCTGTATTGATAGCCTCGGGCAAACCCGCGAAAAAGGGCGCGGACGGATATCTTAATTTCCTGTTCAAAAAGGAGCACAGCTATACGCCCACCATAGGGCCGGACGGCAGCGCCGATTACAAGCAGCTCGACCTGTTTGAGAGCGTGACGGAAGGCGCGCCCGTGGTCGTCAAAGTGCCGCCCGAACAGGGCGAAGACGGCTGCACGGTAAAGGGCGAAGCAATACCCGCAAAACCGGGCTTGGAACCTAAGCTTCCCGCGGGCAAGAACACACGCGTTTCCGAGGACGGCCAGTGCCTGCTGGCGGCAAAGAGCGGCAGGATAGACTTTATAAACGGAAGAGTGGAAGTATCCGACATATACAAAATACCGGGCGACGTGGACATGAGCGTCGGAAATATCAAGTTTGAGGGCGACGTCATTATACGCGGTAACGTTATCACAGGGCTTACGGTACAGGCGTCGGGCTCCATAGAGGTCAGCGGTTACGTGGAAGGCGCGACGCTGATTTCCTCAAAGGATATAATACTTAAAAACGGCATTAAGGGGCAGGACGTAGGCAAGCTTATTGCCGGCGGCAACATAGTTGCCAAGTTCATGGAAAACTGCACCGTAGAGGCCAGAGGCAATATAGTATCCGATTATATCGTGCACTGCAATATGCTCGCAGGTAACTCTATTACGATGAAGGGCAAATGGGGAAAGATAATAGGCGGCCATATAAGGGCGGGCAAGGAAGTAACGGCTAACATGATAGGCTCGCCTTCGTACGACCCGATGGTAATAGAGCTTGGAGTCGCTCCCGAGATACGGGCAAAATACGTGGAAGCCGATACGCGGCGCACACAGCTTAAAGCGCAGCTGATGAAGATAGACAGCCTGTCGCGCCTGCCTTCGTCGGGGCTCTCGCCCGACCGGCTTGCGATGCGGCAGAAGGTATTAGATTCAAGGGAACAGATTGAACAGCAGTATAACGAAGCAGTCGATGAACTGGCCTCGTATGAAGAAATACTCTCCCGTGCGAGCGGCGGACGCGTAAACGCTACGAAATGCGTCTACCCCGGAGTAAAGATAATAATCGACTCGGCGGTATTCATTACGAAGTCAACATTTGACTATGTTACGTTCAAGAACAGAGGCGGAGAGATAATATTCCCTTCGTGCGAAGTCATGCCATGATGCTGGGAAACGGCGTATAATATACTTCCTTTAGCGTAAGTCCTCTGGCCGGCGCTGTAGCGCTTGCCAGAGTTCTGTCTTTGCCGCTCACTATCTCTTTTACGTACTCCGGAGATATCTTTTTAAGCCCCACGTCAATAAGCGTACCCGCTATAATGCGCACCATATTGTAAAGGAACCCGGAACCCGTCACGTCTATATACAAAAACGGCTCCTTATAAGTTATCTCCAGCCTGTGTATAGTGCGCACGGTGTCCTTAACTTCGCTGCCGCTCGAACAGAAGCATGCAAAGTCGTGCGTACCCCGTATGAACGCCGCGGCCGCCTTCATCGCCGGTATGTCGAGCTTGCCGTGTATGTGCGTAGTAGTGTTGCGGTAAATAGCCGACGCGTGCGTGTCGTTGTAAAACGTGTATCTGTATGTCTTCGCCTTGGCCGAAAACCTCGCGTGAAAATCCCCGTCCACTTCCATCGACTGCTTAACGCGTATGTCGGCGGGCAGCAGCATGTTCATAGCGTAGCTTATCTTATTCGCCGGTATGGTGCAGTTCGTGTCAAGATGCGCCACCTGCGCTTCCGCGTGCACGCCCGCGTCCGTCCTGCCCGCGCCGTGTATCGTAACTTTCTCGCCCGACGCTTTAAAAAAAGCCTGTTCCAGCATTTCCTGCACGGAAACGCCGTTCGTCTGGCGCTGCCAGCCTGAATAGTTAGTGCCTTCGTATTCTATTATCAGTTTGACGCGCATATCTGCCTCCCTTTAGGAGACCTGCTCCTTCACTGTTACCAGAAAGCGTTATGTATTCATGGCCCGCTCATTCGCCCTTTATGCACCGCACTGCGAGTTCGTATCTCACGTTTCGCACACAGGCATCTTAAGCCCGCGATTGTCTTTTTATTTTACACCAGTTCGGCAGGAAAAGAAAGGGCGCCTTAAACGGCGCCATCAATACCTGTTTGCCTGCATGGCATTTATATCTATTAATAACCCAGCGCCGCGAATACTATCAGCCCTGCGACTATAGCAGAAGCGATGGCGTCTCTTGCATGCATATGCATCACCTTCATGCGCGTCCTGCCCTCGCCGCCGTGGTAGCAGCGCGACTCCATCGCGAAAGCAAGCTCGTCCGCGCGCCGGAATGCGCTTACAAACAGCGGCACGAGTATGGGTACCATCCCCGCCGCGCGCTTTAGTATGCTGCCGCTGTCAAACTCCGCGCCCCTCGCCGTCTGCGCCTTCATTATCTTATCCGTCTCCTCAAGCAGCGTAGGTATAAAGCGCATCGCTATCGTCATCATCATCGCGAGCTCGTGCACTGGAAAGCGCACTACTTTAAGCGGCCGCATCAGCCGCTCCAAAGCGTCCGTAAGCGATATCGGCGACGTAGTTAAAGTAAGCATCGTGGTCGCCGTTATCAGGAATATAAGCCTCGCCGCGAGCCGCGCAGCGTTTATCAGCCCTTCCCTGGATACTCGAAATATCCACCAGGAAAACAGCTCCGTGCCGCCCGAATAGAAAAACGTGTTGAGTACTATCGCCAGCAGTATTATAAACCACAGCGGCTTTAAGCTGCGAAGCACGAGCTTAAAGCTAACGCGCGACACAATTATAATAAACAGCAGAAACGCAAACACTACAAGGTTGCCAATAAGCGTGTCTACGAGGAATATGAGCACTATAATGGCTATTACGAGCAAAAGCTTTACCCTTGGGTCCATCCTGTGTATTACGGAATCTCCCGGGAAGTACTGTCCCAGCGTTACGTTCTTTATCATTGCTTTTTCCCCGCTATCCGCACCAGGCATTCCTCCAGCTCCGAGAGCTTTATTACCTCTTTCGGTATGTCCCAGCCTTTTGCGCGAAGCTGAGCCGCAATCTCGGCCACCGCGGGCAGCGCGAGCCCTGCATCCTTTATCTCTTTCTCGCGCAGGAATATGCTGCTCGGCTCATCGTCCATAATTACGTTCGCTCCTGAAAGCACAACTACCCTTTTGGCGTTCTCCGCGAGGTCGTCCATAGAGTGCGTTATCATTATAATAGTCACGCCTTCGGCATTGAGCCTGCCTATAAGCTGCATAAGATGCAGCCTGCCTTTAGGGTCGAGCCCCGCCACCGGCTCGTCGAGTATTAGCACCTTCGGGTTCACGGCGAGCACGCCCGCAATAGCTACTCTTCTCTTCTGCCCGCCCGACAGCTCAAAAGGCGACAAGTCCTTTATACCCTCATAATCCAGCTCCATAAGCTCCATAGAGCGCTTAACCCTTTGCTCTATCTCGCCTTCGGGCACACCCGTCTTAATTGGGCCAAAAGCTATGTCCTTATACACCGTCTCTTCAAACAGCTGGTGCTCAGGGTACTGGAACACGACGCCTATGTGTCTCCTTAGTGCTTTTCTGTCATAGCCCTTTTTGTTTATGTCCTCGCCGTTAATAATGACGGTGCCTTCCGTTGGTTTAAGCAGCCCCGCCATCAGGCCAATAAGCGTAGTCTTGCCCGAGCCCGTCTGGCCTATAAGCCCCAGAAACTCGCCGTCCTCTATTCTAAGGCTCAAGCCCTCTATTGCCGTCGTCTCAAACGGCGTTCCCGGCATATATGTGTATTTTAAGTTATTAAGTTCTATCGGCATAGCTTTTCCACCAGTTCCTCCACAGTCATAGGGCACTCGCCGAGTTCAAACCCGCGCGCCTTCAGCCTGTGGTAAAGCTCTATATGCGGCGGAAAACTCAGCCCCGCCTCTTTTATTGCCTGCTCGTTAGCGAACACTTCGCGCGGCGTTCCCGAAAGCGTTATCCTCCCGCCCGTCATTACGCAAACGCGGTCCGCCAGCAGCGCCTCTTCCATGTAATGTGTTATATATATTATCGTCTTGCCTTGCGCGCTGAGCGCCTTTATCGTTTCGAGAACCTCCGCCCTGCCCTCCGGATCGAGCATCGCCGTAGGCTCGTCGAACACTATGATATCAGGGTGCATGGCGAGCACGCCCGCTATAGCCACCCGCTGCTTCTGCCCGCCCGATAACATATGCGGCGCACGCTCCTTGTAATCGCCCATGCCTACCTGCTCCAACGCCGCATCCACACGCTCGCGTATCTCCTTTGGCGGAACGCCCAGGTTCTCGGGGCCGAACGCCACGTCCTCCTCCACAATGGTCGCGACTATCTGGTTGTCGGGGTTCTGGAATACCATGCCGCAGCATTTCCTTATATCCCACACGCTGCCTTCATCTTTCGTATCCATTCCGTTGACCTTAAGCGTGCCAGATTCGGGCAGGTAAAGCGCGTTAATAAGGCGCGCGAAAGTAGACTTGCCCGAGCCGTTATGCCCTATTATTGCTACGAACTCCCCTTTTTTGACGGAGAGCGTCACTCCCGCCAGCGCAAGGCTTATTGAGTTTTCGCCGGTATACGAATACTTTACGTCTTCGGCCTCAACTATCCCCATTGTAGCCTTCTTTCTTTTTGCTTTTTCTCCCATTATACACTAAAAGGCTCTGAAAACAACTTCCAAAGCCTTTTTAATGCGTTTAATTATCTGTGAACTTTTTATACGAGCTCTAATATGACGATCTCGGCCGCGTCTCCGCGCCTCGGGCCTTTCTTTATGATACGCGTGTATCCGCCGCCCTGGCCTAAATCCTGAGCGCGCTTGTAGTACTTAGGGCCGTATTCGCGGAACATCTTCTCCACGAGAGGATGGTTGACTTCACCCGCGCGCTTCTTGTAGTTAAACTTGCTTTCCTTTTCCTGCTTCGGCTCGGGTATATCGTAAACGTACTTCATTATGCGCCTTCTCGCGGCAAGCTTGGAAGGCGAGTCGTTCGTAAACTCCTTCTTTACCTTGGCATCGCCGTCGGCAACCTTTTTGACTACTTTTAAGTCGTTCGCGTATTCTCTGACGGCAAGCGTTATAAGCTTTTCGGCGATGCGCCTTGCTTCTTTAGCCCGCGCTTCGGTCGTCTCTATTCTGCCGTGCCATAACAGGCTGGAAACAAGGTTCCTCAGCGCCGCCTGCCTTTGATCGTTTTTCATGTTAAGCTTTCTGTATACAGCCATTTTAGCCTCCTGATTTACACCCCATCAAGCCTTTCCGTCTTGCCGGGGACCCCGTACTGATTTGTACCCCAAAACCACAGCGTTTAGGGAACGTGCTTTAGTCGTCCATGCGCAGCGAGAGCCCTAAGGTAGCGAGCTTCTGCTGCACTTCTTCGAGCGACTTGCGCCCCAAGTTTCTTACCTTCATCATCTCTTCTTCGTTGCGCTTTATGAGCTCTTCTACCGTGTTTATGCCCGCGCGCTTCAAGCAGTTGTAAGAACGCACAGAGAGGTCGAGCTCTTCTATCGTTATCTCGAGCACCTTTTCCTTCTTGTCTTCCTCGGGCTCAACCATTATCTCCACGTTCTGCACATGGTCGGTTAACGCCACGAATTGTGCAAGATGCTCGCTTATTATCTTCGCCGCGAGCGACACCGCCTCGTCGGGCGATATCGTGCCGTTAGTCCATAATTCTATCGCCAGCTTGTCGTAGTCGATGGACTGGCCAACGCGCGTACTCTCGACGTTGAAGTTTACCTTCCTTACCGGCGTGAACAGCGAGTCTACGGGTATTACGCCTATCGGCATATCGGGCAGCTTGTTCCTGTCCGCCAGCACGTAGCCGCGCCCTTTCTCCACCGTAATCTCCATATAAATGCTGGCGCCCTTGTCCAATGTGGCTATATGCAGCTCGGGGTTTAGTATCTCCACGTCCGAATCCACCGATATATCCGCCGCGGTAACTTCTTTAGGACCGCGTGCGTCAATAGTCAGCGTCTTTGGTTCGTTAACGTACATCTTCACCGCAAGCTGCTTTAAGTTGAGCACTATGTTCACGACGTCTTCGCTTACGCCTTCTATCGTGGAAAACTCGTGCAGCACGCCGTCTATCCTTATCCTCGTAACGGCCGCGCCGGGCAGGCACGAAAGCAGCACGCGCCTTAAGCTGTTGCCAAGCGTAGACCCGAAGCCGCGCTCCAGCGGCTCCATCACGAATTTGGCATATTTATTGTCGGGCGACTTTTCAACGCACTGTATATTTGGCTTTTCTATCTCTAACATATATAACCCTCCCGTTATAGTCTTATAGAATCGAGGGCAACCGCTTTTAAGCCTGTTACTTCGAATAGTACTCGACGATGAGGTGCTCTTCTATAGTCAGGTCGATATCCTCTCTCGACGGAACCGCGACGACCCTGCCTGTAAGGTTTGCGTTATCCATAGTAAGCCAGCTGGGCATCGGGCGCGCTTCGCTCTCCCTTATCTCCTTGAACCTTTCCGTGTCGGCGGACGATTTCTTAACGGTTATCTCGTCGCCTTCCGCAACCTGATAGGACGGAATGTCCACCTTCTTGCCGTTTACGAGTATATGACCGTGCAGCACTATCTGCCTCGCCTGCGCACGCGAATCCCCGAGCCCTAAACGGTATACGACGTTATCGAGCCTCGACTCGCAGAGCCTGAGCAGGTTTTCGCCCGTCTTGCCCTTCATGCGCTCGGCAATGTTGTAATATTTCTCAAACTGGGATTCGAGCATACCGTAAAGCCTTTTAACCTTCTGCTTTTCACGGAGCTGCACTCCGTACTCGGACGTCTTCTTCCTGCCTTTAACCGCTTCTCCCGGCGGTGTGGGGCGCTTTATAACCGAGCATTTTCCCGAATAGCATCTGTCGCCTTTTAAGAACAGCTTGCAGCCTTCCCTGCGGCACAGACGGCAAACGGAGCCTGTATATCTAGCCATATATATGAATCCTCCTTATACTCTCCTGCGTTTGGGCGGACGGCATCCGTTGTGCGGAATAGGCGTCACGTCTTTTATGAGGCTAATCTCAAGCCCTGCGGTCTGCAAAGCGCGTATAGCGGCTTCACGTCCCGAGCCCGGCCCCTTTACATAAACGTCGACGAACCTGAGCCCGTGTTCCATTGCGGCGGTGGCTGCCTTTTCGGCTGCCATCTGAGCTGCAAACGGCGTGCTCTTTCTCGAGCCTCTGAAACCAAGGCCGCCTGCGCTCGCCCACGATATGGCGTTGCCCGCCGTGTCGGTTACCGTTACAAGCGTGTTGTTAAACGAAGCGCGGATATGCGCCTGGCCGCGTTCGATGTTCTTCTTTTCCCTGCGTTTTCTGACTATCTTTTTTGGTGTAGCCATCGGCTATCCTCACTTTCTCTTGCCGCCCGCGGTACGCTTCGGGCCTTTTCTTGTGCGTGCGTTCTGTTTAGTGTTCTGTCCTCTTACGGGCAGACCTTTGCGGTGGCGTATGCCGCGATAGCAGCCTATTTCGATGAGCCTTTTAATGTTCATCGTCGTGTCGCGCCGCAGGTCGCCTTCCACCTTCATGTTTTTATCGATATATTCTCTTAGCTTGCTGACTTCCGACTCGGTAAGGTCTTTAACCCTCGTGTCGGGGTTGACGCCAGTCGCTTCCAAAATGCTTTGGGAAGTCTTTAGCCCGATGCCGTATATATACGTCAGGCCGATCTCGACCCTTTTGTCTCTTGGCAAATCAACGCCGGATATACGTGCCACTTATTTTACCTCCGAATAATTTTATATAGAAGTACGGATTCCGGGTTTTCCCGGCCAGCCGCATCCGTACAGGCATCCTGTTTACAACATTAACCTTGGGTCTGCTTATGCTTGGGGTTTTTGCAGATAACCATTACCTTGCCGTCCCTCTTGATAACCTTGCATTTTTCACATATCGGTTTTACCGATGGCCTTACTTTCATTTTGCTATACCTCCTTAGTACACCCTCATGCCGGGTACGCCGTTTTTATCAGCTCTTGCCGCGCCATGTAATGCGGCCGCGTTTCAAATCGTAGGGAGAAATCTCAACCGTAACCTTATCTCCCGGAAGTATCCTGATGTAGTGCATCCTTAGCTTCCCGGATATATGCGCGAGCACTTTATGCCCGTTTTCCAGTTCCACCTCGAACACGGCATTCGGATACGCTTCCGTAACCCTGCCTTCCATCTCTATCACGTCGCCTTTTGACAAATCGCTTCCCCCTTTACGCGCCGTCACAGCTATTGCTAGATTTTATCGCACTGCGTATCTCCGCATCAAAGACCTTTGTTCCCTCTTTCAGCTTTCCCGCGATCCCCTCCAGCACCTCAGGCAAAAGCTTTAAGTGCTTCAGCTTCTTTTTCTTCGGCCTGTCTTTCGGCCTTAATTTGCCGTCGGTTATATGCACATACTGTTCATCTATTATATCCAATATCATGAATATCTTACCTTTGTCCCTGCCGGCCTTCGACTCGGCCAGCCGGCCGACTTCCACGGGATACTCAACCATGTTTTTCCCCCTTCCGTCTAGACCCCTGTAAGGATCTCCGGGCCGTTTTCCGTCAAAGCGACGGTGTGTTCGTAATGCGCCGAAAGGCTTCCGTCCTTTGTGCAGACCGTCCACCCGTCTAATTTCGTGTACGTCTCTTTCGCGCCGTAGTTTATCATCGGCTCTATTGCGAGCACCATGCCCACTTCCAACCTCGGGCCTTTGTACCGGCTTACGAAGTTGGGAACATTGGGCTCTTCATGAAGCCTCTGGCCTATTCCGTGCCCCACAAGCTCGCGTACTACCGAAAACCCCGCGGCTTCAGCCGTCTGCTGCACCGCCGCCGATAAATTGCATAGTCGCTTTCCCTGCTGGAACTGCTTCATTCCTGCATAAAACGACGCTTTCGTCACGTCTATGAGCCGCTGAGCTTCGGGAGTTATATTGCCTACCGCGTACGTTTTCGCGCAGTCGCTGTGATAACCCTTGTACTTGCAGCCCAGGTCGATGCTTACTATATCGCCCTCTTTGAGCTCGCGCTCCCCCGGTATGCCGTGTACGACCTCGTCGTTTACCGAAGCGTTTATCGTCGCGGGATAACCCATGTATCCCAAAAACGACGGCTCGGCCCCGCTCTTTTCGATATGCCTGCGTACAATCCTGTCGAGTTCGGCCGTGGTAACGCCGGGGCGTATCGCATCTCCTACCAGCTTGTGGCATTCGGCCGCTATGGCTCCCGCGGCTTTCATTGACTCAATCTCACGCGCCGACTTTAAAATTATCATTTATCTTTTACCAATCAAGCCTCACGGCTCGGTTGTGTCCCCTCATTCAGTACGGCAATTATCGTTTCGGTTATGTCGTCTATACCGCCCGACCCTATTATGTCGTGCAGTATGCCTTTGTTGGTGTAGTAGTCTATAAGCGGCTGCGTCTTTTCTTTGTAGACGGCAATGCGCTTTTTGACCGTTTCTTCCTTGTCGTCGTCTCGCACATACAGAGCGCTTGAGCAGCGCGGGCATTTGTTTATATCCTCAAGCATCGACTCATGGTACGTCGCGCCGCACTTGCTGCATACCCTGCGCCCGCACATCCTGTGTATCAGTTTGTCGTCGGGCACCACTATGTTGATAACCGCGTCTAATGATGCGAACTGTTCGAGAGCTTCAGCCTGAACGTCCGTTCTCGGAAAACCGTCGAGTATGAACCCGTTCTTTGCGTCCGGCTTGGAAACGCGTTCCTTCACCATTGCGATTATCACGTCGTCAGGCACATATGCGCCTGCGTCCATGTACTTCTTGGCCTCTTTTCCCAGCGGCGTTAAGTTCTTAACTTCTTCCCTCAGCATGTCGCCGGTGGATATGTGAGGTATTCCATATCTCGCGGCTATCCTTGCAGCCTGCGTTCCCTTTCCCGCTCCCGGCGGTCCGACAAACATAAGTTTCATAACTACCCCTTATTTCAAAAAGCCCTTGTAGTGCCTCATCATAAGATGCGACTCCAGCTGTTTCGTCGTTTCAAGCGCAACGTTCACCATAATGAGCAAGCTCGTAGCGCCGAATCCCAAACTGAATTTGGCTATCGCGCTCAGCCCCATAGGCACCGCCGCTATAAGCGCAAGGAATATCGCACCGAAGAACGTGATACGCATGAGTATCTTCTGCAGGTATTCAGTCGTGGATTTGCCCGCGCGTATTCCCGGTATGAACCCGCCGTTCTGCTGCATGTTCTTTGCTATTTCAACGGTGTTGAACGACACCTGCGAATAGAAGAACGTGAAGAAGAATATAAGCAGCGCGTTTAATACAATATACAGCACGGTATTGGGCCCCATTACAGCTTCGTAGGCAGCATTTTTTGCCTCGTCTGCGCCGTTTATAAGCTGCGCTATCATCTGCGGGAACTGCAGCAGCGTCATCGCGAATATAAGCGGCAGCACTCCCGACTGGTTGATCTTCATAGGTATATGCGTCGACTGCCCGCCGTATATCTTGCGGCCTATTACGCGCTTGGCGTACTGAACGGGTATCCTGCGCTCGCCCATGTCGATAAACGTAATGGCTACTATAACAGCTATCGCGGCAATGAGCAGTATAACAGGAGTAAAATATGTCGTGCCGCTTCCCTCAACGCCGGCGGCCGCGATGAGCCTTGCGCCCGCGCCTGGAATTGCAGAAATTATGCTTATATAGATCAGCAGCGACACTCCGTTGCCCACGCCGTTTTCCGTTATCTTCTCGCCTATCCACATGATGAGCGCCGTGCCGGCCGTAAGGCACATAACTATAGTAATCTGCGTCAGTATCAACGGCGTACCTGTTTTTATTATTGCCCTGTTGCCGAACCACAGCATCATGCTTATCGCCTGCACAAGGCCCAGCCCTACGCCCGCGTAGCGGGTGATGGACGCAAGCTTTTTCCTGCCTTCAGGCCCTTCCTTCTGCATCCTCTCGAGCGCCGGAATGGCCATCGTCAAAAGCTGCACTATTATCTGCGCCGTGATGTACGGCGTTATGCCTAATGCAAACAGCGAAAAGTTTGAAAGGCCGCCGCTGAACAGGTTAAGAAACTGCCCGAACGTGCTTGCCCCTATCGTCTCGCCTACTATCGCGGCGTCTATGCCCGGTACAGGTACATGCGCTCCTACCCTGTAAACAAGAAGCATCATCACCGTATAGAGCATTTTTTTCCTGATATCCGGGACCTTCCATGCGTTTCGGAGCGTACTGAACATTACTCTACCACCTCTGCCGTTCCACCGGCCGCCACTATCTTTTCAGTGGCTGTCTTCGTGAATTTCGCAGCTTTTACAGTAAGTTTTTTAGTTATCTCGCCGTTTCCGAGTATCTTTACGCCATCCAGGACCTGCCGCACGAGCCTCTCTTTTTTAAGCAGCTCTGCCGTTACTTCGGTGCCGTCCTCGAAGCGGTTCAAGTCCCCTACGTTAACTATCGAGTATTCTTTTGCAAATATATTTGTAAAGCCTCTTTTCGGGAGCCGTCTTGAAAGCGGCATCTGTCCGCCTTCGAATCCCGGGCCTTTACCGCCGCCGCTTCTGCTGTTCTGCCCCGTCTGGCCGCGCGTGGAAGTCTTGCCCATTCCGGAGCCTATGCCCCTGCCAACGCGCTTTTTTGCCTTTCTGGAGCCCGGAGCCGGCTTTAATTCGTTCAGTTTCACGATTATTTGCCCTCCTTAGCGTCCAGCACCTTAACAAGGTGCGAAACTTTGTTTATCATTCCCCGTATGCAATCGTTGTCCTCATGCTCTGCGACAGAATTCAACTTGCCAAGGCCCAGAGCCGTTACTGTCGCCTTCTGGTGCTTTGGGCAGCCTATGGGGCTTTTTATGAGCTGTATCTTGATCTTCGCCATTATGACCCTCCTACTTAAGCTGCTCGACGCTTATGCCGCGAAGCCTTGCGTATTCTTCCGCAGTCTTTAAAGCCTTTAAGCCCTCTATCGTGGCTTTCACGCAGTTAGTGGGCGTATTGGACCCTTGGGACTTCGTCTTTATATCCTTAACGCCCGCGAGCTCCAAAACCGCGCGCGCGGGGCCGCCTGCGATAACGCCTGTTCCTTCGCTTGCCGGCAGCAGCAGCACCTTGCCGCGCCCGAACACGCCTATTACCTCGTGAGGTATCGTCGTACCGACTATAGGCACGTTTATCATGCTGCGTTTTGCTTTCTGCACCGCTTTGGAGATAGCTTCGGGTATCTCGGCAGCTTTGCCGAGGCCTGCGCCGACCCTTCCTTTTTCATCGCCCACTACTACGAGCGCCGTAAACCTGAAGTTGCGTCCGCCTTTTACGACCTTTGCAACGCGGTTGACGTAAACGAGCTTCTCCTTAAATTCGGATTCTTCTTCCTTGCGGAACGGCCTGCGCGAACCGCGCTGCTCTTTTCCTTCGACTCTATTGTCACCTTTTGAAAATGCGTCGTTTTTCTGCACCAGACAAACCTCCTTTTAAAACTTGAGCCCGGCTTCCCTGGCGCCGTCTGCCAACTTTTGCACCCTGCCCGTGTAGAGGTATCCCCCACGGTCGAACAC